>CAYQNQ010000006.1:12326-35891 GCA_964418815.1 uncultured Hellea sp.
TGACCGAACTTCTCAAGCAAGACCAGTACTCGCCGCTTCAAGTGGAAGAGCAGGTTTGCGTGATTTACGCCGGGACGCGCGGTTATCTCGATAGTATCGCCGTAAAAGATGTCGGGCGTTATGAAAAAGATTTGCTGTCTCACCTGCACAATGAGCACAGTTCAATTCTTGCGGATATTGCCTCTGAGAAAAAGCTCACCGAAGATATTGAGGATCGTCTCAAAGCGGCCCTGAACAAATTCACGGAAGGCTTTTCGGCTTAAGCGCCGGATAGGAGAACGGCTATGCCGTCATTAAAGGAACTCAAAAACCGGATTGGAAGCGTCAAGAATACGCAGAAAATCACGCGTGCCATGCAGATGGTTGCAGCGGCGAAGCTGCGTAAAGCGCAAGAAGCGGCTGAGAAGTCGCGGCCTTATTCTGATCGGATTGGCAATGTGATTTCAAATCTTGCTGGTTCTATGAAAGGGGCAGGCGATGCGCCGCCGCTCCTTGTCGGGACAGGAAAAGAAGAAACTTACCTCTTGGTTGTGGCGACAGCGGACCGCGGACTTTGTGGTGGCTTTAACACCAATATTATTCGTAAGGCCCGCGAAGAGATAACAGCGCTCAAAACCGCCGGAAAGACCGTTAAGCTCTTCTTGATCGGTAAGAAGGGTCAAGAACAGTTGGATCGGCTCTATGGCAGCGATATCGTTGAATATATTTCCTTGAAAGAAGAGAAAAAGATCCATGCGGGTATCGCACAGGGTATTGGGCAGAAAGTTACCGACATGTTTGAAGCCGGTGAGTTCGACGTCTGCAAACTGATTTATTCCCAGTTTAAAAATGTGATGACGCAGGAACCGGTCGCAAAAACACTCATTCCGGCGGCAGCTGGCATTGAAGTGGAAGAGGGGGCTGAGCCCTCCGGCCCGGACCTCAAAGGCGCCATCTATACATACGAGCCCGACGAGGCAGGCATATTGCGCGTGCTTTTACCGCGCAACATCAACACCCAGATTTTCTCAGCGCTTCTTGAGAACCAGGCGGGAGAAATGGGGTCAAAGATGACGGCCATGGATAACGCGACGCGCAATGCGGGCGATATGATTGACAGGTTAACGCTCACGTTTAACCGGACACGTCAGGCACAAATTACATCTGAATTGATTGAAATTATTTCAGGCGCGGAAGCGCTTTAAAACCGAGAGGACTGAAAAATGGCGAAGAAAAAAGCCACAGGTAAAATTTCCCAGGTAATCGGCGCGGTTGTCGATGTGGAATTTGAAGGTGATCTACCTGCTATTCTGAACGCGCTTGAAACCGATAACCAAGGTAACCGACTTGTACTCGAGGTGGCTCAGCATTTGGGACAGAACTCCGTACGAACAATCGCCATGGACTCTTCCGAAGGGCTGGTTCGCGGACAGCCTGTTACTGATTTGGGTAGTCCGATTACGGTGCCTGTAGGCCCGGAAACACTTGGCCGTATTATGAATGTTATCGGCGAGCCTATTGATGAACGCGGGCCGATTAAGTCCAAGATGAAAGCGCCTATTCACAAAGATGCCCCGCCATTTGTGGACCAGGCTGTTGAGACCGAAGTTTTGGCGACTGGTATTAAAGTGATCGATTTGCTTTGCCCTTACGCCAAAGGCGGTAAGATTGGCCTGTTCGGCGGTGCCGGTGTGGGCAAGACCGTTTTGATTATGGAACTGATCAACAATATTGCCAAACTGTTTGGCGGTTATTCAGTCTTTGCCGGTGTGGGTGAGCGAACTCGTGAGGGGAACGACCTCTACCACGAAATGCAGGAATCTAACGTGATTGATCTGGAAGGCGAGAGCCGGGCCACACTTGTTTACGGTCAGATGAATGAGCCTCCCGGCGCCCGCGCCCGTGTTGCACTAACCGGACTGTCTCAGGCCGAGTATTTCCGCGACGAAGAAGGTAAGGACGTTCTGTTCTTTGTCGACAATATCTTTCGCTTCACGCAGGCGGGTTCCGAAGTGTCTGCCCTGCTTGGCCGTATTCCTTCTGCTGTTGGATATCAGCCGACACTGGCAACAGAAATGGGCCAAATGCAGGAGCGTATTACTTCAACCAATAAAGGGTCGATTACGTCCGTTCAGGCCATTTACGTGCCGGCCGATGACCTTACCGACCCGGCGCCCGCAACGTCGTTTGCTCACCTTGATGCGACGACCGTTCTGAACCGGGCGATTTCTGAAAAAGGTATTTACCCGGCTGTGGACCCGCTCGATTCAACATCGCGTATTCTGGAGCCTAAAACGGTTGGGCAGGAGCACTATGAAGTCGCCCGCCGCACACAGGAAATCTTGCAGCGCTATAAATCCCTTCAAGACATCATTGCCATTCTGGGTATGGACGAACTATCTGAAGAAGATAAGACAACCGTGGCCCGTGCCCGAAAGGTTGAGAAGTTTCTCTCGCAACCCTTTGATGTTGCTGAGATTTTTACAGGATCACCGGGTATTCAGGTGCCACTGGAAGATACGGTTCGCTCCTTTAAAGGATTGGTCAATGGCGAATATGATCACTTGCCTGAACAGGCTTTTTATATGGTCGGCGGCATTGAAGATGTGATCGAAAAAGCCGCTAAAATGGCAGCTGAGGCAGCATAAAAACAATGGCTGACAAGCTCCACTTTTCTCTGGTTTCGCCCGAGCGCGAATTATTCTCCGGCGAGGTCGACCAGGTTGACATCCCCGGCACTGAGGGTGATCTGGGAATTTTCCCCGATCATTCACCGCTTATGGCGGCTATTCGAACCGGGGCGCTTTCTGTTTACGCGGACGGGGGCCAAACATATTATTTTGTGCAAAGCGGATTTGCAGACGTTACGCCGGAGGGCCTGACGGTTTTGGCGGAAAAAGCCGTAGCCATGACAGATCTGGATAAAGAAGAGCTAAAAGCTGAACTAGAGGCGGCTAACGCTGCCATCGGAAACCTCGAAGGCGAAGCCGCTTTAGCCGCTCAGCAAAATATCGACGGATTGACCGCACTTATTGCTGGCTAGTCGGCAGAGCCCATACTCTGTCTTCTTTAGTGGTAATTAAAAAGAACGTTCCCATGGCTATAACGGACAGGGCGAAGGCAGCTATAAACGGGGCGCCCGGTTCGTAATAGCTGGTGCCTTCCTTCGCAAAAACCTCAAAAGCAGGTCCCATAATCAGAGGTCCGGAAATCAGCGCCAAGCCTTGCGCAGCCCCAATAGCGCCTTGGAGTTCACCCTGTTCTGAAGCGGAAACCCGGCTCGACATCATATTGTTGAGGGCAGGATTGTAAAACCCGGCCAAGGCAGCAAACGGTCCCATGGCGTAGATCATCCAGCCCGCGTTCGCCAGTCCCATGCCCAGGTAAGCAATAATCGCGGCGATCATGCCGATTATGGCGCCAAAAAACAGACCGGTTTTGGGCAGAACCACGCGGATCAACCCGCCTTGTACCGCGAAACTGGCTATCCCGAATGCGAGTAAGGAGTATCCGACGTCTCCGGACGTCCAGCCAAGTTTGGTTTCCGTTGAGATAGTGTAAGTGGTTGGGTAGACCGTGTGTGCCGCCGCGAGAAGAAATAAGACGAATATCAGGCCCTTGGCGTTGGGGACATTGCGCAGGGCCCTGAGGGATCCAAGAGGGTTCGCCCGAGCCCATTTAAACGGGCGCCGGTTTTCTTCCTTGAGAGTTTCAGGAAGCACAAATAATCCAAAGGCCACATTGAGCATAGCGATAGCGCCGGCCACAAAGAAGGGAAGACGGGGACCGGCAAGTTCTCCAAGGATTTTATCAGGATCGCCGAGTATTCCGCCAATAGCCGGGCCGATCATGAAACCCACACCGAATGCTGCGCCGACAAGGGCAAAGTTTTGGGCGCGGGTTTCGGGAGGACTCACGTCTGCCATATAGGCATTGGCCGTCGAAAATGTGGCGCCGAATGCCCCCGCGATTCCGCGGCCCAAGAAAACCACGGCAATAACGGGCGCAAATCCCATGATAAAATAGTCAATTGCCAGTCCAAACAGCGAAAGCAACATGACGGGTCTGCGCCCGTAAGCGTCCGATAGTGCGCCAATGATAGGCATAAAAATAAACTGCATGACTGCGAAAATCATGGTCATGCCGGCCATATAACGGCCAAGTTTATATTCGGGTAATGCCGGGAGCAGATCGCGAACCAGATCCGGCAATACAGGAATTATAATCCCAAAGCCAATGGCATTAATCATCACAGCAACCAGAACAAAACTGATCGCCCGGATATCTGTGGCCGAATTTGTCATTTGAGCGCGCCCTAAGCTAATTTACGGGGTTTGCATAGGGCGCAAATTCGATGATCAGATGTTCATAGACTTTGCGTTTAAACGGTACGATGAGTTCAGGGGTCTCTGACAGTTCGCCCCACCGCCATTCCGAAAACTCCTGAGGAAGGTGGGCTTTCAGGTTGACATCTGAGGCTTCCCCCCGAAACCGGGTAGCAAACCATTTTTGTCTTTGTCCTTTCCATTTCGCAGTTCGCGGGTTTTTGGCGATATCGGCCGGATAATCATAAAATAATTCCTGTTCTGCCTGGCCCAGCGGACTTAGATGTTGGACTGAAATCCCTGTTTCTTCTTCGGTTTCTCGGATAGCCGCATATTCAGGTGTTTCGCCCGGGTCTATGCCGCCTTGAGGAAATTGCCACTGATAGGGACCGGATTGACCTTTTCGTCTGCCGAGCCAAACCTGTCCTTCACGGTTGAAAATGACCGTGCCGACGCAAGGTCGGTATAGATGACTTTCCCATTTGGGGGACGTCATGGACTATCTGTTTAAAACATATGAAGCAGGGGCCAGTTCCATGCCCTTGGCGTCCAATGTACCAACCCAGTTTTTAACGGTCATAAAGGTTTCCGGCAGGGCAAAGCCGACGCCGATCTGAGCAGAGCCAGAAGAGGCCGCTTCGAGCGTCGCCAATTCAGATCGAATAAGCCCAAGGTCCGATTGTCTATCAATGATCGAGAAAGCTTTTTCATAGGGGATACCAGTACTGGCAGCCAAGCCGCCCAGTGGCGTGCTGCTATTTGAGCCGTCATATATAAACCCTAAGCCGGAATTGGCCAGATGTTGCAATACCGGCAGCATAGAGGACTGATTGTCCATAAGGCGGTCGCCATTGTAATTGGTAACGGCAAAGTAGCCTTGAGCCCTGCTGAGAAGCCAGTCGAGATTTCTAATATTTGTTGCCGCCGTAGAATCAGCTTTGAGCGCTCGGCCTGCCCCCGGCTCAGCTGGATTAAAATTGTAACCTTCCATAGGGAGCTCAATAATTACTTCATGACCGCGTTCTCTGGCTTGGTGCACCCAGGTTTGCAGGCCATTTGTATGGGCCGCGAATGAAAGTGTGACTTCTGGCGGTAGCTCATTGATAATCCGGCGGGTCAAGTTCCTGTCTATGCCAAGGCCGCCGATAACAATTGCGACCTGAGATTTTCCCGCGGTCGCTGTAAAAGGGCGGGCATAGCGTTGCACTGCCTTTTTTCCAGTTGCTGAAATTGTCGGCATAGGCCCAAAGGGGCTGTTTCTAGTGATGTCTGCAAAGGGAGCGCGCGGCAGAGCATTTGTTGGGAACGCCCCGCCACCTTCAATGGGCTTTCCATCGATTAATATGGTTTTGGGACCAGTAGGAACAGGCTGGATATTAGCAATAGTTTCAACAGGTTGCTGAGGAATGTTGCCAGCTAAATTATCCACTGTAGGCGCGCTTTTCGGGTTTCCGAGCGCGTCTAATCGTTCGGTTGGGTTAGCCCCTTCAGGAATTTCTACCAGAAGGTCCGGCAGGTCTGTCCCATTGCCTGCAAGATTGTCTGAGGCAGCGGGTAGGGGGGCTGCTTCGATTTCCACGACACCCGTAGCGATGGCGTCTTTTTCATTTCCCAGAGTTTTGTATCCGACCCAGATAACCGCGATCGCAATAAATAAGAAGAGGAAGGCTCTGACAGCGTGCGAAACCACTGACGGCGGCTCAGCGGTTTCCCGCCTAACGACATTCATGGAACCGTTTTGGAATGTTTCCGAACTGTCCATACTCCCCGATGTCCCGTCTTTCTTGTTAATCGTTATGGTTTATAGCGCGTTAACTCTAAATAGGTCGTAAATTTTATGGTGACCTTACCGGTATGTTTTTACTCGCCAGTTTAGATTTGAGCTCCGGACTTTTCACGAGTTTGATGGCTTGATTGAGCTGAAAGTCCTCGCCTTCTTCCCAATCGTCCGGCGGGAATATCATTTTATCGTAATTTTCTTCAAACTTGCCGGCTTCTGTAACGCCCAGAGCATTCTTCAAATCCACTTCTCGAAAGCGCTTTCTCGTTGTTTCGCTTTCAGGGCTGGCTGACACCAATAAATCCGGCATGATGCCAAGGCCCTGAATGGATCTTCCAGAGGGCGTATAATAGCGCTCTGTGGTTAAGCGAAGAGCGCCTTCCAGCTTAACAGGCATAATGGACTGCACCGAGCCTTTGCCAAAGGACCTTCGGCCAACAACCATGGCCCGATTTCGATCCTGGAGTGCCCCGGCAATAATTTCGGCTGCAGATGCAGATTGGCTGTTGATCAATACAACGATAGGAACATTTGGCAGTAATTCGCCTTGTTCGGCATGATATCGCTTGGTCATTTCCAGCTCTCGTCCGCGCGAGGAAAACACTTCGCCGCCATCTAGAAAATATCCAGTTACATTGACAACCTGGTCGACACGGCCGCCGGGGTTACTCCGAACATCAATGATAAGTCCCGGAATGCGGCCGCCCATTTCGGTTTCGAGATCCTCAACAGCCGATTTGACGTCTGTCGTCAGCCGTGGGTGGTTAAACGACTCAATATAGATATAGCCGACACCATCCTCGACCCGGTGCCGGACAGCGCGGCCAAAAACCTTTTCTCGAATAACGGTTACATCGCGTGTTGTGTTGTCAGGCGACAAAACGGTGACTGTTATGGGGTCACCGGCCAGTCCCCGCATTCCTGCGACTGCGTCATCAAGTGTTTTGCCCAGTACTTTTTCGCCTTCGACGGCGGTAATGAAATCTCCGCGCTTAATGTTTTGCTTATCGGCCGGACCTTCTGGAATGGCATAGTTGACCTTTACCAAACCGTTCTCCAGAGTTACCTCGATTCCCAGGCCGCCATATTCACGGCGTGCATTTTTCTGACGTTCCTGATGGTCTTCTTTCGGAAGGTAGCTGGAGTGCGGGTCAAGGGAGCTGAGCGCCCCGTTTAGCGCACCGTCCATTAATTCCGCATCGGTGACTTCTTCCACATAATTCTCGCGAACGACCGAAAATACTTCAGCAAATAAATCAAGCTGCTCGAGCATGGCCAGATCTTCGGCCCTTTGATTATCTTTTTTATTGTCCTGAGCGGATGCTGTAAACGCTCCAGAAAAGAGCAATGCAAATATGATTGCAATTAATAGCTGTCGGAAAAAATTCATGCGAAATTTGTTCTTATTTTAACTCGGCAAGTTTTGTGCTGTAGCTACCATCTTTCAGGATTTGAATGGCGCGATCAAGCTGATAATCGCCATCTTCGCTAAAGCCTTCCGGTGGGTATTCAATAACTATTTCCGGCTCCTCATTTTCAGAGGCCAACTCATTCTGAATAGAATTGGGAAGATCTGACTCCGAAATCCCGTTACTTCCTTTGCCATCATCCGGCCGTGCGGCAATGGAAATATCAGGCGTAATGCCTGTACCCTGAATAGAACGTCCAGATGGTGTGTAGTATTTTTGAGTGGTCAATCGCAAAGCCCCATCGCGGCCGCCGCGCAGAGGAATGACGGCCTGCACGCTGCCTTTGCCAAATGATGTCATGCCGATGACCAGTCCGCGATTGCGGTCTTGAACGGCGCCTGCAACAATTTCAGATGCTGACGCTGAAGCGCCGTCGATCAGAACGACAAGCGGAATGCCTTTCGCTAATTGCCCTTTTTTGGCGGAATAGGGACTAACATCGTCAGCTTTACGGCCCCGTGTCGAAACAACTTCGCCGCCATCTAAAAATGCGCTGCTGACTTTGATAGATTGGTCCAGTAATCCGCCGGGATTTCCGCGAAGATCTAGAACAATTCCCGGGATTTTACCGCCCATCTCATTGCGCAGAGCTTTTATGGCCGAATCCAGTGTTTCATAGGTTTTTTCATTAAACTGCGGAATTCGAAGATATCCCATACCGTCCTTGACTTCCCACTTTGTGGCACGCGATTTAATCACGGCTCTGACGAGGTCAAATTCCAACGGATCCTGGTCGCCGCGAATGACAGTTATTGTAATGGGTTCTCCCGGCTTGCCGCGCATGCGCTCTACCGCTTCGCTCAAGGAAACGCCCAAGATACTTTCACCGTCAATTTCTGTGATGTAATCTCCGGCCTCAATCCCGGCTTCCTTAGCAGGGCTATCATCGATAGGAGCGACGACTTTTACGGCTCCCGATTCAAAAGTGACTTCCATACCCAGCCCGCCATATTCACCGCTGGTCGTTGTTTGCATGTTTTTAAATTGTTCGGCGTTGATATAGCTGGAATGCGGGTCGAGGGATTGCAGCATTCCGTTCATGGCCCCTTCGATCAGCTCTGCGTCTTCAACGTCGACAACATATTCGTTGCGAACCCGAGCTAGGACATCCGCAAACAGCTCAAGCTGTTTAAACGTATCTGCACGAGAATTGTCTTTTGCAACGGCCGTGTGAGAGACACTTGAAAACGCAAACAAAGCGGTTGCAGCGACGGCTCCCAATGACGGTAAAATATATTTCATTCTTTTCTCCTTACGGACAATCTATCGGCCAACATAAAAACGCGCTAGCAAAAAAATTATCCTTTTGCAGGTGCAAATGTAGTGCCGAACCAGGGGACTGGATCAATGGTAGACCCATTTTTCCTGACTTCGATATACAATTTTTCGTTAGATGACGAATTAACAGGCATTAATCCTACGGGGTCGCCTGCAGAAACATCAGAATCACTTTGGACGAGAACGCGGCCAAGTCCAGTCAGCAGCACATAATATCCATCGCCCACATTTAATATGGCCACCTGACCATAATTTTTGAACGCCCCTGCAAATTCAACTCGGCCGGCAGCGGGTGCCCAAACCTGCGTTCCCTGTTTGGTGTCTATGGTGATACCTGGATGGCTGGAGGCGTAACGTTTACGAAGTTTGCCTGAAACAGGCGTGTGAAGGCGGCCTTTGGATGCCGAAAACCTAAGATCGCCCGCCGCAAATGTTACGGGATTAGATGATTCATTTTCTCTGCTATCTTCAGGCTGCGGATCAGGGGCATTGGGATCAGGCTTGATACGCGGGACGACATCCCGAGATTTGCGCTCGAGCTGATCGATAAGGTCCTGCAGGCTTTCGGCTTCCGCTGCTAATGCCTTTCGGCGGCTCTGGGCGGCAGCGTAATCCGCGCTTAAAGATCGCTCCAGTGCATTTTTTTCTTTTACTTTGGATTCGATTTGATTTTTTCTCGCCGATACTGATTTTTTGTTTTCCGCCAATTTTGATTGCTGCGTTTCTATTTCGGCTTCCACCGTATTCAGGTCTTCCAGTTGACGTTGCAAAGTTTTGACTTTGCCGGAGAGTTGATCCGTTAAACCGGCCATAAGTATACCGGCCCTGGACGCATTTGCGGCGTCATTGGGGCTGACGGCAAGGGCAGGCGGTGGATTGCTCTCGATGCGCTGTAAGGCCGAAAGCAGTTGTGTGACTGATTTTTTACGCTCGCCGATGTTATCTGCAATTATGCCCCGTTGCTGATTTAGGCCTTCGAGCTCGGAAAGGATTTTGTCTTGCTGCGTTTCCAAGTTTGACAATTTTGATGACATGTTGCGAACGTCACGGGACAAAACCGAGATTTCGTTTTTCACCTTGTCTTTTTTGACCTTTATGTCTGCTTCAAGGGATTTTTCCGCTGCTGCTTTGTCCTTTAGGTCTTCCAGGCGAGATGGATCGACATCCTGCGCCATAGACGGTGCGCCGACAAAAAAGAGCAGAAATGGCAAAGCGAATAATCGAGGCATGGGTCTTATCCGAAGAATCAATCCCGATGATAAGGCGAGCCTGCTAAAATAGACAGGGCGCGATACATTTGTTCGGCAGCCATTACCCGGACGAGTTTATGAGGCCAGGTTTGCGGGCCAAATGACCATTTCTGCGCATGACCGGGAATGAGCTGTGGGTCAAAACCGTCGGCGCCGCCAATGGCCAAAATAAATGCGGCGATACCGTCCTGCTGAGCCGAAAGCAGGCTTTTCGAAATATCCCGGGACGTCTGACCTTTGCCTTTTTCATCCAGAATGATGAGTTTAGACGTGGTTCCAATACCGGAGAAGATTTTCTCCGTGGCTTCTGATCTATTTCGGCATTTTTTGAGATCAATTTCTTCCTCGGCTAATGCCAGGAATCCACAGCGAGCGGTTAGACCATTGGCGCGCTTGATATATTCGTCGATTAAATCCCGTTCCGGGCAAGCCCGAATTATTCCGCCGGCGCGGATGACAAGTTTCATTCAGGCTGAAACGATGTATCTGAAGCGCGCTGGACGGCCTCCGGCAGGGGAACGGACCAGATTTTTTCAAGATTATAAAAGGCCCGGACTTCGGGGCGGAATATATGCAATATGACATCACCTATATCCACTAAAACCCAGTCATTGCCGGTTTGCCCTTCAACGCCCAGAGGAATGTGATCCTTCTCTTTCAGCTCTTTGATGACATAGTCTGCCAAAGCTCCGACATGCCTGTTGGATCGGCCACAGGTCACAATCATCATGTCCGCGACGGATGATTTGCCTTTAATATCTATGGTTATGGTGTCTTGGGCTGAGTTTTCGTCCAGAACTTTTAGGACGAGGTCCGTGACGATCCGGGTTTGGTCGTCCTCGGTAAGCTCCTGTTTGGAACTTGCAGGCATTGTTTTAGTCAGGATTTTCTCCATTACGTTCTGACAAGGCATGGTAGCATGAAAAGTCTTACGAATCCACTACCGATCCACTCCCAGATTTTGTCGTTGGGCGCGGATGGCAGAAGAAGACAATGAATTCATTGGCGGTGTGAGATAACACCAGGCCGGAGCTTTACAGAATTTGAGCGCATCGGCCTGATTTTCTGGAAGGCGGCAATCTTGATAAACTTGCGCAACTTTACCCAGTCTGGACCGAATGGCCGAATAGCCTTTCCCTGGACGGGCGATAACGGCAACAGGGATGGTCGACATTATGGTTTTCCATCCTTTCCACTGCGGCAATTGCGAAAGATTGTCTGCGCCGATCAGAAAAACAAAATTTGTCCGGGGCCAGCTTGCTTTGGCTTTTAGAAGTGTATCAACCGTGTACTGCGTTTCAAATAGGCTTTCCATGTGGGAAATCTTCATGGAATAGGGCAGGCCCAGTGCCTTTACCGTTGCAACTCGCGAAGCGTAGCTGGGCTGCTTGGGCTTTAAAGGGTTTTGCGGGCTGACCATCCACCAAATTTGGTCCAAATTCAGGGCGCGCTGGCTTGCTCTAGCCACATGCATATGTCCGGCATGAGCCGGATTAAACGAGCCCCCAAAAAGGCCAACGGAAAGTCCTTCATAACTCATTTCGGACGTATCTGCCCGCTACCATGGACCAGGTATTTATATGTCGTCAGATGCTCTGCGCCTACGGGGCCGCGGGCATGTAGGCGTCCGGTGGAAATTCCGATTTCGGCGCCAAATCCGAACTCGCCGCCATCGGCAAATTGTGTCGAGGCATTATGTATAACGATGGCGCTATCAACGGCCGTTTGAAAACTTGCCGCAACCTTCGGGTCCTCGGTAATAATGGAGTCTGTGTGACCACTTCCATAATGGTTTATATGGCTGATGGCACCGCCGAGATTATCAACGATTTTCAAATTCAAAACAGGGGCGAGATGCTCCGTGAAATAATCACTGTCTTTGGCCGCAAGGATCGAAGGCGTTATCGTTCGGGATTTATCGTCTCCGCGAATTTCGCATCCATTTTCTATTAATAAATCAATCATTTGCGGCAAAAAGCTTGCGGCGATATTATCGTCGACCAACAAGGTTTCGGTGGACCCGCAGACACCGGTTCGGCGAAGTTTGGCGTTAAGGACAATTTCCTTTGCCATATCAAAATCCGCCTTCTCATGTATATAAGTATGACAAAGGCCTTCCAGGTGAGCCAGAACCGGAACTCTGGCATCTGTTTGGACGCGCGAAATCAGCCCTTTGCCGCCTCTGGGTATGATCATATCTACATTGCCATCCAAACCGCCGAGTAAATGCCCAACCGCGGATCGGTCCGTTGTCGGGATGAGCTGAATTGCGTGATTGGGAAGAGCTGATTCATTTAGGCCAAAAGTGATGGCTTTGTAGATTGCCTGATTGGAATGAAAGGCCTCGGACCCGCCGCGCAAAATACAGGCATTGCCGGATTTAAGGCAAAGCGCGCCTGCGTCGGCTGTTACATTTGGACGGCTCTCATAAATCATCCCGATGACCCCTATAGGGATGCGAACCTTTGAAAACCGCAGGCCATTGGGCTGCTCCCATGTTTTTTCAATGTCGCCGACCGGGTCATCCATACGCGCTATGTCGTCTATACTGGCTGCCATGCTTTCGATGCGAGACGTGTCGAGGGCAAGGCGGTCAAGCATGGCTGGCGAGAGTTTTTTTTGCTGTCCCGAATTCAGGTCCTCTTCGTTTGCCTTAAGAATATTAGCTGCAGAAGACCGGATCTTTGCGGCGATACTGGTGAGCGCGAAACGCTTGTCTTCAGCATCGGCCAACATCATTTGGCGCGCCGCCGCGCGAGCATTATTCCCGATTGTTTTCAGCTGATTATCAAGTAAATCCGACATTAGTTTTTCATTACCATATTGTCCCGGTGTACGCTGGGAATTCCGTAGTCATAACCCAGTATGTTGGCTATTTCTTGACTGTTCTTTCCAATAATTTTTCGCATATCTTCGGCATTATATCCGATAAGGCCTTGTGCGAGGTTTTCGCCTTCTGGCCCGCATATGCTCACGGTATCGCCTTTCTGAAAACTTCCATGAACTTTTGTTATGCCGACGGCTAGAAGGCTGCGGCCGGACTTCAGCGCCTGTGCAGCCCCGGCGTCTATGTCAATTTGGCCTTTAATATTCAAGTGTCCGCTGATCCATTGCCGTCTCGCATCTCTTGGGTTTTGCGTCGCTTTAAACCAGCTTGTTTGTTCGCCTTCAATCAATCTCTGAACGGGATGAAGTGCCCGTCCGTCCATAATACACATATGGCACCCTGCATTGATTGCAATCTCAGCCGCTGACAACTTCGTCGCCATTCCGCCAGAACCCATAGCGGTATTTTTATTAGCGCCGCCGCCCATTTGTAGGATATCTTCTGTGATAGCCTCGATGATAGGAATATGGGCAGCTTTGTCGTCTTGCCGTGGATCGGACGTATAAAGCCCGTCTATATCGGACAATAAAATGAGAGTGTCTGCCCCCACCATTTGAGCTGTTCGGGCGGCCAGTCGGTCATTGTCTCCGTAGCGGATTTCGTCCGTGGCAACGGTATCGTTTTCATTGATGATCGGGACAACGTCCATGGAGAGGAGCGCGTCCAGAGTGGCCCGAGCATTGAGCCATCGACGCCGGTTTTCCGTATCGTTTAGCGTTAGCAGAATTTGAGCTGTCATTATATTGTGAGGCGCTAGAGCGTCTTCATAAGCCTGTGTGAGCAAAGCCTGGCCCGCGGCTGCGCAGGCCTGTTTTTCAGATAAAGACAGCTTTTTATCCCATTGATTTAACCGGGATTTTCCGATGGCAATAGCTCCGGACGAGACCAGCACAACAGAGACGTTTTTTTCTCGAAGCATATGGATGTCTGAACACAAGCTTCTGAGCCATTCGGAGCATAATTGTCCGGAAGCAGGATCAACGAGAAGCGCAGATCCAACTTTGATGACCAGTTTTTGGCATTTTCGAAATGGATTTAAGGCGACCATGATCCGATTTCGTCGATCTCGCCGCGTTCCAAAGCTTCAAGTTTACGTTTGTGTTCTCTGGCGGCTTCTTCGTTTGCGCGCCTTTGTTCCACATGCTGAAAAGCTGCGGACAAGAGAGGGTTGAGCCCGGATTGAGACACGCTGGATATCGCCAGCGGTCTTTGTCCGCATTCGGCTTCGAGTAGGCCGCAAACATCAGCAATCATATCCGGCGGCATGGCATCACACTTGGTTAGGGCGACAATTTCCGGCTTATCTTCGAGATTTGCGCCGTAATTGACAAGTTCATTTCTTATAACGCGGTAGTTTTCGGCCGGGTCCAGCGCCGTCCCGTCCACAAGGTGCAAAATGGCGGCGCAGCGCTCGACATGCCCTAGAAATTTATGTCCTAGGCCTGCGCCTTCACTGGCCCCTTCAATCAAGCCCGGCAGATCGGCAAGCACAAAACGCTCCGTTGTGCCCAGACTGACCACGCCGAGATGCGGATGCAGGGTCGTAAAGGCATAATCTGCCGTTTTGGGTTTCGCCGCTGTTACTGTCGAGAGGAATGTTGATTTTCCTGCGTTCGGCAGCCCGACCAGTCCCGCGTCAGCGATGAGCTTGAGACGCAACCAAACCCAGCGTTCTTCTCCGGTTTCGCCCGGATTAGCCTGCCGCGGCGCTTGATTAGTAGAGGATTTAAAACGGGCATTACCCCAACCTCCATTGCCGCCTTTGGCGAGTAGTGCGCGCTGACCATCTTCAGTTAGATCCACCAGCAGGTTGTCCGTGTCGGTATCAAAGATTTGGGTTCCTACAGGCACTTTAAGCTCTATGTCCGCGCCGCCAGCGCCAGTGCGGTCGCGGCCCATACCGTGAGTTCCCGTGCCGGCCTTGAAATGCTGTTTATATCTATAATCTATGAGCGTGTTGAGGTCGCGCGTCGCAACAGCCCAGACATCACCGCCCTTACCGCCGTCTCCGCCATTTGGACCGCCATGAGCGATATACTTTTCGCGGCGAAACGAAACGCATCCTGCACCGCCATTTCCGGAGCGAATAAAGATTTTTGCCTGATCCAGAAACTTCATGACTCTCTCTAAAGGGCGTCTATGCGGCGGGTTAGACCTGTTTGCAAGTCATTAGGTGTTTGGCTGTTCATATCTAATTCAAAGCCAATGCTTTCCGCATGTTTGAGACGAGCCATGGAAAAATAACCGCCTTCGCTGCCCGTTTTCTTAAATCCGATTTTTTCGAGTACCCGCATAGAGGCTGGATTATCGGCAAAGACGCCCGCGACAAAGCGCGATATACCCAAATGACTGCTAACCTCGTTCATGACGGTAATAGCCGCCTCCGAGGCATATCCTTTGCCCCAATGGTCGCGGGCAACCCAGTAGCCGAGTTCATAGGCACTATCACTGCGGCGCCTGAAAACATCCATGACGCCAATAAGGTCATCGCCGTTTTCAGTCATCGCATAGGGAAAAGCTAATCCGCGGCGTTTTCGAGATAACAGCATTTCAATTTTAATTTCCGCAGAAATGAGTGGGAGTGGGAAGGGAAGACTGCCAGTCATTTTAGCAATATCCCAGTCACTGACTAGAGCCGAATAGCGCGCGGCATCGCTTACTTTCAGCGTGCGTAAAATTAAACGCTGAGTGCGTATTATATCCCGCATAGTTGCCTCCACATGCAGGGAAAAAAGAAGGGAAACCGGCGATCCGATTTCCCTGCTTTATCAGATCGCGGTTGCGACCTGTTTATCTTGTAGGTCGCTATTCTGCGGCGTTGGCAAGCGGCGCCACAGACACATATGTTCGTTGATTGCGTTTAGTCGCAAACTCGACTTTGCCTTCAGTCAGAGCGAATAGCGTGTGGTCCTTGCCCATGCCAACATTTGTACCCGGGAAGAATTTTGTTCCGCGCTGACGGACAATAATATTTCCAGGAATGACGGCTTCACCGCCGAATTTCTTGACGCCGAGGCGGCGGCCAGCACTGTCGCGGCCATTATTGGATGAACCACCTGCTTTTTTATGTGCCATCTTCTATCTCCTGCCTGCCTGACTTAGCCTTTAATCGACGTGATTTTGACGACCGTCTCATTCTGACGATGGCCACGCTTACGGCGATAGGTCTGGCGGCGTTTCTTTTTGAATACAATAACCTTATCGCCTTTACGCTGTTCTAGGACTTCGCCCTTGACTTCAGCGCCTTTTACCATCGGCTCACCGATTTTAACTTTGGCGCCTTCGCCGCAAGCTAATACGTCCTTGAAAGAGACTGTCTTGCCTTCTTCGGCGTCGAGCTTTTCAACGATAATAATATCGTCCTTGGCGACTTTATATTGTTTACCGCCTGTCTGTATGACTGCAAACATTTGTTTTCCTTGCTTTTTTATTGCCCGTTGTGAGCTTTTGAAAATAATTGAGGCCGCTGTTTAATCTCGTGAGCTTCTTACGCGCGAGTCATGGCGGCCAATTCGTCGGTCTATATACAGAGGCGCTAAATAAAGTCAACGGCTCCGAAAAAAATCCTTGGGCGGATTTTATCAATCGCTTCCAAGAAAAAACCCGCGCCGAATAGGGCGCGGGTGAAAATTTAGTTTTGGTTTGGCTTAGTTGCCGATCCAGCGTCCGATGATTTGACCAGCGGAGTTCACAATGTTTCCGCTGCCATCGACGCGGCCGATAACAGTACCGGTTGAGCTAACCACTGACCCGTCTGCACGGAGTGAGTAACCACCGGCGCTGCCGAGGCTTAATGATGAACCGCCACCGGATGACAGGGCACCAGAAGCTGCGCCTGCTGCGCCGCCGCCGAGTGAACCACCACCGAGTGAACCGCCACCGCCAGAGAAGCCGGATACACGTCCGATAACCTGTCCGGAAGTCGTAACGATGTTACCGCTTCCGTCTACGCTACCGATAACGGCACCTGAGCTGCTCAGAACCTGACCGGAACTGGTGATTGTGTAGCTGGAACCGCCAACAGTTACTGTCTGTCCACCAGAGAAGGTGCCCGTGCTTGGGAACCCGCTACCGGTAGAACCGATGGAACCGGAGAATGTTCCGCCAGAACCGCTAACCATTGAGCGCCAGTCAACACCCAGTCTTTCGACTGTTGTCAGTGTCAGACCACCGGTCGATAGACCATTTGCACTCTGGTAACGCTCGACTGCAGAGTAAGTCTGCTGACCCAGGCGGCCATCAATGGCACCTGTGTAGTAGCCTTCTGTCTTCAGCGCGCGCTGGATAGCAGAGATCACCGTTGTGGTTGCATTGGCTTCACAAAGAACCTGACGCCACTCAACCTTCTCAGGTGTGATCGGTGTCCGCTTCTCGATAGTTCCAAACTCAGCAGGAATTACGATTGTTTCCGTGCGAGCCGGTTCGGCCAATCTGGTCACTTCGACGGTGTCATAAACAGCTGGAATGACGCGGCGTTGCATTTGCGGCACACCGTCCGGTACGCGACGAGTAATCGTCTTCGTAACGGCTGGGATGACCCGCTCTTGCGAAGCTGCCGGTCTGTCAACAACACGGCGCGTTACCTGCTTGGTAACAGCCGGGATGACTTTCTCGACAGTCCGAGCCGGTGTCTTAATCCGGCGGCGTGTTTCCGTCTTGGTTACAGCCGGGATAGTTTTCTCGACAGTCCGAGCCGGTGTCTTAACAACACGTCTTGAAACTGTCTGAGTCACTGCCGGGATAGTCCGCTCAGACGTTCGAGCTGGTGTCTTAACAACACGGCGGCTGACAGTCTTCGTGACGGCCGGGATGACCTTCTCGACTGTAGAAGCCGGTGTCTTAACAACACGGCGGCTAATCGTTTGAGTGACAGCCGGAATGACCTTCTCGATAGTCCGTGCAGGGTCTTTAACAACCTGACGGCTTACGGTCTTGGTCACAGCCGGGATAGCCTTCTCAACGGTCCGAGCCGGTGTTTTCACGACACGACGTGTAATCGTCTTCGTGACGGCCGGGATAGTCCGCTCTTGAGTTGAGGCCGGCGTCTTAACCACACGGCGTGATACCTGCTTGGTAACTGCCGGGATGGTTTTCTCGACGGTCCGAGCTGGCGTTTTCACCACGCGGCGGGTTTCCTGCTTCGTGATAGCCGGGATAGTCCGCTCTGAAGTCCGCGCCGGTGTCTTAACAACACGGCGAGTCTCGAGCTTGGTGACAGCCGGTATGACTTTCTCCGTTGTTCGAGCCGGATTTTTCACAACACGACGAGTGATCTGCTGTGTGACGGCTGGGACAACACGCTCTTGAGTTTGAGCGGGTGTCTTAACCACACGACGGCTGATCGTCTTCGTGACGGCCGGTATGACTTTCTCGATAGTCCGAGCTGGAGTCTTAATCCGGCGACGCGTTTCCTGCTTCGTGACGGCCGGGATCGTTCTCTCAGAGGTACGAGCCGGTGTTTTCACGATGCGGCGGCTAACAGTCTTGGTCACAGCTGGAATAACCTTCTCGACGGTGCGAGCTGGTGTTTTCACCACGCGGCGAGTTTCCAACTTGGTCACAGCTGGGATAGTCCGCTCAGATGTCCGAGCCGGTGTCTTAACAACACGGCGGGAAATCTGTTTGGTCACAGCTGGGATTGTTTTCTCAACTGTCCGAGCCGGTGTCTTAACGATACGGCGCGTTTCCTGCTTAGTGATGGCTGGGATCGTCCGCTCAGTTGTTGACGCTGGCGTCTGAACCACACGGCGTGAAATCTGCTTGGTTACAGCTGGGATTGTTCTCTCAACCGTACGGGCAGGGGTCTTAACGACACGCTGTGTTTCCACCTTAGTGACAGCCGGGATAACCTTCTCAACAGTCCGAGCCGGTGTTTTCACGACACGTCGTGTCACCGTCTTGGTCACAGCCGGGATAACCTTTTCGACAGTCCGAGCGGGTGTCTTAATGACACGGCGCTGTTCCATCTTGGTTATGGCCGGGATGACTTTTTCAACTGTAGAAGCCGGTGTTTTCACGACGCGGCGCGTAACCTGCTTGGTCACAGCCGGGATCGTTTTCTCAACGGTCCGTGCCGGTGTTTTAATCCGGCGGCGTGTTTCCTGCTTGGTTACAGCCGGGATAGCCCGCTCAGTTGTCCGGGCAGGGGTCTTCACGACACGTCGTGAAACCTGCTTAGTGACAGCTGGGATGACTTTCTCAACAGTCCGAGCCGGAGTTTTAACAACGCGGCGGGTTTCCTGCTTAGTGATAGCCGGATTGACTTTTTCACGAGTCTGGGCCGGTGTCTTAACAACACGGCGGCTAACAGTCTTTGTGACGGCTGGAATAGCCTTTTCGACAGTCCGTGCCGGCGTTTTGATCACACGGCGCGTTTCCAATTTGGTCACAGCCGGGATAACACGCTCAGTCGTTGAAGCCGGTGTTTTCACAACGCGGCGGCTCACCGTCTTGGTCACAGCTGGGATGGTTTTCTCAACTGTTCGGGCCGGTGTCTTAACGATGCGGCGTGTTTCCTGCTTGGTAATTGCCGGAATGACCTTTTCAACTGTTGAAGCTGGCTGGTCAACGACACGACGCGTAATCTGCTTCGTGACGGCCGGGATTGTCCGCTCTTGTGTCGAGGCCGGTGTCTTAACAACACGGCGCTGACGCATTTGCGTGACAGCTGGAATGACCTTCTCGACGGTGCGAGCTGGTTCCTTGACCACACGGCGACTGACAGTCTTCGTGATAGCCGGGATTACCTTCTCCACAGTGCGAGCCGGAGTTTTGATCCGGCGGCGTGTTTCCGTTTTGGTCACAGCCGGGATCGTCCGCTCAGAGGTGCGAGCCGGAGTTTTCACAACGCGGCGCTGAACCTGCTGCGTGACAGCTGGAATAACTTTCTCAACTGTACGGGCAGGTGTCTTAACGACACGGCGTGTTTCCTGCTTGGTTACGGCCGGAATGACCTTTTCGCGGGTCTGAGCCGGTGTGTCGACCACTCGGCGGGTAACCTGTTTAGTCACAGCTGGGACAACCTGCTCGACGGTGCGAGCCGGCGTCTTGATGCGACGACGGGTTTCCTGCTTGGTAACAGCCGGGATAACGCGCTCACGTGTTGACGCTGGTGCATCAACGACACGGCGAGTGATCTGCTTTGTTACAGCCGGGATAACACGCTCTGATGTCCGAGCCGGAGTTTTCACAACGCGGCGGCTCACAGTCTTCGTGACAGCCGGTACGACTTTCTCAACAACACGGGCTTCCTCGGCAACCTCGGTAACTGTGTAGGTTCCCATACGTTGACCGGAGCTTCCGCCGCCAGCAAATGAACGTGATCCGACGCCGCTATTGCTAGCATCGCCATCAGCTGAAGCTGCAGCTGAACGTGTACGTCCATCGCGGTCGTCACGGCCATCGCCATTTCCGTCTACAAAGCCGGAAATTACGCCGCCGCTACTACCTGATGCGCCGCGAGATACAACCCGAGCCGGAGTTTTAACAACTCGGCGAGTGATTGTGTCTGTTACTGCTGGCACAGCGATTTCGCGCGTTGAGGCTGGAGACTCGACTACACGGCGCGTGATTGTTTTCGTAACCGCTGGGATCTGCTTCTCAACAGTCCGGGCCGGTGTCTTAACAACCTGCTTCGTGATGGTCTTGTACTGAGCCGGGATCAATACTCGGCAGAGGATTTCACCTGTCTGAGATACGGTTGTTTGAGTGGATTCAACAATCCGCTCGCTAACACCGTCAAACACAGTGAACTGACCTCTTGTATTGGAATTGAGCGTTCCAGCGCGGAACTGACCGGCATTAACGGCCTGTGAAGCTGATTTCCACTCTTCACGAGCTGGTGAAATCAGAACACGCTCTGTTCGCGTTTCGTAGGTTGCTGGAATGACATCAATGTCAACCGAAGCCGGACGAATAACAATCGTTTCCGTCGCTGTCCGATATTTAGCCGGAATAACTTCCAGACGGGACGATGCTTCCTGAACAACGATTGTTTCCGTGACAGTTTCATATGTCGCGGGAATGACAGCCAGCTCTTCTGCGGAGTCTTGAGCCACATAGGTTCTTGCTGCTGACTTCATCTTGGCAGGAACAGTGACGTACTCGACAGATTGCGGCTGAACAACAACTGTCTCAGAGACGGTTTCGAACGTCGCCGGGATAGTTACCAGCTCAGTTGAAGCTTCTTGAACAACAACGGTCTCTGTGACTGTTTTATAAGTCGCAGGGACTGAAATAAGCTCAGTTGAGGCTTCTTGAACAACAACAGATTCCGTATAGTTTTCGTAGGTTGCCGGAACAGTCTGATAATTGACAGATTGAGGCTGCACGACAATGGTTTCTGTAACTGTTTTGAATGTTGGCGGAATTGTCACCAGTTCAGTGGACGCTTCGCGAACAACAACTGTCTCAGCTACGGTTTCATAAGTCGCCGGGATAGTTGCAAGCTCGGTAGAGGCTTCCTGAGCAACAACAGTCTCAGTCACAGTTTCATATGTGGCCGGAATAGTTACAAGCTCCGTAGACGCATCCTGAACAACAATCGTTTCTGAATAAGTCTCGTAGGTTGCAGGAACCGTCACATAGTCAACACCTTGTGCCTGAACCACAACAGTTTCGGACACAGTCTCGAACTTCGCTGGGATAGTCACGAGTTCTGTTGAGGCTTCTTGAACAACAACAGGCTCTTGAACAGTTTCAAAGGTCGCCGGAATTGTCACAAGCTCGGTAGAAGCTTCCTGGACAACAACGGTTTCAGTCAGTGTCTTATAAGACGCCGGAACTGTTATCAGCTCTGTAGAGGCTTCCTGAACAACGACTGTCTCTGTGACGTTTTCGTATACAGGCGGAACCGTCGTGTAAGCGACAGATGCCGGCTGAACAACAACCGTTTCTGATACAGTTTCGTAAGTCGCTGGGATTGTCACAAGCTCGGTAGACGCTTCTTGAACAACAACAGGCTCGGAAACAGTTTCATAGACGGCTGGAACGCTGACATATTCTGTCGTCGCCGGCTGAACAACCATGGTTTCAGTCACGGTTTCGTATGTTGCCGGGATAGTCACAAGCTCGGTAGAAGCTTCCTGAACAACGACTGTCTCTGTGACGTTTTCGTATACAGGCGGAACCGTCGTGTAAGTGACTGATTGAGGCTGAACAACGACAGTCTCTGTAACAGTTTCAAAGGTTGCCGGAATGGTTACCAGCTCGGAAGACGCATCCTGAACAACAATTGTCTCAGTATAAGTCTCATAGGTCGCCGGAACAGTGACATAATCAACTGACTGAGGCTGAACTACGATTGTCTCTGTTACGGTTCCATACTGGGCCGGTACAGTGATCAGCTCAGTTGTGGCTGGCTGAACAACAACCGGCTCTTGAACGGTTTCATAAACCGGCGGCACAACTGTGTAAGTTACTGACTGCGGCTGAACAACAACAGTTTCTGTCATAGTTTCAAATACAGGCGGTACAGTTACCAGCTCGGTTGAAGCTTCCTGAACAACGACAGGAATCTGACGAGTTTCGTAAGTCGCAGGGACAGTGGTATAGTCAACTGACGCTGGCTGAACGACAACAGTCTCGGTCACAGTGCCGTACTTGGCAGGGATTGTGACGAGTTCTGTAGAGGCTTCCTGAACAACAACAGTTTCTGAAACAGTGTCGTACACAGGTGGTACTACAACATACTCAACAGACGCTGGCTGAACAACAACCGTTTCTGTGACTGTTTCGAACACTGGAGGAACAGTAATCAGCTCTGTTGAAGCTGCTTGAACCACAATTGGCTCGGAAACAGTTTCGAATACTGGCGGAACAGTAACATACTCAACGGATTGAGGCTGAACCACAACAGTTTCAGATACTGTTTCAAATACCGGCGGGATAGTTACCAGCTCTGAAGAAGCGTCCTGAACAACGATTGTCTCAGTGTATGTTTCATATTCAGCAGGAACGGCGACATAGTCGACAGATTGCGGCTGAACAACAACGGTCTCCGACACAGTGCCGAAGACTGGCGGGATGGTAACCAGTTCGGTTGAAGCATCCTTGACGACAACAGTCTCAGTAACAGTTCCAAACTCAGCTGGGATTGTTATCAGCTGTGTTGTTTGCGGCTGAACGACGACTGTTTCAGAAACAGTTTCGAATACGGCCGGTACAGTTACGAGCTCAGTTGAGGCTTCTTGTACAACAACGGTCTCGGAGACGGTTTCATAAGTCGCCGGGATTGTCTGATAGTCAACTGATGCGGGCTGAACCACAACGGTTTCAGTTACAGTTCCAAATACCGCCGGGATTGTGACCAGCTCTGTAGCCGCGTCTTTAACGACAACGGTCTCGGTGACAGTTCCAAATACTGGCGGAACAGTTACGATCTCAGTTGTTGCGTCTTTGACGACCATAGTCTGAGTAACAGTGTCATAAGTTGCAGGGACAGTGACCAGCTCTGTGGACGCGTCCTTAACTACGACAGTCTCAGTTACCGTCTCGAAGGTCGCAGGCACAGTGACATAATCGACACTCTGCGGCTGAACCACGACGGTTTCACTTACAGTTCCATACTCAGCAGGGATTGTTACGAGCTCAGTTGTCG
>CAYQNQ010000007.1:0-15162 GCA_964418815.1 uncultured Hellea sp.
TATTGCCCGGACTATGTCATCAACGGAGGCGGGATCATTAATGTTGCCGCCGAACTTTCCGGAGAATACAAAGCTGAATGGGTGGACGGAAAACTGGACGGGCTGTGCCGAACACTTGATGAAGTGTTTGATTTGTCTGAAAAAGAAGATAGCCCGACCAACAAGATAGCCGATAGGCTGGCCCAGGAACGAATCAGGGCAGCAACCTGATAAGAATTTCGATCGCCTCAGGGGAGGAATATGAGCGAACTACAGTTTTCACAGCGCAAGTTCATCCGAACGTGTCACGAGCTGAAAGATTTCACGAACACGCCCGATAAAAAGTTTGAACCGGGTGCCGAAGGGTTTCTTCGAAATTTCTATCGGGATGCCAATGAAAGCGGGTTTTCACATTATGATCTTGAACAGCTCTGCGACTTAGCGCGAGCCTTTTGGATGTTTCCGGATATCCGGTTGCCAGGGGAAAGTCTGATCGATGCAGAACCCTTAAGTTCATTCTCACCGCTCAACGCCGACAAAGGTGAATTCGTCATCAAGATAGCTGTGGACGACATGTCGTTTTTGGTTGATTCCGTTGTCGCGGCTATTTCGTCATTTGGTATCAGCGTTACCGGACTATTTCACCCAATTGTAAGCGGGTATCGTGAAAAGACGGGCAAATGGCGAGAGCAGGAAGGTAAGGCCGTCGCCGAGTCCATGATACTTGTGACAACACCGCATCTTAACCGGAAAACCAAAAGTGCTCTGATTAAAGAATTGAAAGCGACCCTTCGTGATGTTTATGTAATTAATAACGATTTCAAAGGCTTACTCAAAAATGTTCAGTCGGTTGCAGAGGATTTATCGAAGTTACCCGGCGCCGCTGATGATGAAGACGTCAAAGAAGGTCGGGCTTTTCTGGAGTGGATGGCATCCGGGAATTTTGTTCTTCTGGGGTCCCGTAGATACGACTATTCCAAAAGCGCAAAGAAAAATGGTCCGAGCCCGGATTATGCCAATCCAAGTGTCGATCGCAAAGCCCAGTTGGGATTGTTGCGTGACAAGGATATTACGGTTCTTCGCCAAAGCAGTGAGCCAACGGCGATTATCAAAAATGTATCGTCTTTTTTAAAATCCGGTCCACCGGTTACCGTGGCGAAGTCCAACGTATTTACCCGCGTTCACCGCCGGGTTCGCATGGATTACGTATCTGTCAAACATTATGACTGGGCTGAAGATGTTGTCGGCGAAACAAGGTATGTCGGTCTATTCACATCAGAGGCCTATAACAGATCCCCCCAATATGTACCGTTGATCCGCCAGAAAGTCAGGCGAGTCTTGAACAGAGCTGGGCATGCTGAAGGCACTCATAACGCCAAACGGCTGGAATATGTTTTGTCCAGCTATCCCCGGGACGAGTTATTTCAGATCGATGAAAAAGAGCTTCTGAGTATTTCGACTGGTATCGCGCAGGGGTTCGATCGGCCGCGAACGCGGATATTTGTGCGTCAGGACCCGTTCAATCGTTACGCCTCGATCTTGGTCTATGTGCCGCTGGAGCATTATAATACCCGGGTTCGCATGCAAATTGGCGAAGCCCTAAAAGAGGCTTTTGGTGGCCGGATATCAGCGTTTTATCCGCAATATAGTGATGCGCCAATGGCGCGGGTTCATTTCATAATCGGCATGGACCCGGACCAGGCTCTGTCACCCAACCTTAAAAAGCTTGAAGAAGAAGTTTCGAATATTGCGCAGCCCTGGTTTGACCGGGTGGCGAACCATATCGAGAATATTGAAGATGCAGATTTGCCGAGTGCCGGATATGAGAGCGCGTTTACAATCGCCTACCAAAATGCCTTCACGCCTCAGCAAGCTTTTTCTGACATTCAAGAAATTGAAAAATTGAATGACAATAACCGTTTGGGCGTGCGCGTCTATCACGCGGCCGAATTGACACCGGACTTTAAGGTAAAGCTTTTTGCTTTGGACTGCGTTGAACCGTCCGATGTCATTCCCGTTCTTCGCAATTTTTCCGCTCATGTGCGCGCCGAAACGGGATATGAAGTTAAAAAATCGTCCGGACAGTCTGCGTGGGTCCACGATTTTGATATCAGCCTGCCCTTTAATATCGAAAAACCTGAAGCGTTTTCAGACGTATTTGAAGAGGCATTCCTCGCCACTTGGAATGGAAGAAATGAAGACGACGGCTTTAACAGGCTCATTCTCCCGCTTCTCGCCAATTGGAGGGATATTGCTTTGCTACGCCTTCTGGCGCGTTATCGCCGGCAAAGCGGAATGGATCCGTCTGAAGCCACACAAATCGAAGCTTTGGCTCAATATCCAAAACTGACCGGACAGATTGTGAGTTATTCGAAGGCAAAGTTTGACCCTTCTGCCTATAAAAAACAGTCTGACCGAAAAAAGGCTGTCTTGGTATTGGAAAAAGATATTTTTACCGGGCTGGTCGAGGTTGGATCTTTGGATCATGACCGTGTCATTCGCCGTATGGCCGAGGCGGCCCAGAACGCTCTGCGGACCAATTTTTATCAGAAATCGGAGGACGGCGGGTTCAAACCTTACATCTCCGTGAAATTTAACAGTCAAGCAATCGAAGATTTGCCGGCGCCGAAACCCTATCGCGAAATTTATGTCAGCTCACCCAAAGTAGAAGCTGTGCATCTTAGGTTTGGCCCCGTTGCCCGCGGGGGACTGCGCTGGTCCGATCGCAGAGATGATTTTCGCACCGAAGTTTTAGGATTGGTGAAGGCCCAGCAGGTGAAAAATGCCGTTATTGTGCCGGTTGGATCCAAGGGCGGGTTTTTCCCCAAACAGCTCCCGCAAGGCGGAACGCGTGAAGAATGGCTGGCGGAGGGAATATCAGCCTATAAAACTTTTATTTCCGGCATTCTCGATATTACCGATAACTATAAAGGGCGCGGGACGGTTCCGCCTAAGGACGTCGTATGCTGGGACGATCCGGATCCATATCTTGTTGTCGCGGCAGACAAAGGCACCGCCACATTCTCGGATATCGCCAATGGAATATCTCAGGATTATGATTTCTGGCTGGACGATGCCTTCGCTTCAGGAGGTTCGGTCGGATACGATCATAAAGCTATGGGCATAACGGCCCGCGGCGGCTGGGAGGCGGTCAAACGTCACTTCCGAGAAATGGACAAAGATATCCAAAGCGAGGACTTTTCGGTCATTGGTGTAGGGGATATGTCCGGGGATGTATTTGGGAATGGCATGTTATTGTCCAAACACATCAAACTCATCGCAGCTTTTAATCATCTCGACATTTTTATTGACCCCGATCCCGATCCGGCGAAATCGTTTAAAGAACGCGACAGGATGTTCAAACTCCCCCGCTCGACGTGGCAGGATTACAAGAAGTCACTCATTTCCAAAGGCGGAGGTGTTTTCTCGCGCTCGCTTAAATCCATCGATTTAACACCAGAAATTCAAGCGATGACAGGACTTGGCAAAGACGCAGTTACGCCTGATGAACTTATTCACGCTCTGCTAAAAAGCGAAGCTGAGCTGCTCTGGTTCGGAGGCATCGGGACGTATATCAAAGCCAGCCACGAAAGTCATTCAGATGTTGGCGATAAAGCCAATGACGGGCTGCGGGTCAACGCAGCCGATCTTAAAGGAAAGGTTATCGGAGAGGGAGCCAATCTGGGAATGACGCAGGCGGGCCGTATTGAATATGCGCTTTCGGGCGGCCGTCTAAACACGGACGCTATAGATAACTCGGCCGGCGTTGATAGCTCTGACAATGAAGTCAATATCAAAATCCTACTCCGCGGGGCCATTGAGAAAAAGACGCTTGCCGCCAAAAACCGCAATAAGCTCCTGGAGGATATGACTGAAAATGTCGGTGAACTGGTTCTTCAGCACAATTATGATCAAACTGGCGCTTTGTCGCTGGCGGAACTTCGATCTTTGCTGGACCATAATGCCTATGAGCGGTTTATGACCTCGTTAGAGGGACGAGGCTTACTGAACCGCGCGGTTGAAGGTCTTCCCGGCAAGGAGGCCATGCAAACAAGGGCGAATGACAAGGCGGGTCTGACCCGGCCTGAAATTGCAGTTATCATGGCCTATGCCAAGAATATTTTATTTGATGATCTAATTGTTACAGATGTGGCCGATGATGCGTTCATGGATAAAACTCTGGCCGCTTATTTCCCGGCAAAACTGCAGAAATATAAATCGGCAATGGCCGGCCATCGACTACGCCGCGAAATTATCATTTCAAGATTGGTGAATAAAATTGTCGATGTATGCGGTCCGCTGGTTGTTATGCGGCTTCAAGAGCAAACGCAGGGGTCATGTGCTGAAATCGCAAAGGCCTTTGTTGTGGCCTACGAAGCTTTGCATATTAGCGAGCTTAGAGATGACATTGCAAAACTTGATAACAAGGTAAACGCGAGAGCCCAGACTGAACTTCATCAGGAGATTGGACGCGTCATGATGCGCGTAATGGCGTGGCTGGTCAGGCGTGGAGAAACCGGAAAATTAGCTGATCGCATTGACCGCCGTGACGGGTTGGCCGCCGTCGTGGATGGTCGATGGTTAAAGTTACTGTCACCCTATGATCAACGCCGAGCAGACAGTCGGGTGAAATGGTTTGAGCGGGCCGGAATACCAAAAGCGCTTGCCGTCGATGTAGCTCTGTTGCGTTCCCGGGCTTCGGGTTTTGACGTTCTTGAACTCGCCAACAAAATAAAATGGGATGTGCCCGATGCCGCTGAACTGTTTTATGAAATCGGCGGACGGCTGAAAATCGACCGGGTTCGAGCCGCCCTTTTGTCGACCAGTTCAAATGATCATTGGGAACGGCTCGCCATGCGTCATTTGGAAGAGGACTTTTTCAAAGCACAATACCGTTTCGCGATCGATGCGGCTTCGTTTGCCAAGAAAAATAAAGGCGGCAAACGTGGTACAGACTCCCTCATTCAGGATTGGGTAAAAACCCGAATTCTAAATATCAAAGCCTATGAGGAAACCGTGAATGCCATGTCGCGCAAAGGTGGATGGACAGTTTCTAAATTTGCCATTATCAATGCGCAGCTTTCTGACTTGATATCCGGGCTCTAAAAAACACGTAAAAGTGAATTCTATTTGCTTGCCTGAAAAGATTGTTGCCGCCAATGTCTACTTGGAGGACGCTATGCGCAAATTTCTTTTACTGGCCGGTTTTTCGGTTTTTGCATTGTCTTTTTCAGCCTGTGCTCAAACTGTAGCTGAAGACGAACCCGTTGAGTCGTCAAAGGCGGAGGAAAGTGCCTCGGCCATGAGTAGCGATCGCATGGGTGAGATCATCCAAAAATTTGATGAAGACGCGACGATCGAAGACAATCGAATTACGTTTAAAGTTCGAGAGCGCGATTTGCTGATAGTCTTTGATAACAATGCTGACCGGATGCGTATCGTGACGCCTATTATTCAAGCTGCTGCTGTGCCGGAGAGTGTTCATGAACGCATGCTTCAAGCCAATTTCGACGCTGTCCTGGATTCTCGTTATGCCATCGCTAATGAATTGGTCTGGGCCGTTTTCATCCATCGATTGAGCACGCTCAACGAAGATGATTTAATGTCTGGAATTGCCCAGACTTACGCGGCGGCTCAAACCTTTGGGTCGGCTTATACATCTGGTGTGATTGTTTTTGGCGGCGGTGATAGTAATTCTCTGCACGAAGAACTTCTCGAGGAACTGGAAAATAAACCAAAAAAAGAAGACCAGGGTATTTAGGGGCGAAATTTAATCCGCCTTGACTTTCCGAACGAGATTCGGAAAGGTCGCCTCCGTAGCAAGAGGGGAGTCTTGTGCGACGATTATTTCTTATTATTTGTTTGTTGGTTACAGGTTTTTTGGCACTCGGTTTGTTTCGAATGTTAGATTTGGGACCGGAGCCGCCGCGGCCTGATCTGGACCTGCAGCCTGTTCCTCAAATGGAAAACCCAAGTTCAGCAAATCTGAATATGGCGTTTGCACCCAAAAATCCATTTTTAGCGGATGGCGTTAATCCGCTGCCTCACGGCGACACGGCACAGCAGGACGCAACGCCCATTCCCGGACCTCTGGGTAAAACCCGGACGCTCAGTGAAGACGAAATTGACTATCAATATCTAGGTCCGGGTTATTTCGGAATTTACACCTCGAGTCCCTATGCCAATGGAAAGCGCGTGCTTTGGACAAACGGCATAAACGGTGTGTATAAAATTGACGAAGAAACTTACGAAATTATCGATCATCTGCCCACGGAAAAAGCGAAAGACTATGATGAGGCCTGGGGCCACGGGATCACCGATAAATTTGACAAAGACAATTCAATCCGGGCGTTCGGAACCGCTGTTAGCGCTTTAAAGCCATTGCTGGATTTGTCGGGCATTTATGCCATGGTCGGTTCGAATAACTGGTTCTATTTCGCCCGCAAAGACGGGACAATTATCGCTTACGGCGATGCCGTTGACGGAGACCCAAAATCGGGGATTGTCGAAAAGGCGCGTTTTGAAATGCCTAAGGGCGAGGCCGGACCTAGTGTTGGCATTAACATGACCTATGATGGCTGGATCGTTTTTCCAACCGAGGATGGGATAATGGTGGCCGTGTCCATGGATCTCAAGGAGTATAAATCTGTCCCAATGAAACATCGCGACACTGAAGATATCGAAACGCGGGGGACGGGTTATGGCTGGGTGAGAAACGCTATAGCGCTTGATGAATCGGGCGGGATATATGTGGCCTCCCGCAATCACATGCACAAAGTCGTCTGGACCGGAGACAAGCTATCCACGGATGAAGCAGATGGTGCGTGGACCGCTAAATACCGCAATGGATGGGGAGAGGGGTCCGGCGCGACGCCGAGCCTTATGGGATTTGGAGACGAAGACAAATTCGTGGTGATCACGGATGGAGACTACAGGATGAACGTTACGCTGTTCTGGCGCGACGACATTCCAGAAGGTTGGAAGCAGGTAGAAGGAGCCCCCTCGCGCCGTATCGCGGCGATTGCACCGGTAACCATGGGCAAACTCAACGTTCAGAAAATTCAATCCGAGCAAACGAATATTGTGGCGGGCTACGGGGTTTTAGTCGTCAATAATACGCCCCGAAATGCGCCGTTTTTTGTTCCGAAAGAAGGCAGTGCCCGCGGTCTATTGATTGGGCCGCTTGGGTCAAACCCAAAGTTTCAGCCCTTCGGTCTTCAGAAATTTGAATGGAATCCGAACCTGAAACGATTGGAGCAGGCCTGGGTGAATGAGGATCTGAGTTCGCCAAACGGAGTCCCCTGGGTCAGCACTGGTTCAAAGCAGCTCTACTTCATGGGAGCTCGGAACAATAAATGGACATTTGAAGCGGTCAACTGGCTGACTGGTGAGCCGACTTTTCATTATATTCTCCCAAGCCAGAAATATAACAATGAGTTTTCAGGCCCTACCATTGATGAAAAGGGGCGGGCCTTTGTCGGAACAATATTTGGCCGAATGCGGATTAATGCGACAGGACGGTCAGAACAGGGTGCGCAGTAAAAGGCCGATTATTCTACGCAAAATGCGAGTTTTCCACGTTATAGATGTAATATTGCGTAGTATTATCGGATTTGATTGAGATATTCATTGCGAAGCCCAAGTCTGAGCGGCTAGAAAAAAGAAAAACGGATGGGGAAAATGGAAACACACGAAGTCGATGTTCTTGTGGTCGGTACAGGGGCCGGAGGTCTGACCTCTGCCATCACGGCGCATGAATATGGAGCCGACGTTTTAGTGGTTGAAAAATCCGACAAGGTAGGCGGGACTTCGGCAACTTCCGGCGGAGGCACTTGGGTGCCCTGCAATCATCTTATGTCAGCCCATGGGGAATCCGACAACCGCGAAGATGCTATGACTTACATGAAGGCCTGTATCGGCGATGATGTCACAGAAAAACGCATGGCGGCCTTTGTCGACAATGCGCCGAAAATGCTGACTTTCATTATGGATAAGTCCGAGGTGGATTACATCTCCACGCCCTATGCCGATTACTTTCCCGACAAGCCCGGCGGAAAAGACGGGTGGCGGACATTGGATCCCGTTCCCTATAACGCTGCCAAGCTAGGTGATAATCTTGACACATTGCGCGACCCACACCCGCAAACTGTTTTCATGGGATTTACAATAACAATCCCTGAAGCCTCTAAAATTATCACAAAAGCCAAGGGGTGGCTGTGGATTTTGATGAAGCAGAAAATCCTCTACACGATTGATTTTCCCATGCGAATGAAGACCAAACGCCATCGCCGCCTTACGGGCGGAAACGCTCTTTTAGGACGCCTTTATAAGTCTACTTTGGACCGGGAAATACCGATATGGACAAATGCCGGCATGACGTCATTGACGGAAAGCGGCGGGATGGTCACCGGGGCTATTGTCGAGAAGGACGGAAAAGCGGTTCAAGTTGTGGCGCGGCGCGGCGTCGTTCTGGCGGCTGGCGGATTTGAGAGTAATCCTGAAATGCGAAGTCAGCATCTAAAAGGCCCGACTGATGTTATTTGGTCCGGCACGCCGGGTACAAACAAAGGGGACGCCCATAAAGCCGCAGAGGCGGTTGGCGCCAGCCTGTCACTCATGGACGGCGCATGGTGGGGGCCTTCAGTGCATGTTCCCGGCATGGACCGCTCCGTCATCATGTTCGCAGAACGGGCTTTGCCCGGCGTTTACATAGTCAATGGAAAAGGCGAGAGGTTTGTCAACGAAGCGGCCAGCTATGATGTGGTCGGAAATGAAATGCAGGACTACGCGGATAATAGCTGGGTTGTGTTTGATGCCAGGGCCCGAAAAAAATATGCCATTGGCCCGCTCATGCCAGGGAGTGTTAAGCCGGATGCGAAAGTTTCCGAGCGGGTCATGTCGCTTATAAAAATATCCGATACATTGGAAGGGCTGGCCACCGAAATCGGCATTGATAAAGACGGTCTATTGAACACAGCTAAACGGGTGGCGGAATTTTCGGAAACCGGCGTAGATGAAGATTTTAACAAAGGCGGAAATGCTTATGACCGCTACTATGGCGACAAGACCGTCGCGCCCAATCCATGCCTGGCGGCCATAAAAGATCCGCCCTTTTATGCGTTTCAGGCCCGGCCGGGTGATATCGGGACTAAAGGCGGGATTGATGTAGATGCCAACGGGCAGGCCGTTAGCGAAAAAGGTAAGGCCATTGGCGGGCTATACGCCATAGGAAACTGTTCATCTTCGGTTATGGGCCATTCATATCCGGGTGCAGGTGCAACCCTTGGCCCTGCCATGACTTTCGGCTATGTAGCTTCCAAGCACATGCTTGGTGTGAATGATTAAACCAAAAAGGAAAATACAATGAGTTATACAGGAACTTGGAATTTGACGATGCAAACCCCGATGGGGAACCGCGACGTGAGCGTGGCCTTAACAGAAGATGGAGGCGCACTATCCGGTACGGCTTCAGCCGATGGCAATTCCAATGATATTAAAGACGGTACCGTTGAGAACGGAAAAGCTAAGTTTGCGGTGGATGTAACCTCGCCAATGCCTTTGACTTTGGAGTTTGAAATCGAAGCCGACGGCGATGCCGTTACCGGCAATTGCAAGCTCGGCATGTTCGGCAATGCGCCGGTTACCGGTTCAAAAGCGTAAATGAAACGCCGTATATTTTTTATCCTACTAGCCTTGCTGCTAGTAGGTTTTCTATTTTTCAAACTAAAATATCGAACGAGTCCATCATCCGACTATGAATTCGCCCAGGGCGAAACGTCAGATATCGCGGCTCTGGTCAAAGACCGGCCCGCAGACGCGCCGGCGCCCAATGTTATTATTATGCTTGCCGACGACCTGGGCTGGGCTGATGTGGGGTATCGCGGCTCTGATATTGCGACGCCCAATATAGACCGCCTCGCCAAAGAAGGTATGCGCCTTGAGCGCTTCTACGCAACTCCCTTTTGCTCGCCCACGCGCGCCGCTCTTATGACCGGGAGAGATCCTATCAAAATGGGCGTTGCCCATGCGGTATTCATGGCCTGGGACAATGGGGGGGTATCTCCGGACGAGCACTTTATGCCCGAAAGCTTTAAATCGGCCGGTTATGATACGGGCATGATCGGCAAGTGGCATATGGGCCACACGATCGAACAGCACACACCCAACGCTCGGGGCTTTGATCATTTCTATGGCCATTTCAATACGGATGTGAGCTATTTTGAGCATACCTTTGCGGGTGGACATGACTTTCAGGAGAACGGCGAAATCCGGGATCATAACGGCGAGTATGCAACGGATGTTCACGGCAATCAGGCTGTGCGTTATCTTCGCGATATTCGTAACAAAGAAAAGCCGTTCTTCATGTATGTGCCGTTTCTCGCGCCGCACTCACCGGTACAAGCCAAGGACGAGGACATAGCCAAATATGGATCTCGAATTGATACACCGCGGGCTCCTCAGCGCACTTATGCGGCCATGGTCGATTCTATGGATCAGGCAATCGGGCAAATTCTAGATGAGCTCGACTCTCAAGGCATCGCCGATAATACCATTGTCCTGTTTTTCACCGATAATGGCGGATTCTATAATTTCGGCGCTGATAACGCGCCGCTAAAGGGGCAAAAACTGGACCCTTATGAAGGCGGAATTCGCGTCGTTTCGGTCATGCGCTGGCCAGATGTAATCCCGGCCGAAACGGTCAATGAGAACGTGATTTCCGTCATGGATATGCTGCCGACTTTGACAACGGCAGCAGGCATTGAAAGCCAGCATGAAAAGAAAATCGACGGTATTGATCGCTGGGATGCCATTTTAGGGAAGGGCTCCAAAAACAGGGGCGCCCCTATGATATTCACCTCCAACGTGTCCGAGTATAATCGGTTTCAATATGGGGTGATTGATGGGCCTTGGAAGCTCTATCAGTTGGTTGATCACCAACGCCGGGAAACCGAAGTCAGGACCGAACTTTACAATATCTGGGAAGATCCCAATGAAAGTACGGATCTGGTTGATCAACATCCTGATCAGGTTCAGCGTCTGCAAAACATTCTGGATAAACGATTGGCAATGCATCCGGTCGGCGGCACCATGGTTAAAATTCAACCCCATCCGGGATGGCGAGCGCCGCTTGACTATGCAGATGTGGTTATTCCGGCGGACAAAGTGAATCCGGAATTGTGGACCGGTTTCGGACCGCTTGCGACGCGCGTTTTACAGAATAATTACGGCGAGAAAGGCCGGATAAAATACGAATGATGAACGCCCAGAAACTTTCCGACCGCTTTGAAATTCAGGACCTGTTGGTGAGTTACAGCCACGCCATCGATACGCAGAATTTTGAGGCGCTGGATGATATATTCACCGCCGATGCGTATATCGATTATACAGCGGTTGGCGGGGCAAAGGGTAATCTCGAGGAGACCAAAGCTTATCTCTCCAAAGCTCTATCCAGGTTTTCAGGCATGCAGCATATGCTGGGCCTGCCGCAGATTAAGATTGACGGTGATACGGCCTCGGGGCGAACGATTTGTTTTAATCCTATGGTCTTGGAGAAAGACGGCGCGCCTCATGTCTTTTTTGTGGGTATATGGTATGTGGATGAACTCGTGCGCACCGAAAAAGGTTGGCGCATAAAACATCGGGCCGAAGAATTTTCCTACTTTCACAATTTTCCGTCTGATTTCACGCCGGCGGATCCCGCGGCCTAGGGGTTAATTAGGCGGCGCGATCCGCTTGCATAACCAGTTTTTTGTAATCCCGTAAATCACCGTCATAACGAACTGCTTTTCCGTCTTTAACCAGCCATAGCCGCTCAGCGGTCGCTTCTGCGAGGTAAACATCGTGGGTTATCAGCAGCACCGCACCGGGGAAATCGTTGAGTGCATAGATAAGAGCCTCACGGCTGTCGATGTCGAGGTGAGACGTTGGCTCATCTAAAATCAGAACATGGGGTTTATCGATAGACATTAGCCCCAGTAGCAGACGTACTTTTTCGCCGCCCGAAAGTTTTTCAACAAGGGTTTCCACCTTTTCGTAAGGAAAGCCCATTTGAGCCGCAACGCCCCGGGCCTTGCTTTCTGGTGTATCCTTGGGCAGTTTTTGTGTGACATGGTTCAAAACCGTTTCGCCGGCTGTCAATTCATCCAATTGATCCTGCGAGAAATACCCGATTTTTAAAGAACCAGACGCCTTGCGTTCCCCGGCCATTAGTGGAAGGCGCTGAGCTATAGATTTGACGAGTGTGGTTTTGCCCTGACCATTAGCGCCAACGATGGCGATGCGGTCATCGGGATCAAACCTTAAATTCACACCCTCTAATATGAGCGCGTCATCTCCGTATCCTAGATCGGCGTCTTCGAGCACTAGCATGGGCGGAGCTAATTTGCCTTTGGGAGCAGGGAAGGAAAACGGCGTTGTTCGCTCCGAGATTGGGATGGCAATGTCCTGCATTTTCTCGAGCATTTTTACCCGAGACTGAGCCTGCCTGGCTTTGGAGGCTTTGGCTTTGAACCGATCGACAAAGGCTTGCAGGTGCGCGCGTTCGGCATCCTGTTTGGCTTTTTGTGCCGTGAGCTGAGCGGTCTTGGCGGCGCGGAGTTTCATCCAGTCGTCATAACCGCCTGGTGTCAATGTGAGCTGCAGGTGCTCAAGTGCAAGCGTATGAGTGACGGAACGGTTTAGCAGCTCGCGGTCATGGCTGACCATAACGACAGTATGTGGATAGCGGCGAATATAACGTTCCAGCCAGGCTGCACCTTCAAGGTCAAGATAGTTAGTCGGCTCGTCAAGCAGCAGGACATCCGGTTCGCTGACAAGAACACCCGCAATTGCGGCCCGCATGCGCCACCCGCCTGAAAATTCTTTGGTGGCCCGGTGAAATTCATTTGGCTGAAAACCCAGTCCGGCGAGAACGATAGCGGCTCGAGTGTCAGCGTTCCAAGCATCAATATCCATAAGACGCTCATGGATTTCGCCGATGCGGTCTGGATCCGTTGCGGTTTCGGACTCCTTCATCAAGGCGCTTCGTTCTACATCGGCAGCAAGGACGACATCCATTATGGTGTCATCGGTTGCGGCCACTTCCTGCGCCACCCAGCCGATACGGGCGCCTTTATTGAGCTTGACTGGTGTGTCTGCTGCGGGGTTCTCAAGTTCCTCGCGGATGATCCTCAGGAGTGTGGATTTTCCGGTTCCGTTTCGGCCAATGAGTCCAACCTTCCAGCCAGCGGCAATAGCTGCTGTTGCCTTGCGAAACAGCGGGCGTCCCTGGACGGCATAGTCAAGATCGGTGATTGATAACATGTGCGCTCACATAAGCCCCGCTGGCTATAACGCAAGCATTATTGTCGTTTAAATTTTGGAGAATTCAAGCGCGAACTGAATGAACGTCAAACCCCATGTTTTCAAAGGTGAAATGATAGAAAAGGCTCTAGCTTTTAACAGGCAATGTTCTGCAACTCCGCCAGTGAACCACAAACTTCAGGGTGGCCGTTACAGCAATTTTCCACCAGGGAAGACAGCATGGAGTTTACAGCTGCTATATTGGGTCGATAAATCATATGTCGTCCCTGACGCTCCACCATTATCAAACCGGAATTTGAAAGGATATTCAAATGCGCCGACAAGCTATTGGGCGCAACAGATAAAGCCTCCGAAATTATGCCAGCTTGAATGCCGTCCGGTCCAGACTCCATAAGCATTTTAAACGTTCTAAGACGCGTATCCTGCGATAATGCTGACAGTTGTTTTAAGGTTTTTTCTAAATCACTCATTGAAACCGAAGTTTAATGGCCCGGGTCCGATTGGCAATCTGGTTTTTCCGTTCTACTGCGGAAATATTGTCTACAGTTTGCGGGAGTTCTGCTCGCAAATTGACAAATTTTACCTTTCTTACCGTGAATTTCGACGGCGGAGATTCGGCCAATCCTTGCCATCTCATCATGATTAGCCCTTTTTCAAGTCCGCCTGGATCAAGCCAATTCCAGACTTCAGGGTCCTGCTGCGAAATCACAAATGTCATGATTTTTCCCGGGTCCATTCGGGATTGTTCTCGCGTAAGACTGGACTGGCGGTGTTTATAATCCAGGCTGTGAAACCAGCGATTGCCAAGCTGTATACTTTGATAATCCGCATTTGAAGCGGGGACAGTCAGGATGAGAGCTTCATCTGTCTGGAGATCAAATTTACCAAAGGCCGAATATTGACCCGTCAGGCCATTAGGCGTTTGCCGTGGCGCGCTCATTTTATTGGCGGGAAAAATGCTCCAGATTTGATTAGCAATACCGGTCCAGCTCGCCGTACGGTCATGAAGGGATTGAGACGTCTTACCGAGGATTTGCGTCATGCCTTGTGCTGATAAAGGCTCAGCCGCGTTCGGGCAGTTATCGCAAAGCCTCTCAATGGTCACCCAGTCCTGATTAATTTCACCATTCCAGCTCTTGTCTGTATATCGCAGAAGAATTGTTTCCACGCCCTTGTCGGTTTTGAGCCATGATTTACCTGTTTCGGGCGCGTCCGGTGATACATGAACCGTGAAATTTCCTGTTTTATCAAAGGAAATATCTTCCCAGGTCACCGTCCCTGCGAAGGTGCCCGGTCCGGCCTCGCCCACGCCGGGCTGCCCGTACACACTTTGCAGATATATTCGTCTTCCTGACGTGAGCTGCCCAGTGATTTTATAGGATTGCGTGCCGTCAATCAGGGCCATTTTATATTCATTGTCCGGGTTGTCCAATCCGCTTTTCGACCCCAGGTCCGGCATACGGGAAAACCGCGGAAAATCAGGATCTTGGAGCGACAGCTCAATAGCGCCGGCCAGATTAAATAACAGGCTGCGATATCCTTCCGCCGCCGCCTGAGGGCTATCCTGATATTGAGGCTGAGACAGGATATATTGCCGGGTGGTTTCCTGACTCTCAAGAAAACCGTCCCACGCTGCATCCATATTTTCAGTGGCTCCCGGATTGAGCTTTAGGGCCGTATAGCTCTGGCTCCAGCGACCGGCAAAAAAAGCAATGGCGATGGATAAAAGAACCAGTAGCCATTTTAGCCCCTTAATCAACTTCGATCTCCACCGGAAATTTCTTGAAGTAAAAGTCAAACCGTTCCCGAATTTCCTCGGCCCTGACGCCGAAATGTTCCTCAAGTTTATATCGCACCCGTCCGTGTTTTCCGCGTTTATGA
>CAYQNQ010000007.1:15262-34121 GCA_964418815.1 uncultured Hellea sp.
TCGCGGTGGGTAAAGATAACCGTCGCATCCGGCAAAGCGTGCTTGAGCGCCGGGAGCTGCTCTGGATTTTGCACACATTTAAGCACCCAGGGGCGGGTGTCTTCGCGCTCATATTGCATGAGTTTCAGGACATCGCGCATATATTCGTAATGGGGCGTTTGGTCCTTTTGATAATAGTAATCCCGATATTCCGGGATCATGGCCGTCCATTCAAATTGGTTGCAACCAAAATCAAAAGTCATCAACTCCAACTCTTCATGAATATGATCCGGGTTCATAGGATGCATAGCGGCGAGCTCAGGTCCCATCATTTTCATACCCGACCATCTGAGGGAGCAGCGATAATAACGCGGGTCATTAATGTTGCTGTCGTTATTCTTGAGCATCCGGTTGAGCATTTTACTTCGAAATTTCAAACCGCCCGAGGCTTTTTCCATACCCGGCGCGCAGAAAGGCTCTTGCGCCTCCCACAAGGGTAGTTTTTGAAATCGGCTATCCGCCGCTAGAAGATTGACCAGATGTGTGGTTCCCGAACGGGGCAGGCCCGAAATATTGAGCGGCTTCTTGAGCTTGATTTTATCGAGTTCCGGGCATTTTTTTCGTCGGTCGTGGATGATCAGCCGGTTAGACGCGCAGCGCACCAGATCATTATAAACCTGTGTTGCGCCAATAGGGCTCATGACCGGGTCGGATTTGTAGCAATCCAGCAAAACCTGCAGAGGTTCACGAAATCCGTCAGGCCCGAAATCAGAAAGCCCGGTGGCCTTGCGAGCATCTTCTAAAACCTTTTCAATGGAAAAATCGACTTTGGCCAGATTACCGAGTTTTAGAACCAGCCCCTGAAGCCGGCCGAATTCCGGGTCTGCCAGATCGTCAAAGTAAATGTCATTGCCAACACGGGTGACCATTCTAAACCTCGTTTGGAACGTTGTAATGCGCCTGATATCGCTCAAAGAAATGCCGCTCTTTGGCTTTTGACTCTGTAACTTCATAGGCGTGTTTGCCGAATTTACCTTTTGGCTTGCTCGCCAGATAATCCAGCATTTGCTTTTTTGTGGAATCTGTGAGGGTCAGACCGAAATGATTATAGATCCCCTGAATACAGCTAATCGGATCGTCCATCAGGTCCTGAAAACGAGAGTCATAAATGTTTTTCTCGTCAATAACGCCGCTCTCTCTTTGATGAATGACCATTTCAAGACGACCAGCAGTAGCTTCGCCCATGATAATGTTCTGGAACATTTGAGCGTCAAAATTTTTGTCACTACGCACATAATAAAGCGTCCCCAGAAGGCTTGTCGTAGAGGCATTGCATTTGATGGGATCGCGGTGGGTCTGCACGATGGATGCATCCGGATAGACTTTCAGCAGCGTGTCCAGATGAATTTGGTGCTCCGGCGCTTTTAAAAGCCATCTTTTGCGGGGGTTTTTCCATTGCAGAATTTGTAGGACCTGTTTGTGCCACTCATAGACCGGCAGGAAATCCTGACCATACATCCACATGGAATAGCTGGGTGTCTGATGCATGGCGCCGATATGGTCTGAAATAAATGTCCCGGCCATGAGCAAACCGCATTCAGACGGAATATCGCCGCGCATTTCATGCATGGTATTGAATTCCGGTGCGGCGCGTCCCCACTGAGTGAAAAGGTGGTTGGCTGTCTCAATCCGAGGGTCTGTTGCGTAAGAGGCTTTTTCAGGCGGGGGGCAGGGATAAGCAGCTTCCCAGATCAGCGGTACGCCCACATCTTTGTCCTGCCATAACAATTCAAATAAAATGGAGGTCCCGGAGCGTGGCAGGCCGACAATAACCATTGGCGCGACGATATCCTCTTTTAGGATTTCAGGCTGTTGTTTGAGGGTATCGATAACGGTGAGGCGCTGTTGTAGCCACATCAGAATGTCGCTACGGGCCATAAGCCGCCCCATCAATGTTAGGTCGGCTTCGTCTTTTAACGCGCCGACAAGAACATCCAAACCTTCTTCCCAAGTTTTATCTTTGCCAAAATCTGACAGGCCCGTTGACGATTTCGCGGCGTCTAAAAGGCTCCCTTTGTCCAGCGGGACCACATTGGGCAGATCAAAATAGCTGCCTTCTCGGTTCATTTGCGCGAGCCAGTCGGGACGCGGCGGCGGTGTCCAGAGCAGATTGGTCATGGCATGTAGGCTCCGCCGCTGACCGAGATCAACTGGCCCGTAATATATCTGGATTTGTCCGACGCCAGAAATAGGGACATCCAGGCGATGTCCTCGGGTCTGCCGAGCTTAGGAATAGGTAAACCACTCATGTTAAACAGTGTTCCGTCTTCGAGGGCTTTTTGCATTTCATCGGGGCGGCCCATCATGTCAAAGCCGTATTTCTTCCAGAAACTGCCGTCACTGACATCCTCATGTTCCGGCACAATCCATCCCGGGCAGATATTATTGACCCTTACGCCGCGCTTGGCCCACTCCCAGGCCAGGGCCTTGGTGAAGCTGTTCACAAACCCTTTGGACGCGCCGTAATGGACGATATGTGCGGAGGCTTCACCGAGCAGAGCTGAATTGGACGAGATATTGATGATCGCGCCGCCGCGATCCAGCATATCTTTGGCGACAGCCTGACAACAATTGACCACGCCTTTGATATTCAGGTCGATTTCCCAGTTCTGTCCCTCTTCATCAAAGTCTTCGAAAGGCGAAACATGATGAGCGCCGCCTGCGTTATTGACCAGAATATCAACCTTGCCAAAAGTTTTGTTAGCCGCTTTGACCGCGGCGTCCACTGAGCTGCGATCCGTAACGTCCGTAGCCACGGCGAGAACCTTGCCTTTATAGCCTTCGGCTTTGGCCCGTTGTGTCAGGCTATAGCCGATTTCCGTATTGCGGGAGGCACTCACGACATTGATACCTTCGCGGGCAAATTCCATCACAAGGCCTTGCCCGATGCCGCCGCTGCCGCCGGTTATAATGGCCGTCTTACCTTCTAAATCCAATTCCATGTTTTTCTCCTAAACCGGCGCGGCGAGAATGGCGTGTACGGCGCCGTCCACGGGAATCGTTGCCCCATTGATAAAACTCGCCTGATCTGAGGCGATAAAGACTGCTGCATTGGCGATTTCGTCCGCCGTGCCCACACGTCCCGATGGCTGTTTGGCGTTAAAACCCTCAAAGCCGCCCTCCAAAGTTTCGGCCCATGTCCGAAGCCCAGGCGTATCCATGGCGCCTGCTGCGATGGCATTAGCCCGAATGCCTTGCGCTCCATATTCTGCCGCCAACGATCGCATCAAAGACTGAAGCCCAGCCTTGGCTGCTCCGTAGGTGGCTAGTCCTCTAACTGCACCAAGCCCCGCCCCCGAAGATGTGGACAGAATAACCCCGCCGCCATGTTTCAACATCACCGGAATAGCTGCCAGAGAACCGTACAAAACGGAGTTTAAATTCAATGCCAGAATATTGCTGTGAACCTCGATCGGCGTTGTATGAAACGGCATCGGAAAAGCGCCACCAGCATTGTTGAACATTATGTCCAAACGCCCGAGCTCTTTGACAGTTTTATCGACGAGTTCCTGGACCTGTTCCTGCAGGGTGACGTCAGCGACCATGGCAATGGCTATTCCGCCACCTAATTTAATGGCCTCTACCGTTGCTTCCGCCAGATCAGCGCGAATGTCATTGACGGCGACTTTGGCGCCGGCTTTCGCAAAGGCGATGGCGCTGGCTTTACCTATTCCATTGCCTGCAGCCGTCACAATGGCGGTTTTTCCGGACAGGTCTGGGTAGGACATTCGGTCTCCTAATACTTAAATCGTTTTATGACGCCGTTGCGGCGTTCTTTGAGCTGTGCTTTGCGCTGCTCGGGCGTGACTTTTTGCGCGCTCGGAATATAGCCGTCTAGCTCTGTGATTTTCATCTGATGGCACTGCGGAATAGGATAGTGATCCGAGCCCAGATAACGGACAGTGACATAGCCCTCGGAATGTCCCGATGGGTCGAGCCAATTAGCATATCCGTGGTCTTCGTGGGTTATCACCAGTAATAGCTCTCCATTGTCTTCAAGCTTAGCCATATGGCAATTGGTACTGCTCATGCGGTACCGGTAATCCATGGTTTCCCACCAATAATTGCCAAACTCTACGGCCCAGTAGTCACAGTCTGGCGGCGTGAACCGGATAACCAACGCTTCCTCTTTTGGGAGTTGCCAATAGGTGATGAGCGGTTCTCCGCCAGGCGTGGCATCTATCTCGTTATCATCCAGTTGCCGGTAGGATAAAAAGGTGTTGGGCCGCGCCGCCCACTTATCAATTTGGGTCGCCCAGTAATTGGTTGAAACCTTGACCCAGTTCGCTGTGGCCGCGAGCTGGTCTCCCACTTGTTCGGGGGTGAGGATCGGGTCGTGGCCGTCACCGTCCAGGCATTCGATTTTTGCCTTCATGGGTTCTTCATTAGCCCAATCGGCGAAAAACTGCCGGAATGTGACGCGCCAGGTGTCAGGGGTGGATTTAATCCAGTTTCCGGGATGCCTGTTCGGGCTGACGATGAGTTCGAAATTCCCGTCCGCGTCCATTTCGATCTGATCATCGATGAGATTGCCGACTACGCCGCCGCCCCAGGGCGTATTGCCGTCCTTTAAGACTGTGACTGCGAAAAACCGGGATTGCCCCCGATTGCCGGAAATTCGGTAAGTGTTTTGTCCGTTGATATTGGCACCAACATAAAGCGCGTCCGTATTGTCCCCGCCTTGTTTACGAATTGGGTCAAAATAGTGGAGCAGTTCTGGCGTTTGCGTATCGATATTGTCCAGATTGAATTGAAGCCCAAGCGAGATATTTCTGGCCAGCAATCTTAGACCTTTTGCCCGCACCAAATTATTATCCGGTGTCGTCTCCCGAAAAATAATATCCCCGGCGGATTTGAGTTCGTCGCAAAATGCGTCCCAGCTGTTTTTCAATAGCTTATCGCGAGACGAGTTAGTCACACTATGATTTCTTGATCGCTTTCATGATGATGTTCTTGTAGCGATCAGAATAGGGTGGAAGCATGATGAGAAAATCGCGGAACCGATCGAGGGGTTGATGAACAATGGCGCGCGAATTGGACATATCCTTAAAGCCTTCAAACCCGCCGGCCCGGCCCATGCCAGACGCGCCGACGCCGCCAAATGGCAGATTGGGATTAGTCCCCGCCTGAACACAATTATTGTTCACAACTGCGGAACCAGAAGACGTGTTGGTCAGGAAATATTCGACATTATCCTGATCTTTAGAGTAAATATAAAGCGCCAATGGATTTTGACGATGGCTAATAGATTCAAGGACTTCCTCTCGGTTCTTGAAAGGCGACACGGTCAAAACAGGGCCGAATACCTCTTCTTTCATAATTTTCATATCTTCGGATACTTTTGAAAGAACGGTCGGTTCTATATAGCGGGTTTTCACGTCCGCCGTTGCGCCGCAAACAACGTTGGCGCCTTTTTTAATGGCATCTTCGATCAAGTCTTTAACCCGCTTGTGATGACGTTCATTGATAAGCCGGGGAACATAAGGTGAGTTTTCAAGGCCTTTGCCATCCGAATTATAGAGGGCCTGAATTTTCTCGCTGATCAAGCTCAGGAATTCATCGTGGCGGCTCTCGTGAACGAGGACATATTCCGGCGCAATACAGACCTGCCCCGCATTCATAACCCGGCCCCAGGCGATTTTTGTTGCGGCATTTTCAAGATCCGCACTTTCGTCAATAATGACAGGGGACTTGCCCCCCATTTCGAGCGTGACGCTGGCGAAGTGATCAGCTGCCGCTTTCATGACGATTTTACCGACGGCGTTCCCGCCAGTATAATAGATATGGTTAAACGGGAGTTCCAAGAGCGCCTTGGCGGTTTCCACGCCTCCGAGAAAAACCTCTGCTTCATCTTGTGGCAGGGATTTGTTGACAATCTCTTGAATGATTTTCCCGGAGGCCGGTGAAGCCTCTGATGGTTTAATGGCGACCGAGTTCCCTGCTGCAATTGCAGAGAATGCCGGTAGCAAGCTTTCTGCTGTTGGGGCGTTGTAAGCGGACATGTTCAGCACGACACCTTTGGACTGGTAGCGAATTTCGCATTTTTTTCCCATTGTGCCCATGGCCCCTTTGACTTTATGGGGTTTGGTCCATTTACCGATGTTTTTGCTAAGATAGTCGGCTTCGGTTTTAAGCATCATAATCTCTGCGGCGATATCCAGATCATGGGTTCCGCGTTCTTTATTGCCGGCTGCGAATAGGTCTTCCTGACGGTTGATGGTCTCTTTCATCAGGGCTTGAATTCGGTCCGAACGTTCCGAGGCTGAAGTATTTCGAAGGCGCAACGTTGAGCTTTGCAAGGCTTCGAATTGTTTTTGAATTTTACTCATAGATCAGCCTTTATGTTGAGGTATGCCGACGGCTTTCTGGATCATTTTTTCCACCGTACGCTCCGGCAGAAGTGCCAACATTGGTTTCATTGCTTTGACGTCTTTGCCGACAAGATAGCGAGGCTTCCATTTCGGTTTTTCGAGCAAGGCCAAAACCTGATCGGTCAGATAATCAGCATCATTGCCGTTATTTATTTGCTCCACCATTTTGACGGTTGTGGTTTCGCGCAGATGCGGTTCATAAGCGGCTTTGACTTCATCGGAGATACCGCGCCAAATGTTCTTCGTGGTTTCTTCAGCGTTTGCCGTCATATGGGTCTTAACGGCGCCTGGTTCTATGGATGTGACCTCTATCCCGAAAGGTGCAAGCTCATTGCGCAGCGTGCAGGTCATGCCCTCGACGGCCCATTTTGACATGTTATAGCTGCCGGAACAGGCCGGGTTCGCGCGGACTGCGCCCGAGGCGAAATTGATGATGCGGGAATTCGGGGCCGCTTTTCGTATCAAGGGAAGGAAGGCCTGCGTCACGCGCATGGCGCCAAATGTGTTGACCTCGAATATCTTCCGCATTTCCTCCATTTGGATACCCTCGATCGGCCCGGTCCCTACATGAGCGATGCCGGCATTATTAATCAAAAGATCGAGACCTTGACCGCCGAGATGCTCTGAAACCGCTGCCGCACTGGTGCTCACGGAAGAATCTGAGGTGACATCCTGCTCTATTCGGACGATATTTTCGTGCTCGTTCAGTTCGGATGTGCTTGCGCCCGGCAGCACCCCGGCGAATACCTTCCATCCGCGCTCTGCAAGTTTATTGGCTTTCATGGCGCCCATACCCATGGCCGCGCCGGTGATTACGGCGGTTTTATGTTGGCTCATTTTATTCCCCATTCATTCTTTTCTTTTTATACCCCATGACTTTCCGAATGTCATTCGGAAAGTGCCGGAATGCACCTAGAATCCGTCGGGACGAAGCTGTGCGTCTGTTCCGCCGTCCACATAAATCACGCTGCCCTGCATGTAATCGGCGCTATCGGACATCATAAACATCATGATGTCAGCCATCTCATTGATCCGTCCAAACCGCTTCTTGGGTATTGGGATCAAATCCAGACTTTTGGAAATTGTTGGATGATCCTTCACGCCTTGCAGCATGGGCGTTTCTGAAGGGCCGGGCGCGATTACATTAATCGTGATACCGGCTTGTCCCCAATCGGCGGCTCGGCGGCGAACGGCTCGCGTAAGGGCGTGTTTTGACGAAGCGTAGACCAATGCGGCATGCATATCTCCGATAATTTCAAGCGTTTTGGCTTCCTCGTCCGCGAGCATAGCCTGAACCATGGGACTTTCAGGGTCGGTCCTCATTTGCGCCGAATTCGACCCGATGACGACACATCTTCCTTTTGTGGACTCGAGCGCTGGTTTGAAGCCATCCAGCAATTCCACCGTACCGAAATAATTGACTTTGGCGACCAAGGCGCCATTTTCAATATGCCCGCCAAGGCCCGCGGCCAATACAAGACGGTCTATTTTGCCGCCGCATTTATCCAGAGTTTGGGTAACCGCCTTTTCGCGGCCTTCGGGCGTTGATAAGTCCGCCGTGATTTCCGAATCGCGAAGATCAATCCCGATGACATTATGTCCTTGAGCTTCGAGGCGCTTGCGCAGCTCGGCGCCAAAACCTGAAGCGCTACCTGTTATGACGGCGTTACTCATGCTGTATCCTTTAGCAGGGATCCGGAAATCGAATTTTCTTCTAGTTTTCCGTCGATTATTTTTCGGGGTTCAGAGCGCGTATAGGTGATTAGCCAGTCATCGCCGCGTTTTTCATATTTATCCGTATAAAACCCGGCGAGCAGCCGGAAGCTATTGTCATCCGGATTGATGGTCGCAAACCCCAGATTCCACACGGCTTCGGCCTTGTCGCCATCGATTGTGATTTCGGCATTATGACCGTGATGGCTGTCGATAATATTAGTGGAAACGGCCATTTGCGTGAAAATTCCGAGAAGGCCGTCCACATCAAACTCACCCAAAGGCGGAAAGTCTATGACAGCATCTAGCGCAAAACAGGCTCTCACGGCATCTGCGTCTTTGCGGTCACAGGCATTTAAGTAGCGCGCTTTGAGCCGTCTAATATCGCTTTCGGCTTCGAGACGGGCTAGCCTAGTTTCTATGTCGGGCATATCTACCTCACTCGTATTTTAGGAAGCGGCGTGCCGCTCCGCATGGATTTTAAAAATTCACCAATAGGGGCAGGTGCTGCGACTTCGGGCGCGTCGCCGTCTTTTGGCGGGTTTTTCCAAAAGCTTTCCCAGCTCGGGAAAAGCTCGTGATAAGCGCCTTCATAATTGTCTCGGTCCGGCCAGCGCATTTTATTATCCCCGGTGGGCGGGGCGTTTAAATCTGCCGCATACCAATAACAGGGCAGGCGCCTGCGAAAATACCACTGGCCACTCATGCGCTCGTAATTGTCCCAATACATCATTTGCATGATGATCCAATCCGCGCCGCCGTCCTCGCGCGGGGTTTCGTGTTCGTTTTTTGAATATACGACGCCGTGGGCATGGTCCGGGTTGTCAAATTCGATGACATGATTGCCGATATGGTGCGATGTTCCGGTGAATTGCAGGCGGAGTGTGTCGTCGAGCCAGGCTTTGAGATGTGCTCTTCCCGTAAGCTCCCGGCTGACCCGTATATCTTCGGCGAACAAATTCACATGGGCGTCCAGGTCTCGCATGTCGAGCGTGAGGGCATATTTGGAAACCAATTGCCGGATAGCGTCAAGACTTTCCAGTCGGTCTATACGATCCTCAAGGCTCATCAGGCGCTCGGCAGGTAAAGCTGTGCGATCTTGCCGCCGTCTACAGGCAGAGCCACGCCCGTCACATAGCTGGCGGCGTCCGAGAGCAAAAACGCGATGACTTCAGCCACTTCCTCCGGCTGTCCGCCGCGGCCCATAGGGATGGCGCCCTCGGTTTTGGCGGCAAATTCAGGCGCCGCCTTGGCAAAGGCCTTGGTGGCAGCCGTCTGAACTTGACCGGGGACAACGGCATTTACGCGAATGCCCGACCGTGCGCCTTCAATAGCCGCGCAATTGCTGAAATGGGTAAGAGCCGCTTTTGAGGCAGAATAGCTCGCCATGTTCTCAGCGGCCCGCATGCCGCAGGACGAGGACACATTGACAATGGAACCGCCGCCTGTTTTTTCCATGGCGGCCATAGCTGTTTTAGTGCCGACAAATACGGCGTCGGCATTCACCTGAAAGTCCTTTTGCCAATTCTCCAGCGTCAACTTTGATATGGGGGCATAATGGGTGGACGCGGCGTTGTTGACCAGCATGTCAATTTTGCCGTGCTGTTTGACAATGGAGTTGATGGCGCTCTCAAAGACTCGAACATCGCCGACATCCAGTTCAAGGGCTTCGGCGCTTCCGCCGTTATCAGAAATTTCGTTCGTGGTTTCGGCAAGTTTTTCGGCCCGTCTGGCGCAAATAATAACATGCGCACCGCGCTTTGCGAGGGCTAAGGCTGTTGCTTTGCCAATACCTTCGCTCCCCCCTGTAACAAGCGCGATTTTCCCCTGCATATCCATGGGTAATTCATAAAGAGCGATTGAGCGGCTCGCAATATGGAATACACAAAAATTCCCGCTAAAACTACGCATTTTGCGATATCAGCAAGTCAAAAAACTCAAAATGCGTAAAATATCACCACAATTTCTACGCACTAGCGGGGCGGACCATATTGCTAATATGTCCCAAACCGACTATTTGGTGGATGTAAGAGAAAGTAATTGAATGTCCGAAACTATGACCAAAGCCACAGATGCGCGCACGGCGCCCGTCGCCGTTTGGCAGGTCTTGGAGAAAATGAGCAAAGAGGAGCTCGCGGAGTGGCGCGTGGCCCCTATTAAAAATAGGTTGAGCGTCGAAGATCGAAATCTTGATCTTGGCTTTCCGTTTGGCTGGTATCCGGTTTTATTGTCGGGTGAACTCGCCGTAAGCGAAGTTAAGCCGCTTCGGTATTTTTCGCGGGAGTTGGCCATTTGGCGAGGTGAAGATGGTCAGCCGCGCATGCTGGACGCGTTTTGCCGCCATCTAGGCGCACATATGGGCCACGGCGGTAAAGTTCACGGAAATTTGCTGGAGTGCCCGTTTCATGCCTGGCGCTATTCCGGCGAGGATGCGTCCGTCAAAGAGATTCCCTATTCCGAAAACATTCCGCCGCGCGTGACCAAGAAATGTACGCGGAACTACCATATGCGAGAATTGAACGGACTCATCTGGATGTGGTACCACCCAGAGGATATCGACCCGCTTTATGAACCCGTTGAGCTAGCTGAATGTTCAAACCCTGAATGGTCCGATTATGATGTCTGTGAATGGAATGTCTTTGGCAGCATTCAAAATATGGCAGAGAACGGCGTCGATACGGCGCATTTTCGCTATATACACGGAACGGCAAACGTACCGGAGTCAGAGCTTCATTGGGGTGATTGGGACCGCGCGGGAATAATTCGCGCCAAGATGGGGACCCCTAAAGGTGTGGTGGATGGTATAATAACCTCCAAGTCTCAAGGCCCCGGTCAAAACTGGGTGCGTTTTACCGGGATTTGCGAAACACTTTTGGTGGCTTGCATAACGCCCGTGGATGAAGACCATATCTATACTCGCTATCTATATACACAGCCTAAAGCCCAGAAAGAGGGTAAAATGGCGGGCGTAGCCAAAGCCATTATCGCGGATGTGAATAAACAGCTCGATCAGGACAAGGTCGTCTGGGACCGCCAGCAATATCAGCCAAAGCCCGTCATTTGTAATGGCGACGGGCCCATAGCTCAGTTCCGGCTATTTTACGCCAAATATTATGCGGACGGAGACGGCAAGCCGCGCCATTTGCAGGCGATCTCATGAGGGGGCTTTCCGGTAAAGTCGGAATCATCGCGGGCGCGGCGCGGGGTATCGGCGCCGCCACAGCCGAGCGGCTTTGCGAAGAAGGCGTGAAGCTCATAATCGGCGATATTCTTGAATATGAGGTCAAAGCCACGGCCACGCGGATTGCCAAAGCAGGCGGCGATATTGTGGGGATGCATCTCGACGGGACCGATGCAGCGTCGCAAGAGGCCATCGTCACCAAGGCGGTGAGCGAATATGGCAAACTTGATTTCTATCATTCTAATCTGGCAGGCGGCACGGGCGAAGACACCAACGCTGTCGAAATCACAGAAGAGGCGCTGGATAACTCGCTATCCGTCAATATCAAAAGTCATGTTCTGGCGACGCGTTATGCAGTCCCGACCATGTTGGTCTCGGGCGGTGGGTCCATGATTTACACAAGCTCGGGCTCGGCGTCGGCCGGTGAGAATCAGCGCCCCGCTTATGCCATGACCAAAAACGCTGTCCATGCTCTGTCCCGTCATGTGGCGCGAAAATGGGGTCAACAAGGCATTCGCGCCAATGTTATCTGCCCGGGCCTGATTATGACTGAGGCTGTCGCTCAATATATGACCGAAAAACATATAGAGGGTATTAAGCGCCACACGCCGAGCCAGCGCCTTGGTCAGCCCTCTGATGTGGCCGGAATGGTGGCGTTTCTAGCCTCTGATGATGCCGTGTTCGTCAACGGGCAGGCCTGGCACGTCAATGGCGGCGTGATCATGCGGGACTAGAATGCGGAAGATTTTATCAATATGTCTCGGCACCGTTTTGCTGCTGGGCGGATGTCAGGAGCAAGAGGCGGATAATACAGCTGCCAAATCAAGCCCTGTAATTAAGCCCATATCCGGCGAGCAGCCCAACATAGTTATTCTTCTGGCCGATGATTTAGGCTGGGCAGATCTGGGGTTTCGCGGCAGCGATATCAAAACACCGAATATTGACCGTCTGGCGGCGGAAGGCACCCATCTTGAGCGGTTTTACGTCATGCCCATATGTACGCCGACGCGATCGGCCTTAATGACGGCGCGTGATCCCATGAAGCTGGGCGCAGCCTATGCGGGGTTTCAGCCCTGGCAAAATGGCGGCATTTCCCCGGAAGAGCATTTCATGCCGGAGAGTTTCAAGGCCGCCGGCTACCAAACGGCTATGGTCGGCAAATGGCATCTTGGACATACAACCGAGCCGCTTGTTCCCAATAGCCGGGGCTTTGATCACTTTGTTGGGCATTTGAATACGCAGATCAACTTTTTCGACCATACGGTCGCCAAAGGCTACGATCTTCAGGAAAACGGCACCTCTATAAAGCGCGAAGGGGCCTACGCTACCGATATCCACGGGGACGAGGCGGCGCGCTATATCAACGACATTAGAAACCCGGATAAACCCTTCTTTCTTTACGTGCCTTTTCTCGCCCCCCATACACCTATGCAGGCACCGGAAGCGCTGAAAGCCAAATACCCGCTTCGCCTGGACAAGCCTTTTGCAAAAAAGACCTATGCGGCCATGGTCGATAGTCTCGACCAGAATATTGGAAAGATATTAGACGCGCTCGACGCGCAAGGCCTGTCCGAAAACACCATTGTATTTTTCTTTTCCGATAATGGCGGAATCGAAGTTTTCGGATCTGACAACGGCCCGTTCAGAGGCGGAAAGCTGGAGACCTTTGAGGGCGGTATTCGGGTGGGCGGTGTGCTGCGCTGGCCAGGGCAGGTTAAGCCCGGCTCAACTTCTGATACGGTGGTTTCAGTCATGGATATATTTCCAAGCTTTGCCAGAGCCGCCGGTGTTGAGATGGGGACCGCTAAATCTCTGGACGGTATGGATAGATGGGCCGAGATCGTGGGGGAGGCTCAATCTCCGCGTGGTGATCTTTATTTCGGGTCAAACTCGCCCATGTTTAACCGCTATCATGTGAGCGTCCTGGAAGAACGCTGGAAACTGGTGCAGGTCATAGACCACCGATCGGCGTCTACAACCGTTGAAAACTTCCTATTTGATTTAGGCGCCGACCCGGGCGAGCAGAACAATCTGGCCGAGGCTTACCCCGAAGAGGTGGCGCGTATGGCCGATAAGATCCGACTCTGGCGCGCCGAACACCCCATTAACGGCGTTCGCGTCGCCCTTGCGCCCCATCCGGGCTGGCGCGCACCTCTGGATTATGCCGAGGCAGTTATTCCGGCGGGTGAGCTCCAAGACGAGGGGTTCGAGCTGTATATTGATGGCGTGCGCGCGAAAATTCTCCAGCGGCGCCACGGCGACAAAGGCAAAATCACCTATGATTAGGATATTGAAATGGCTGCTGCTGGGAGTGCTCGCCATCGGGCTTATCATGGGATTGGTGTTTTTAGTTTCGCCAAATGCCCGCAAACAGGCGCAGCTAAAAGCTCTTGAGAAAATCGGCGATGTGGCCACTGAGAAAATCGCCTCCAACCCGGACGCCGCGGGGACAGTCGCCGCCGACTTCATCAATAACCCCATTGAGGCCCGCGAAATCGGACCGGATATCTGGCAGGCCACAGGTGTCGCCAACGCTCACCTCATCAAAACCTCGGAAGGACACATCCTGTTTGATACGGGATTATCCACCCAGGTTGCCAAGCAGATTAAAGAATTAAAACCCTATATGGACGGCCAGGATGTCACCCATATCGTCGTTTCGCATTCCCACGCAGATCATGCCGGGGGTACAAAGGCCTGGTTTCAAAAGGGTATGGAAATCGTCGCTCACGCCGAATTTAAAGAAGAACAGCGGTATCTGACAGAGCTTCAGGATTATCAATGGGGCCGTAACCGAACCTTGTTTCCATGGATGCCGGAGGAACCGCCGACAATCGGCCTGATTGCCTATGGCGGGATTGAGCCCACTATAGAAGTCGTTAATGATCAGCCCCTTAAACTAACGCAAGGGGAGCGGGAGATAGAAATCCATGCCCTGCCGGGCGCGGAAGGCGCGGATAATCTGGTGCTCTGGCTCCCGAAAGAGCGTATCCTGTTTTCCGGCGACTTCTTTGGTCCAATTTATCCGCAGTTTCCCAATATCTTCACCATGCGCGGCGAAAAGGTCCGCAAACCTGCCGAGTATATTCGTTCACTTGAATTCGTCATGGCGCTGGACCCGTTAATGGTGGTCCCGTCCCATCGCAACCCGGTCACGGACAAAGCGCAAATAGATGACGGGCTACGGCGCATGCACGGCGCGACCAAACATGTTCACGACGCGGTGGTGGCGGGCATGAATGCGGGTAAAACCGTCGAAGAGCTTATGGCCGAGATTTCGCTCCCGCCTGAGCTCGACCTGTCCCAAGAGCACGGCAAAGTCTCATGGGCGGTTAAATCCATTTGGGAATATTACATGACCTGGTTTCACTTTGATAAAACCACCGAGCTTTATCATGTGCCCCCGCAGACAGTGAATGTCGACCTTGTGGAACTGGCCGGGGAAGGTAAGATCGTCGCTCGGGCGCGCCGCTATCTTGACGAAGGCAATCCGCTGCAGGCCTTGCACCTATTGGACATCATCGAAAACCCCGAAGGGGATGAGGCTCATATCCTTCGCGAAGCGGCCCTTGAATCTTTACTCGCCGACGCCAAAGCGACCACAAATAATAGCTATGAGATTTATTGGCTGACTTATCGGTTGCGGGAGACCCGCGAGAAACTTCAGCCGAGGGAGTGAAGCCATTCTTGCATTTGCGAAACCAAAAACCCAATGGAACTAAAAGCCATATGGTTATGGCCGGTGTTTTCAAGGATGATGAGTTTGGTTGATGGTGCATTGATATAATCTTTTGGCGCCTCTTCCGGCGGAATGCCTATATCATGATCGCCGAACGCAAAAAACAATGGAATATCAATGGCTTCGACTTCGGTTTTGAAGCTGCCGCGGATCATGCTCATCATGCCGCCGGCGGCGTAAAGCTCGCAAGTATTGTTTTGCAGGGCCTTGGTGAGCGCTTCGGTTTCGCCGCCAAAAACTATGGACTTTCCGCTGGGACCACCGCCTGGATGGCCGGGGAACTGCGCGCCGAATTTGGCCAGGGTCAGTGTTTCGAGGTCGCGCTCTATATCAGCTTCCCGGTGTTTGTATTCTTGCTCCTCCGGTGTCAGCCCCCAGTCAAGTCCGCCGGCGCTGGAGCCTAGCAGCGCCAAGGCCTTAAAGGGTCTGTGCCGTCCTTGAACCAGGGTGGCCATCATGCCGCCCATGGAATGACCGATGCCAATAATGTCCCGGTCCTGCGTCCATTGCCTCAGAGCCCAGTTGATCATATCGGCAGAGCCGCGCGGCATGAGAAAGGCCCGGCTTTCCGGTAGGGAGTTGGTGGCAGTTCCGGGGTGATCCATGGTCAGGACATCATAGCCCTTATCATTCATGCGCTTGGCAAAACTATGATCCGGTGCAAGATCAAAAAAGCCTTTCCCGGCTCCACCGCCCGGCAGGCAAAATAAGAGTGGATTTGTGGCGCCGTCTTTTCCTTCAAAGAAGCTGGCTTCGAAAATGATGTCTTCGAAACTCGCTTTGAGTATTTGCGGCATGTTTTTAGGCCTTTCTATGCCCTGATTAAGCTTCAGGAGCTATTTCTATGGCGCACCCGTCATGTTTATCTTCAACCGTCATTTGGCAGGATAGCCGGGAGCCATCCCTGATTTCAACAAAATCTCCAAGACTTTCGAGCATATAGCCCTCATCTTCCGTTTGTTCGCCTGCCAGAGATTTGTCTTCGAAATAGACGTGGCAAGTCCCGCAACTGGCGGAGCCGCCGCATGTGGCCTCAACCAGAAGTGCAGCATTCAGAGATGTCATGAGAATTGTGCCGCTTTCGGCCTCAATATCCCTGATTTCGCCGTCCAGTGTCTTGACTTTAAGAGTCGCCATATTCTCTGCCTTTTCGCTTGACTGAAATGCAATTAAACGTATTTTCCGAACGGCGTTCGGAAAGTCCTATATGGACAATCTGATAATATAATCAAGGCCCAAAAATCCAAGAGGAAATCAGGGGAATATATGACAGGCGTATTGAGCGGATTAAAGGTATTGGACTTGTCCTGGGGCATTGCAGGTCCAATGACGGGGATGCTGCTGGGGGATCACGGAGCAGATGTGACTCGCATCGAGCGTCCACAAGGCGATCCTTTTGAGGGATTGCTGGGCTATAAAGTCTGGCACCGGGGCAAGAAAAACGCCGTGCTGGATCTACGGGATCCCAATGATTTGGGCCTGTTTAAAAAGCTCGTGGCGGATGCCGACATCCTGATCGAGAGCATGGCGCCAGGCAAAACAGCGGATCTGGCCATTGAATATGAAGATTTGGCCAAGCTTAATCCGCGTCTGATTTATGTGTCGATTACCGGATATGGCGAAGATGATGACCGGGCCGGGTATGACGCGCTTGTTGCCGCCAGTTCGGGATTGCAATGGGAACAGCGGGGCTGGCCGGAAGGCGGGCTTTATCACATGGCCGGCCGCGAAGATCCATTTGCGGAGGCTGTTGAAATTGATCCCGACTGGGTACAGGGCGCCAATCGGGACGGACCGCTGCATGTAGCCTCTAAATGGCCGAGCATGGGTGCATTTTTCTCCGCGTCAGCCGGACTAGCGGCTGCTTTATATGCGCGCGAGAAAACCGGACGCGGGCAGAAAGTATCGACGTCCCTTATGCAGGGGGCGATGGTCTGCGGCAGCGGTGTCTGGCAGCGGGCCGATGATATTGACGCGCAAGGATTTAATACCTGGATTATGGGATCCAGCTCTCCGAAAGGCCATTTTGAGTGTGCCGATGGCAACTGGATTCACAACTGGGTGCCCAATCCGCGGTTTGTTCTGGAAGCTTCCAAGGGGGACAAGATCAATGCCACACCGGATTTGACGGTTCAGAACGATCCGGACCGTTTCGGTATCGGGCCGGAAGAACTTCTGGTGATGGCTCACTATCAACCTATTTTGGCCGAAGCGTTCAAAAAGTTCACAATGCCGGAATGGGTGGAAGCGGGCGCTATCGGCAATGTCACCATTCAGCCTTGCCGTTCTATTGAAGATAGCCTCACCGACCCGATTTTACTGGATGATGGCTGTGTGGCCACCGTTGAAGATCCGGAGCTAGGCCCCATTAATCAGGTGGGCATTACCTATAAACTCGAAACATCAAAAGGCGCTGTCCCGGGCCCGACGCGGGCGCGCGGGGCCGACACAGATACGGTCAAATCCTACGCAAAGAGCCTGCCCGAACTGGAAAATCATAAAGTTCCCGCCAAGCCGACCGGTAAGGGCGCGCTTGACGGTGTTCGCGTTCTGGATTTGGGGCTCGCCATTGCCGGACCGTTTGGCTGCCAGCTACTGGCCGATATGGGCGCAGACGTCATCAAAATGAATACGCTTTGGGACAGCTATTGGCACAAGACCCACATTGCGGCCATGGCCAATCGGAGCAAACGCAGTTTTGCGGTTATGCTCAAACATCCCAAAGGCATGGAAGCCATTAAAAAGCTCATTTCCACTTGCGACGTTATTCAGCACAATATGCGATATCCGGCGACCACTCGACTGGGCCTGGATTATGATAGTCTCAAAGCGGACAATCCGCGCCTGGTCTATTGTCATTCTCGGGGCTTTGAAGATGGCCCGCGCAAAAACTTGCCAGGCAATGATCAGACCGGGGCCTGTCTTGCCGGTGTTCAGCATGAAGACGGAGCGCTTTACGCCAAAGGGAATTATCCGCTTTGGTCTTTGACGTCTCTGGGCGATACCGGAAACGGGTTTCTGACAGCAGTGGGAATTTGCAACGCGCTCATGGAACGCGAGCGGACGGGCAAAGGGCAATTCGTCGACACCTCCATCATCAATGCCTGTCTTTTGAATTCCAGTTATGCGGTTGCGAAACCTGATGGGTCTGCCGTGGACCGTCCGCAACTCAATGCGGACCAGACAGGCTATGGTGATTATTACCGGTTATACAAATGTGCTGACGGTGAATGGATTCAAGTGGCAGCGATAAATGACAAACATCGCAAGGCGTTTGATGCTTTGGCTGGTGATGACAAAATTTCTGCATTTGGGGCCCGCGGCTCCGCCGAGCTGCTCGCTGATTTGATGAAAGCCGGCGTACCGGCGGCTGTTTCGGACGCGGAAGCGTCGAGACAATTGCACGACAATAAAAAATACCGTGAGCGAAACTGGACCGTTGCGTATCAAGACCGTTATGTAGGGAATCTGGAGCAGATTGGCCTGACTTATGACATGTCGGACACGCCCGGCGTTATTCAATTTGCGCCGCTGATTGTTGGCGACTGCACAAAATCCATCCTCGAAGAACTGGGGTATTCCGAAAAAGAAATTCTCGAAATGGCCAATACAACCGCTATCCTTTGTGACCCGCCTTTGCCGGGGCAAAAGGAAATGCAGAACCCGTGGGGCTTGTGATGCCCGCAATCGATCCAGTGAATCGATTGCAATCACAGGCTGACATCGGCAAGGATGTCGGTGTTTATGAGAGATGCCAATGAGTGAAGCTAAACAGACTAAGAAACCTATGCGGCCTGACCCCATTCCGCGTATCGA
>CAYQNQ010000008.1:0-30764 GCA_964418815.1 uncultured Hellea sp.
GCGCCTTTACCGCGAATTTTATAAACGTCGCCATCATCAAAGTGAAAGACGGCGTGGGCTTCTTCGGCGTGGGCCTGGGCGATAAAATTATTCATGGAAAGATCTTTGAGCTCTAATCCGGCTTCAATACCGCCGCCGGTTTTTGTGACCATGGAAATGCGTTTAATGGCGCCGTTGATTTGCTCCGGGGCCTCAAAATTTTCTATGGTATCGCGGGGAATATCATCCAGCGTAATTTCCTTGCCAAATCCCAGTAAAGAGACGAGCCGGATCTTCGCGCCCGCATCGGCGCCGCCCACATCCGAGCTGGGATCGGCCTCGGCATAGCCTTTATCTTGCGCAATTTTCAGGGCTTCGTCATAGGATTTACCGCCGCAAATTTCCCCGAGCATGAAATTCGTTGTGCCGTTGAGCAGCGCTTCGACGCGCGAAATACGGCCCGCCTCGCGGATGCACATTTCCAGAACCGGCATGCCGCCGCCGGCCGCGCTGGAAAACTGCAAAATCCGGTCATTTTTGTCGGCGTGGTTCAGCAAGTCCCGACCGCCCGCAGCTATGGCCTGCTTATTGGCCGAGACCACATGGACACCGCGCGAGAGCATGTCTTTGGTATATTCAAGCGGCGGCTCTATAGGCCCGGACACATCGATAAAAATATCCGGCTTGGCGGCGACTAAATCCTGATAGTCAGTGGTCAGCTCATGATCGCGGTAGCCCTGATTGAGATATTTTTGCTTGTCCCGGATCATGATTTTCGCCATTTCGAAGCGCTCTGGATTGGCTTTAACACGCCGGTAAACACCGCCGCCGACACTGCCGCATCCCATCATGACAACGCGTAATTTCTTCGGCGTTGGCGATGGGCCGGTTTTACCGGTGGTTTTGCCGATACGGGTATAACGCGGAATGCCCGGCATACCGATTTCAAATTCCAGCTCCGCCGCCTGAGCAAACTCCAGAGCCTTGGGCGAGACCAGAACTTCGGCTTTTTCCCGGGCGTCCTGCCACGATATCTGATCATAGCGCTTGGGGTTGCCTTCGCGCGTATGAGGGTCGGAAGTATAAACACCGTCCACATCTTTGAGCAAAAGCGCGGGTACGCCGAGACGCTTCGCCACGAAAAGCGCCGTGTAATCCGCGCCGCCATCGCCCAGCAGGGACGGCCGGTCATTTTCCCCGATGGCCACATAGCCCGGCATAACCACAATATCGTGATTTTTGAGATCCTCTTCCAGCTGGCTCACGTCCAGATCGACAAGTTCCGCCTCGGTATGAGGTCCGCGGGCTTTAAGACCCAAATCCCGGGCCTGCCTTACAAAAGCGGGCGCGCCAATGCGTTCCAGCGCCAGCGCCAAAAGCGCGGCTGATTTTCGCTCCCCCAATTGAACAAGTTCCGGCAGGTTTCTCGCAGTGCCGTCCGGACCAATGCGGCGCGCTTCCGCCAGCAGAACATCCGTTTGATCCCCCTGCGCCGAGGTTACGGCAATAACATTCTTGCCCTGACGATAATGACGATAAATTTCCGATGCCGCCTGTGTATAATCTTCAAGCGAGCGCAGGACGGAATGTCCAAAATTCAAAACGATAACTGGAACCGGCATAAGCCTCTCTTTAGCTAAGTATTTGTTACGCGCCCGCAAGCGAAGGAGCAAATCAGCGCGATTTATATGTTGGCGGTCAACTAGGGTTTTACCAACGATGAGTCAACGGCAATTGGACGCATATTTCAACAATGGATAAATCTAATGCAGTCATCTAATATAAGGCAATGACCGTCCATAGCGACATTATCATCATTGGCGCCGGCCTCGTCGGTATGACGGCAGCGCTGGCCTGTGCCCATAAAGACGCATCGATCATCCTCATGGACGCCCAAGACCCAAAGGACTATCTGACCGCCGACTTTGATGGCCGGGCCTCCGCCATCGCGGCCAGTTCCTGGCGCATGTTTGAACATTTAGGCATAAGCGACCGGCTGGAAGGGCATGTCCAGCCCATTACGGACATTCTCATCGCGGATGGTGAGGTCGGCGGCTATATCTCGCCCCTATCCCTTCATTTTGACAGTCAAGACGCCGGCGGGGCGCCCATGGGATATATGGCCGAAAACCGCCAGCTTCGAAAAGCGCTATATGAGGCCGTAGAGGCCAGCGAAAAAATACAGCTAATGGCGCCGGTTAATGTCTCCGGCTTTGAAGAAACTGCCGCTAAAGCCGAAGTACATATCCCGGGCAATACTCTGACCGGACGGGTTTTGATCGCCGCTGACGGACGAAACAGCTGGTGCCGCAAACAGGCCGGTATTTCCGTATCGCATACCCCCTATAAACAAAAAGCCATTGTCACGACTGTCGTGCATGAAAAGCCCCATGCCGGCGTGGCCCATGAACTGTTTTTACCGGGCGGACCATTTGCGATCCTGCCGCTGACCCAGCGCCGCTCCTCCATAGTCTGGACGGATACGCCCGGCGCGGTGGAAGCCGCCATGGCCCTGCCGGAACATTTGTTCGCCGCTGAGTTGGCCCGGCGCTTCGGCGATATGTACGGCGAGGTTGGCCCCTGCGCCCCGCGCTGGTCCTATCCCCTGTCGCTGCAAATGTCCGAACAATATGTAAAAGGCAGGCTGGCGCTTATCGGAGATGCGGCCCACGCCATTCATCCTATCGCCGGACAGGGGCTGAATATGGGGCTGCGCGATGCCGCTGCTCTGGCCGATGTGGTGCATGAAGCCCGCTCCAACGGGATTGATTACATGCTGCAATTATCTGATCTGGAGATCTGGCGTAATTTTGATAACCGTGTGCTGGCAGCCTCAACCGATATCTTTAACCGGCTCTTTTCCAATAATATTGCGCCTATTAAACATGCGCGTCGATTGGGACTGGGGCTGATGGACAAAATCAAACCGGCCCAGAGCTTTTTCATCAAAGAAGCGGCCGGACTACACGGCGAATTGCCGAGTCTGCTCAAATAAATGGGTCTGTTTTCCAGCAGCCTCATTGATCCTGACGTGGCAGATTGGCAATTTGAATGGTTTGAATGGCTTATCGATAATTACAGCTCAGGCCCTGGACTTCCGGATAGCCAGTTATGGTTGCCCATCAGCGAGCATTATACGCCCGCCGGGCACTCAGGCCTTTCCCTTGAAGGGCGGGATTTAGCCCGGTTTTTGTTTAAGCGTGTAGGAGAGCAATGCGGTTTTGGTTCCGTACATCCAATAAAACTCAATGAAAAAGAAAGCCCGCAAGGCGGGTTTTTGGGCGGCGGGGCCATATTACAAACCGAAGGCGGGGCTTGCGGCTTATATGTAACTGAGCCTGAGGAAAACGGAATAAAAGAGTCCATATATTACGACATATCTATGACCGGATATCCCAATAGATTAATCGCAACCTTTGCTCATGAATATGCTCACGCTCTTCATAACCGAAGCCGTGACCCATTAGAAATAGAACCCGAGCTTTATGAACTATTCACAGACCTGACGGCTATTTATTTGGGGTTTGGCATTTTTCTCATCAATACGCGGTTTGAATATAAAGTCGATGATATCGGTTGGTCGACCAGAGCCGCCGGATACCTACCTCCGGAGGATATGATTTTTGCCACGGCTCTGTTTATGAGCATTAAACAAATTTCGATGCAAAAGGCTCTATCGCACCTAAAGGTACAATTAAGGCCGTCACTGAAAAAGGCGTTCAAGCAACTTAGAGGTTACGACGAAGATATCATGGCTTTACGCACACGAAATCCCACAAAAAAATAGCTAAACGTCGCGTTCAGTTCATTAGATTACTCATCTAAATAGCGCCTTATAGTTGCGTATTGTTGCAACACACCCAAAAAAATGCTAATAATATTCTTTCCACGTGGAAAAAGGGCGCAAAATGGTTGGCAAACTTGTATCTGGCAAAATGAAGCTCGACCGGAAAAATTCCGGTTCTGAGGGCCTGCATAAGGCTTTGTCGCAGCTTAAACCGAGCGGATATTGCCTCAAACGCATATCCATATTTGAGAATCCGGTGAGCGCAAATCTGGAGTTTTCAAAAGACAAATCCTGGCGAAACTCGGTCTTCAAACTTGAACTTTCCGTTCAAGACAACGGCCAAACCCTCAACTATGCTGTACCGCACGTTTCGATATTTTCTTCAGGCGGGCGGCAATTTGCTGATGAAATCGTTCGGGTATTGGACGGAATTGAGCCCAGCTATGGCTAATCAAAATCTTGATTTGGACCGGGATCAGATTTTGTCCCTGCTCGCCAGAAAGATCGGCTGCGAGCGTAAGAATGTGGATTTTCTATTTCGGAAACACCCGCCCATTGATGACAACCTAAAAATTCCAAGTTTTCGGGACAAGATTTCAAATACTTATCGATGAAGAGAAGGCTTTTTAACCAAGCTCTATCGGAGTTGTCCATCGCTCACTTCAAAAACATCCGCCCGCTTGTTAAAGGCCTCGAAAAGAGACGCGTCCGTGCCGGTCATGAAAATCTGTGTTTCCAGCTCCAAAAGTTCTTCAATCAGCGCCGCTCGGCGCTGCTCATCTAGGTGAGCAGCAACTTCATCCAGCAATAAAAACGGGCGCTTATCTGACTGCGCCCGGGCCTGAGCCAGCATAAGTCCGATCAGAAGCGCTTTTTGCTCTCCGGTTGAACAATTTTCCGCCGGCATGTTTTTAGGTCCATGGGTAACCCGCAGATCAGATCTGTGCACGCCGCGTAGGGTCCGCCCGGCCCGCATATCGGATTTTCGACTTTCTGCCCACATGGCTCGCAGGCCGACTCGAACTGAATCCGGATCTATACCGCTTTGAATTTGTTCCTCCGCCTCGCCTTCCAGAGAAACGATCGCTTTTGGGAAAACGCCGTGGGGCCGCTCGTCTATTTCTTCCGAAAGGCGCGTCACGGTTTCGGCCCGATCATAAGCGATCCGGGTACCGAAATCGGCCATGTCAGCCTCCAGGGCTTCATACCATAGAACATCGTTCACCCCGTCGGATAGAAGCCGGTTGCGATCTGCTCTGAGTTTTTCATAGGCCGCAACATGGGAGCCATGGTCCGGCGCATGCATTAAGGTAAATCGATCCAGAAATTTCCGGCGGTCTCCGGCAGGGCCGCGAAACAAAGGATCCTGATCCGGCGTCAACCAAAACAAGGTGACATGCCGCGCCAATTCGTTTCCCGGTACAGATTTCCCGTCGACCCTAACAATCCGCCTTCCGGGATTTTCGGGAATTTGGCCGATAGCCAACTGGTATTCGTCCTCATCGGAGCGCAGCTGCGCGTTGACCCCCCAAGCCGGAGCAATCCCACCTTCGCCGCGCCGGGACAGTTCATCCAGACGCGCGCGGCGCAGCCCCCGACCCGGTGATAAAAGCGATACAGCCTCGAGAAGATTAGTTTTACCGGCGCCGTTGTCTCCGAACAGAACAACCGGAGCCCCGGTTAGTTCCAAGTCCAAAGCCTTGTAATTACGGAAATCCGTCAGCCTGAGTTTGGAGATATAGTGGCCGGACACCTATAGAAGCTGCTCTAGACGCGGAGCGGCATCAAAACAAACAGGCTGTCCTTGTCTTCACTGTCTTTCACAAGCGCCGGAGAGGCTGGACCATCCAGCATAAATGTAGCGTCCCGGCCTTCAATCTGGCCGGCCACATCGAGAAGATATTTCGCGTTAAATCCGATTTCCAGCGGATCAGAGCCATAGTCGACCATCAAGTCTTCATGAGCATTCCCGCTTTCTGGATTATTAACCAATAAAGACAGGCTGTCTTTGGACAGAGAAAGCTTGATAGAGCGGGACTTCTCGGCGGAAATCGTCGCCACACGGTCTACCGCGTCCGCGAAAACTTTATTGTCAATGATCAGTTCCCGATCATTATTGCGCGGAATAACCCGCTCATAATCCGGGAAAGTTCCGTCAATAAGTTTTGAGGTCAAAATGGCGCTTTCAAGAGAGAAACGTATTTTAGCATCCGAAACTGCGACTCCCACATCACCGTCCAGCCCGTCAATCAGGCGCCGGATTTCTGCGACGGTTTTGCGAGGCACGATAACTCCCGGCAGACCTGCAGCGCCGTTTGGCAACGGTGTTTCGGACAGAGCCAACCGGTGACCATCGGTCGCCACAGCCCGCAACGCGCCGTCATGGGCGTGGACATAAATACCGTTAAGATAATAGCGAGTCTCCTCGGTACTGATGGCAAATTTCGTCTTGTCGATCAGGCGGCGCAGATCCGCAGCGGAAATATCAAATTCATGGGTAAAACCATCGGCGGTCATTTTCGGGAAATCTCCAGCCGGCAGTAGCGGCAGGGTGAAATGCGCTCGACCCGCATCCACATCCAGTCGGTCATCATTATTAATCTTGAGCGAAACCTGGGCGCCGTCTGGAAGTTTGCGCGCAATATCGTACAGTGTATGAGCCGGCGCCGTAATATCGCCGGGCGCATCAACATTGGCACCGGCGCTTTCGGAAATTTCAATATCCAGATCCGTCGCAACGAAATTAAGGCGGCCATCACTTGCGCTCATCATAACGTTAGAGAGGATAGGAATCGTATTGCGGCGTTCGACGACGCTTTGAACCCGGCCCAGTGCCTGTAACAGATCCGCGCGTTCTATGGCTATTTTCATATTGTCCCCCAGGAAATCTCGCTCACAGCGCAAGTCGGCCTGTTAAAACAGCCCTGAGTTGGCCCTGTCGGATTGAAGGGTCAGCCACAGGGCGAAATTCGAATTTGTATTTTAACCTTTTAGGGGAAAAAGCCAAGCCTAATTATAGCGGATTATCCTTGAAATTTGTTCTCAAGAGTTTTGATCTGACCATCCAAAACCGGGTCTTCACTGCGCAGTTGAGTAATCCGTTTAACCGCATGCATGACAGTTGTATGATCACGTCCACCAAATCGGCGCCCGATATCCGGGAGAGATCTTTTGGTCAGCTTTTTGCAAAGATACATGGCAACTTGTCTGGGGCGTGCGACGGCCCGGGCTCGGCGTTTTGAAACCATATCATCCATTGTGATTTTAAATTCTTCCACAACGGCGCGCTGTATCTTGTCAACCGTGAGCCGCATACCGGACATATATTTACTGCTGGCAAGCGTTTCTTGAATGGTCGCCATAGTTATGGGCCTACCGAGAAATTCACTTTGCGCAACAATCTGGTTAAACGCCCCTTCAAGGTCACGCGGTGTTGCATTTATCCGCGCCGCCAATAAATCGCGCGCCTGCGCCGGGACCGATAATTCCGGGTGCCCGTTTTGGCGGCGCAGCGAAATAAGGCGGTCAAGTATCTTTACGCGAAGCTCATAATCGGCCGCGCCGATTTTGCAAACCAGACCGCTGGTCATGTGGGACTTCAGCCGGGGGGTCGCTTTTTCAAGTTCTTCCGGATGCCGATCCAGAGTGAGCATAATCTGGCGGCCCTCGCCCACAAGCGAAACCATTGTATGCAAAAGCTCTTCCTGACTGGAAGGTTTACTGGCGATGAAATGCGCGTCATCAATCATGAGAAGGTCAACATTCCTAATCTTGGACTTGAAGGCTTCTATGGCGCCGCGGTCTTTTCCCCGAAGTGAGCTGACAAATGTGCTGACAAATTCTTCGCCGGAAATTTTCAAAACACGGCGAGCCGCGCCCAGTTTCTCAACTTCCGAAAGGATGGCATATAATAGATGAGTTTTGCCCATACCGTTATCGCCGTAAATGACGATGGGATTATATTGGGCGATATCAAAATTTGAAACCTGCCGGGCGACAGCGACGGCGAATTCATTTGAAGGTCCTATTACAAAATTATCAAAGGTGAAACGACCTCTGCGGAAAACAGCCTTTTCTTCGGACAGTTTTTTCTGAGCCGGCGCCATAGAAAATTGCGGTGCGGCAAATGTTTTCGCCGGTTGCGGCGAACGAACCGGTCTTGCCGCAGGCTTATCCTGCGCCGGCTTCGAAATCTGAACATTTCTCGGAGGCGCCACCTGATCATGCTTTTTCCAAAGTCTTTTTAGTTCTTCCAGATAAGAACCGTCTATTTTGGAAGCTATGAATTTTGACGGCGCGGCCAGAGTGACTTTATAGGCGTCCGCTGTGGCTATATGTAGGCGCGCTGTCCAGGATCTGTGAACATTGGGCCCCAAGGCATAAGACAGGTCGTTTTGGACTTTTGCCCAGGTTTTATGAGCGCTCTCAACAGGCGCTTCGCCCGTAAAAAGGTCAGGCTCGCCTGTAAAATCATCTCCACCTGACCCGGAACCCTTACTCACGTCCCATCACTCCACGATTCACCATCAGGGTTGCCCGCAACCCTTTGAAATTATTATACTTTTAAAATGTTTTGCCGATTAAAAAGACCTAAAATCGACGTAACCCCCCGATAGATTTTGCTCGCGCTGACCGTCCCGGATACCCCCTTTTAAACGTCCGTTTTTCTCCGCGTCAACGGGAAAAATAGGCGAATCAGCGACTCTTTTCTGTTGACAGAAAAAAACCCAATTAAGCAGGATAGTTAGCCGTAAAAAAAAGTTCATCTTTTCTTCACCATGATTGGCCGAGGTGCCAAAAACACCCATAATACTGGAGAATTTGAGCCCTGTTGAATTTGCAATTATTTTTCTACCTGAAAAAATGGACTTTCAAATTTCGGCGCCTGAGTAGAACATTATTTCTCGATCGCGAAGATTGATTCTACGGCCATTCTGCTTCACATACGCGGACCATGCAGGACGAAGATAAATTTGCGGCCTTTCGGCACAAAAGTTATCAGCGCTATTTCACAGCGCGGTTTTTGACCGGGTTTTCCGTTCATGTCCTGACAACCACCATTGGCTTTCACGTCTATGACAATACAGGAAACGCCTTATGGCTTTTCTGGATCGGTATTGTTTTGTTTTTGCCGTCATTACTTCTCGTCGTTGCAACAGGCATGGCGGCGGACCGGTTGAGCCGCCGGTTTGTTATGGCAGGGGCAACGATAGTTCTGGCTGTAAGCGCAGCCATTGTCGCGGCGCTGACGGCGTTTGGCCTGTTCGAGCCCATCTGGGTTTTAGCCGCCATGTTCCTTGTTGGAACCGGCCGCGCCTTTTATTCGCCGGCCTCGTCGTCCCTGGTCGTTAACCTGGTGCCCAAGAAAGATTTCGGTAATGCCGTCGGCTGGATCACTTCGTCCTGGCAGCTCGCCAGCATCGTGGGGCCTGCCATTGCCGGGTTTCTGTTCGCTTTTATCGGCGGCTGGACCTATCTCGTCTCGACGGCCGTGTTCCTGATATCCTCAATGTTTATATTATCCATACCCAAACCCGAGCAGCGCATTTCCAAAGAACCCACGACCTGGCGAACGCTTTTGGGCGGATTTGAATATGTCTGGAAAACCAAAATTGTTTTAGGCGCGATCACGCTGGATCTGTTTGCAGTTTTTCTGGGCTCCGCCGTCTGGCTTATGCCGATATTTGCCAAAGATATTCTGGAAATCGGATCCATCGGCAATGGCTTTCTTCGGGCGGCCCCCGGCATTGGCGCCGTCATCACGGCTCTGTATATTATCCGCTACCCGGTTCGGGATCACGCTGGCTTCATTTTGCTGATCTCAGTCTTCTTGTTCGGAATTGCAACCGTGGTTTTCGGATATTCGCAGTTGGCCTGGCTATCCATTCTCGCCCTGATATTTGTGGGCGCCTTTGATATGATCAGCGTTTATATTCGGGAAGTATTGCTGCAGCTCTGGACACCGGACGAGGTTCGGGGCCGGGTCAATGCAGTCAATGGTATATTTTTGGGGGCATCCAATGAGCTGGGCGATGCGCGGGCCGGGTTTGTCGCGGCAAAACTCGGCGCTATTATAACGGTGATAACCGGCGGCATTGCGGCTATGGGCGTCGTCGCAATTGTCAGCGCAGTATTTCCGGAACTTAGAAAAGTGCGTAAACTGGATATTCCAGAGGAGCTCAGATGATCAAAAAATTTCTCTTTTTGAGTGTATTTTTCTTTTCGGGATGCCAGGGAGAAACTCATATGCCGCAGAATTATTGCACTCTTACCGGTAAAGCCCCTCTGATAATTGCCCATCGCGGCGCCAGTGGTCACCGGCCCGAACATACGCTTGCGGCCTATCAGCTGGCCATGGAAATGGGCGCAGATTATATAGAGCCGGATCTGGTCATTACAAAAGACGGGCACCTCATTGCCCGCCATGACCGCTATCTTTCAACAACAACCAATGTGGCCGTCCTCCCGGAATTTGCGAACCGCAAAACTGAAAAGCTCGGCCATGACGGAGCCGATTGGTTCGCTGAAGACTTTACGTTGGAGGAAATAAAAACGCTTCGGGCTCGTCAGCCCCGCGCTGGCCGCGAAACACGGTTTGATGACCAGAATGAAATTCCGACGTTTGACGAAGTTCTCGCTTTGGCCAAAGACATGTCGGAAAAACAGGGCCGACGTATTGGTATCTATCCGGAAACCAAACATCCGGCTGCTTTAGAGGCATTGGGGCTTTCATTTGATGCGCCGCTCTTAAAATCGCTAAGCACATATGGATATGGCACAAAGAACGACCCTGTCTTCATTCAATCCTTCGAAGATGACAATCTAAAACGCCTGAAAGAAAAAACCTCCATCCGTCTGGTTTATCTTTCCGAAAACCGGCCCGAAATGTCATTTGAAGAGATTGCGCAGTTTGCCAGCGGCATTGGGCCTTATAAAATCCTGCTATCGAATGATGCGCTTGAGTCCACTGGATTTATCGAGGGCGCCCATGCCGCGGGCCTGGCCGTACACCCCTGGACGTTTCGGGACGACCAGCCGGACGCGCGTTTTCCCGATAAAATAGCCGAAGCCCGCCACTATTTTGATTTGGGCATAGATGGGGGGTTTTTTGATTTTCCCGATACGGGCGTAGCCGCGCTTAAAAGCTATAACTGTCCGTAGGCTTTAAAGAGAAAAGGCTTAAGAACCCGGCGGGACCATAGCAAAAGCATTGATCTTATTGCCGTCCGGATCGCGGAAATAACCGCAGTAAAAACCCGTATCGCCGCGTGGACCCGCTGCGCCTTCATCTTGAGCGCCAAGCGCCAAGGCTTTGTCATAGATTTTGTGGACGGCTTCCTTATTCGGTAGCGCCAAAGCAATCATGGTTCCGTTGCCAGCCGTTGCCGCTTCGCCGTCATGGGGTTTGCAAACTCCAAACATTGGCTCATTCATAGCCGGCCCGTAGCCAACAAAGCTATCGCTGGCCCAAAGCTCCTTAATGCCGATCTCTCCAAATAAGGCACCATAAAAGGCTTTCGATTTTTCCAGATCATTGGTTCCAAGTGTCGTATAAGCAATCATCAATCTCTCCCTTATCGATCGATTCGGACTATTTATCAGGATTCGGAACGGTCCAACTTGTGCCGCCACGCCGCGGCGGGTTTGGATTATCCGCAGAGTTTTCAAATTTGGTCTTGTCACGCACCCGGATAGCTTCTCTGATTTCGCCCCTGATAACGGCTGTTTCAACACTGGTCGGCGCCAGCACCATGGCCCGGTCAATATCGGACTTAGCCAGTTCCAGCTTGCCCTGACGATGGCGGGCATCTGCACGATATCTCAGCGCGTCCGCATTATCCGGCTCGAACACCAAAGCCGTTGTTAGATCAGTCTCTGAATCTTTATATCGGTTTAGCAGGGCATAGACCCGGGCGCGGGCAATTCGCAGACCCGTATCTTCCTGATCAATCTCAAGCCCTTTAGTTGCGGATTCGTAGGCCTGATTGGTTTCGCCGGACAGAAGCCAGAAATTAGCTGCTTCCAGATAGTAGTTCTTACGCATTTCGGGGGTGAGCTGCCCTACCATACCGCCCAGTAAGTCCAAACGATGTGCGGCCTCTTCTTTATGACCCAGGGCAAAAAGCGCCATGGCTTCGCAGTGACGGGCCCGGCGGGCGCCGCCATCTCCCCGCCAAATCATGGCTTCTTCATAGGCCAGCTCGGCATTAACGGCGATTTGTTCAAGGCAGGTCTTGTGTTTAAGATCAAGTTCTGCCGTCCGGTTGTCCGCATTGGCTGTGAATGCCAAAGCCAGACTTGTTATTCCGCTCAGGAGTAGTACACGTTTCATGTTTAAGGTTTTACGCGCAGGGGTCCTGGTTCGCAATGGTCCGAACTGTTAAAAGTCAGTCAGAAAACAGCCGAAAAACCGCGCTGTTATTTGGGCTCGGATATACAGCAAAAGCGCTCATTGCCCCGCTTAAGGCGCGCGGTTATGACATTATCGGTACGGTTCGCACACAGGACAAAGCGGCGGCGCTGTCAGAAAAACTGTCTATTAAAACCCTGGTTTTTAACGGCAATCCAAAGGCAAGCCTAAAAAATGCCGTAAAAGCCGCCCACATCATTGTTTCGTCCATTCCCCCGGCCGATGACAGCGCGGACCCTGTGATTGCGGCTATGCCGGACATCGCGAAAATGGCCGATACCTGCATCTGGGCGGCCTATCTTTCCGCAACCAGTGTTTATGGCGACCGGGGCGGACAATGGGCATTTGAAGAAGAGCGGCTTTATCCAAAAACCCTGCGCGGCCGAAACCGCATAGAGGCGGAACTGGCCTGGCTGGAAACAGGGCTACCCGTTCATGTATTTCGTCTAGCAGGCATTTACGGGCCCGAAATATTCGGCCAGTCGCGAAATGCTTTTGACAGGCTTCGTATGGGCAGTGCCAAAGCCGTCGTAAAACCGGGCCATGTGGTCAACCGGATCCATGTGGAAGATATTACCCGCGCCTTAATGGCTTCACTAGGCCGGCCAGACCCGGGCCGGATCTACAATATAGCCGATGGTCAACCCGCCCCGCCGCAAGACGTTCTCGAATTTGCGGCCGATCTTATAAGCGAACCCCGCGCGCCGCGGATGGATTTCGCCGACGCCGAACTCTCGCCTATGGCCCGTAGTTTTTACAGCGAAACCAAACGTATTGATATTTCGCGGGCGCAAGATGAGCTTGGCTGGGTGCCTTTATACCCAAACTACAGAGAGGGTCTTGGCGAGATTTACAGGCGGCAAAACTTTGGACCGAATGCGTTTGTGCTGGCGGGGCATATTCTCGTACCGGAGTCTGATCTGATGGCCGTTCAAAGAGAGCTTCCCGGACACCGCGCCGCCACTCTGGCAGAAGACGGCTGCCTGCGCTTTGACGTCTTTCCGGATCTGCAAAACAAAAACAAATTTCATGTCTTTGAAGTGTTTAAATCCGAGACCGCGTTCCGGCTCCATAAAAAGCGTATGCAAGGCACGGCCTGGAGCCAGGCTTCCGCAAATGTCGAGCGTTTTTATACCGTGCGCAAGGCTTAATGCCCATTAACGACCTCTTGCCGAAACCTTAAACTTTATCCCTTACAAATCGTTACGAGAATAACTGCCAGTAGGAGGCAATCATGCGAAGAACTTGCGCAATTTTTATATCTTTAGCAACGTCAGCCTGTCTCGTTGCGGGCACCGCAGCGGCCCAGGATGCGAGCTCTCAGGATACGGACACTATTGAAACCGTTCAGCCCAAGAAAAAACGCATTGTACGTATCGTCGAGGCGATCCCCATGTGGGTGGAATCCGAACAACTTCGGATTCGCGACAATCCATATGCCGGCGATGTTATCGGCATGCTGGAAATGGGCCAGAAGATTAAAATCCATGAGCGCGCCGACAACTGGATCCGCATCTCCGCAAACGGAAAACCGGCCAAATGGGTCAATAGTGATTTCCTTTCAAAAAGCCGGGTGACCTGGTCCAACTATCAGTTTGGATCTCAGAACCGGACCCGCGCCAATGCGCCCTATGATGTGGACCTGAAACGGATCAAGATCAAAGACCTCAAGGATATGAAAATCTACGCAGCTCATATTAAAGCCGATTCAAATAATGGGCGTGTGGTCATTACCCGCCATGATTTTCGCTCCGGACCTTATTATGAGAAACGTATTGTCCATTGCGACTCTGCCGGAAATGCCAGCCATGTGCGCATGATTGGCGAAGGCTACAACTATCAGATGATGGAACGGGATCCGCGCGGCGCCGCTATATCGGAACCGATCCATTCGGATTTCGCCATAGACGCTGAAGGAACCTCTGCGCTCAATCAGGGCATTGCCGAATTTACATGCGAGGCAAAAAATATATAATTCGCGCCTATGCGCGTTTATATTTTAGCTCTTGTTTTTTTATGGGTCCCGTTTTTCGGGGCCTGCGCCCCGAATTACTCCACAGATACAAAAACCCATATGTGTGAGCAAACGGTTCTTTATTACGGAAAATTTCGCGATAATCCGGACAAGGCCGAAGAATATGCAAATCTGTTCACGGCTGATGGCAGTTTTCATCTTGGCAAGGTTGAAACCCAAGGCCGCAACGCTCTCATAGATCGCCATATTACCGCACACAAAAATGCTGTCTGGCTTCATAATATGGGCGATTCGACCTTTAAAGATAACGGCGGAAAACTCACAGCTGAGAGCAAGGTCATTGTCATGACGGGTCCAGATTCGGAAAATCTGAATACGCGTATCGAAGCCAAATATGTGGACGAATTTGAAATTGTGGCCGGGGACTGCAAAATAAAATCCCGAAAGACAGAAATAATTTCCCAAACGGCAAATTAGTCCAGACTGGACTCCATCGTGCTCAGGAGCACATTCATATTGTCCTGATGTTTGGCCCGCAGGGGCGGCTCGGAAACAGGCAAGCGGCTTTTCGGAAGCGTTTTGACCACATCCACCATCATGGATTTCCAGATCCGGGCCGGAATGGATCCGCCTGTCACCTTTTCCATGGGTGTGTTGTCATCGGCCCCGACCCAGACTCCTGTTACCATATCGGGCACATAGCCGATAAACCAGGCGTCGCGATAATCATTGGTGGTCCCGGTTTTGCCGGCAACATCGCGGCCTGTTATTCGCGCGGCCCTGCCCGTGCCTCTTTCGACAGTTGTTTTTAATACCCGGTTGAGATGCCGCAGATTTTTGGAAGAAACGATGCGCTCTCGGGTCCCCTTACTGTGGTGATAGAGCGGGACGCCCTCGGCCGTCGAAATTGTCATAATGCCGTAAGGCTCAACCCGGTCGCCCCAATTGGCAAATGGGAGATAGGCGGCCGTCAGCTGAAACGGCGTCGTCGTCTGTGAACCCAGCGGCAGGCTTCGCAGGGGCTCCAGACCTTCAAGGCCTTGCGTCTTCGCTGTTTCGATCACGCGGCTGCGGCCAACCTCTTCAGAGATCGCTACCGCCACAGTATTGATGGAAAGCGCCAGAGCCGCTTCGATGGTCACGGGTCCTCGAAATTCCTCCGTAAAGTTTTTCGGCTCCCAATCCCCGATTTCTATAGGCACATCTTTGCGCATATCCCACGGCGAGAGGCCCGCTTCAAAAGCGGCCAAATAAACAAAAGGCTTAAAAGCCGATCCGGGCTGGCGCTGAGCCTGAACAGCGCGGTTAAACTCGCTGCCCGTATAACTGGTTCCGCCAATCATAGCCCGAACGCCGCCGTCACCGGCAATGGTTACAATCGCAACTTCATTGGCATTGCGCTCAGGATCGACATGCTTAATTGCCGACGCCATGGCTTTGTCCTGAATAGATTTATCAAGTGTGGTTCGGATGACGATATCAGCGGCGGGAGCTCCAATTCGGTCTTCCACTTCCGGCCAAATCCAATCGACAAAGTAATGAGCGCTGTCGCGATCTTCAGGTCCCAAAATATCGATAGCTTCAGCCGATGCTCTCAGGCGCTGCATTTCCGTGATAAGCTCTTGATTTTGCATCAACTTTAAAACGACTTCCGTGCGCCGCTCAGCCGCTTCCGTGTGCTGAACCGGGTGATAACGGCTCGGCGCTTTGAGCAATGCCGTCAAAAGGGCGGCTTCGGCCAGCTCCATATCATTGGCTGATTTACCAAAATAATATTGACTGGCCGCCTCCAGACCCCAATTGCCGCCGCCGAAATAGACCCGGTTCATATATTTTTCGAGAATTTCGTCTTTGGAAAATGAGCGTTCAATCCATAAGGCCAGCATCATTTCCTGGAGCTTCCGGCGATAGGTCCGCTCCTGCGTTAGAAATACATTCTTGGCCAGCTGCTGCGGCAGAGTCGAGCCGCCTTCGCGGACCCCCCCGGCTTTGAAATTACGGTAAAGCGCCCGCGCTAAAGCAATGGGGTCGACACCTGCATGATGACGGTTGCGTCTATCTTCTGTCGCGATAATAGCCTGCGGCACATAGGCGGGCAGATCGGCCAGTTTAACCGGCGCGGCATCAACGGCCCCTTTAACCAGTAAATGCTGTCCGTGCCGGTCGAGGATTTGAATGCTGGGCGGGCGCGAGGTTTGCCAAAATGTTTCGACGGATGGAAGGTCTCGGGCGGCCCAGGCAAAGCCGATCAGTACGGCCATGCCGCCAAGATATCCGGTCATAAGCGCAGCGCCGGACAGCCATTTGGCCGCCCGTCCGAAATGCGGTTTCCAGTTTTCCAGCTTTGCCATAATCCACAGGGTTAATAAGGGTTAACCCTGTAGATGGTCGAAATAGATTAAGTCAGCGTAAAGGACTCTGATATTGGCCGTTATTTGCCGTCCAGCTTGTTTTTGACGGGTCCATAGGTCAGCACAGTCCCTTTGCCGATTTTGCCGCCCTGACCGGGCTGAACAAATTCGATTCCGGTTTCCCGCTTGACCAGCATAAGATCTACATTCTCGCCCCGATCTTCGAGTAAAGAGGCGATTGGATATTCTTCTGAAACATTGGTTGCCTTAAACCGCCAGCCGCTCCACCAGTCCCGGGTAAAAGCGTCAAAACTGCGGCCCCGTGAGGACAATGTCCGTCCGCGGGACGTAAACGCAATTGTATCGCCGTCTTTTTCATCATCCTTGTCTTGGGAAGAGACCTGAAAGACTCGGTGACGGCCAAGTTCCGGCGCGAACTCCACGCAAACCAGCGCGTTATAGGCGTCATTGGGCGTCGCCGCGACAATGTGATTAAAGGCGGAATGATCAAGTCTGTAATCGGCATTTTCCGATAAGACTTCCCCGTAAAATGTTGGAAGCCCTTCGAGGCGAGCCCCGCGCAGCCGGCGCCAATTTGTGTCGGCCACAAGCACGCCAACACCCATATCGGTGAGCGCTTTACCCAGTCCCAGTGACCAGGGGTTTGCCCCGACAATCAGGACACCGTCACCATGATCGGATGAAAGCCCTAAAGCCTTGGAAAGCGGGCCAATGGCAAAACCGGCAAACAGGACCGTGGCAAAAACCAGAGCAAAGGCCAAAGTCACAAATATTTCGCCGTCCCGGCCAATAGCCTGGAGCTCCGCCGCAAATAGACCGGCTACGGCCACGGCCACAATACCGCGCGGCGCGATAAAGGAGACCAGCAAAGCTTCTTTTAGGGAAATCCCGGACCAGAATGTGGAGATCAAAACAGCCACGGGCCGCACAAACAACATCATGGCGAGGACAAAACCCAGAACCTTAAACGAAATAAATGACTTTAGAACCTCAGGTGTGAGCGTCGCCGTCAGAATCACAAACACGCCGGACACCAGCATGATGGCTATGGTTTCTTTGAACCGCCGCATCTCTACCATGGACGCAAATTTTGTATTGGCCATGGTCATACCCAGAGCCGTCACCGCCAGAAGCCCGGTTTCAGGCGCCAGCAGATTGGCAAGGACGTAAATGGCCAGCACCCAAGCCAATACAACCGGGGCCTTAAGAAACTCCGGAATCAGGCCTCTTTTAAAAGCCTGCGCCAATCCCCAGCCGGATACGACACCGACAACGCCGCCCATCACAGCGATGAATATGAGCTGCGCAAAGGCAAAGCCCATATTGGCACCTTCTTGGGTAAAGCGGATAAATTCATAGCCGCCCACGGCGAACAGCGCGCCGACCGGGTCATTGACGATACCTTCCCATTTGAGAATGTTCGCGGGCCGCTTTTTCAAATGAGCCTGCCGTAATAATGGCATGATCACCGTTGGGCCGGTCACAACAAATAGGCCGCCAACCATGGCGGAAATATCCCAGGGTAGTCCAGCGATATAATGCGCTGCATAGGTCCCCAAAAGCCAGGCAATAGGTCCAGCGAGCAGCACCATTCGCCCGACCGCATGGGCGGAGTCCCCCAAATCTTTAAACCGGAGGGTCATCCCCCCTTCAAACAGGATGATGGCCACAGCCAGACCGATCATCGGCCGGTAAACATCGCCAAAGTCATGAACGGGGTCCAAATGGAATATGGATAGGGCATTTTGAATAGGCTCCCACAGGCCGAGACCCAAAATAGCGCCAAGAAGCGGGCCAAAAATAAGTCCAGCAATCGCCATAAGAACAATGGCCGGCCGTTGCAGCTTCCAAGCAAGCCACTGAGCCCCAATTCCCAGAGCGCCTATCAAAGCGATCTTAAACGGTAACATGTTGACAACGTGATGTGCCGTATCTGCAGCAGCTCCAGCCATTTACTTCCTCAGCTTAACTATTTTTCTAAATTTAATCTTCTATCCGCTGGATATCAAATCCGATATCCCCAGCCCCATAATCGCCGTCGTCATACTGGGTAACCCGATCATTGAACCAGCTTAGCAGATGCTGATACAGGGTCTCGTTGATATGACTGACATCTTTTTTGCTCATGGGCAGATCTACTTCGAAAGTGAGCGCATCTTCCATCATGATATACATCTTATCGCCCTCTTTGCGGCAGGTTAGAACCAGCCGCATATAGTCCCCTTCACCGGAGATATTAAAGGCGAGGCCGAAACTGATCGGCTCAAGGGGTAAAAACCCTTTACCGGCGACCGAAAACGCCATGGACCGGTAATTTTGGGCCATAAACGCGCCTTGCGGCGGCACAAGATAAACGCATTCCATATCCTCTGACATGTGATCGCACATAGAGTCCCGAATTTGCTCAGCGACAGAACGAACCTGTGCGTAATTGTCAAAGCTGCGCTCCCCATAAACTTCCGCAGCACGTGCCAGCTTGTCGAGACGACTATCAGCCATAATTTGTACCCTGTTTTAACGCGCGTTTATAACACTCAAGGTCTGGCAACCAAGTCCTAATCCTATTCTTTTTGTGAAAGATTCAGTGGCGGAAAACCCGTAAAATCTCATCGTTGCGGTGGAATCCATTATTCCTTAATGATTGTGACAGAATTTGACCAAGTGATTCGGGGGTTTTTGCGCCGATTGACGTTAAGTTCGTTAATTCTAGAGGGGGATATTTTGGGTCTGGATTTTTTCTCCACCCCCATAAGGCTGGCAATTGCTGTAGCCCTAACGGCCTGCATTGCCTTGATCGCTTCTCGTTGGATTTCAAAGCGTAATCGCTCCAATATCGATCTGGAATCTGAAACAATATCTGAATTGAGTTCGGAAGCATCTCAAACCCACATCGGCACACCGGATAGTGAGTTCATTATCGAGGACGCCATTTCGGGCAATCTTGAAGATATTTCTAAAGTTTCAGAGTTACTCATGACTTCGGCTCCGTCTCAAGTTGTATTGAAACTATGCCGGCGCATAATAAGGTCCGCCGAAGACGCCCAGCTCATCCTCGGCAATCAAGCCTTGATTGATAGCCCCAACGCCAATGATGAACCTTACAAACCTGTGAGTATGAATTTGGGCGAATTGATTGCGTCTTTGACAGAACGGTGGACGGGCAATTTCAAATCGGATGATGTAAAATTCACAAGCCATGTGGACGATGGTCTGCCCTCTTTATTATTCTCTGACCCCGATATTCTAAAGAGAATTTTGAATTCGCTTTTGCTCAATAGTAAAACCATGACAGAAAAAGGGCGCGTTCACCTTCACGTAACCGGCAAGAATCCATCCGATTACAATTGGAAGATTTCCATTATCGTCGCAGATACGGGGCGCGGATATCCAACTAATTTCAAAACCAGTGTCAATCAGGATTTAGCAAATTCGCCAGCAAACGCTGAAGAGCTGAACTTATTGGCTGTTCAAAAACTTGTCCAAACGATCAGCGGCGAGATGAAGGTACATTCTGTGGAAGGCCGCGGGAGCGAAATCCGGCTAACCGTTCCCGTCCGAGCCGCCATGGTCATGGCCCAACCAAATTCTTCCAATGCCAGCACAAAAGCAAATGCCGGTATTTTAAACGGTAAGCGCGTTTTGATCATCGAGGATGATATTACAAGTCAGGAAGTCCTGCGCACATTCCTGACGCCGGAAGGCTGCGAGATCGATTGTATATTTGACGGTAATGAAGCTCTCTCGACATTGTCGGAAAAGACCTATGACCTGGTCTTAATGGATGTCAGAATGGAAGGGATGGACGGGATCAAAACCACACAGGCCATCCGTACGTCGCGTAAAACTTACAGTCATATTCCCATTATCGCGATCACAGCTGATGTAGACCCCGACACCAATGCCAAATGCATGATGGCGGGCGCGGATCTGTTTTTAAACAAACCTGTCGGCGCTAAGGCTCTGTTTGAAGGAATTCGATTTGTTATGGATCTCGGGATCGATATGCAAGGGGCCGCGCAGGGCCGTTAATCTAGCCCAGCTTTCTTTCGACAAACTCGACTGTAAAACACTCAATCTGATCGGTTTTACGAATATCTTCGTAGTTTTCAAACGCCATGCCGCATTCCATACCTGCCTGAACTTTTTCAACTTCGTCCTTAAATCGCTTTAAGGTTTTCAGCATGCCTTCATGTATGACAACATTCTCTCTGAGCAGGCGCACACCACAGGCGCGTTCAACCCGTCCTTCTGTAATTCGGCAACCGGCAACCTTGCCGACTTTCGAAATATTAAAGACTTCAAGAATTTCAGCATATCCAATGAATGTCTCGCGGCGCTCTGGTGAGAGCATGCCTTCAAGAACACCTTTAACGTCATCCAGAAGATCATAAATAATAGAGTAATATCTGATCTCAACGCCTTCACGTTCGGCCAGATCTTTTGCCTGGCGGTTCGGACGCACATTAAAGGCCAGAATTGGCGCAGAAGCAGATTTAGCCAACAGGACATCCGACTCGCTGATCGCGCCCGCAGCCCCGTGTATAACGCGGGCTCTGACTTCTTCGTTCCCGGCACCTTCAACAGATGATTTGATCGCTTCGACAGACCCTTGCACATCGCCTTTGACCAAAACGGTCATTTCGCTGACCTCTTTGCCCTGAAGCTTGGCCATCATCTGTTCCATGGACGCGATAGCGGTCGGCTTTACGGCAGAATCGTTCTTGGCTTTACGGACCCGGTATTCGGTAATTTCCCGAGCCTTGGCTTCACTTCCAACAACAGCGAAAGGTTCGCCAGGAGCAGGAGCACCGTCAAAACCCATAACCGCAACGGGGATGGAAGGGCCTGCCGCCTTAAGCTGGCCGCCGCGCTCATCCATCATGGCTTTGACCTTGCCCCAATAATTTCCGGCCACAACAATGTCGCCGCGCTTTAAAGTTCCGCGCTTGACCAGAAGTGTGGCCACGGGGCCGCGGCCCTTCTCGATTTTTGATTCAATGACCAGTCCGTCAGCTTCTCTTTTGGGATCAGCTTTCAGATCCATAAGCTCGGCTTGCAGACCAATGGCTTCCGCCAAATCATCCAGTCCGGTCTTTTTAAGGGCAGATACATGAACTGATTGGGTCTCGCCCGACATGGATTCGGTGATGATCTCGTGCTGGAGCAGCTCCGTTTCAACTTTACGGGCATCTGCTTCGTAAGTGTCCATTTTATTGACAGCCACAATAATGGAAGCGTCTGCCGCCTTGGCATGAGAAATAGATTCTATGGTCTGGGGCTTTACCCCATCATCCGCCGCGACGACCAGAACGACAATATCAACAGCTTCGGCGCCGCGGGACCTCATGGCCGAAAAAGCAGCGTGGCCGGGCGTATCCAAAACGGTTATGGCCTGACCGGATTTGAGCTTGAGCTGGTAGGCGCCTATGTGCTGGGTTATACCGCCCGCTTCGCCCGAAGCCACATCGGCTGAGCGCAGGGCATCCAGCAGCGAGGTTTTACCGTGGTCAACATGACCCATAATCGCAATGACCGGCGCGCGCGGCTCTAAATTGGTTTCCTCTTCAGGTCCGCTATCAATGAAGTCATCTTCAACATCAGCTTCCGAAACACGTTTAACATTATGACCAAAATCCTCGGCAATCAGCTGAGCCGTATCTGTATCCAGGATATCATTGACCTTGGCCATTGTGCCCTGTTTCATCAGATATTTCACAACATCAGCCGTGCGCTCTGCCATTCTATTGGCCAGTTCGCCAACAGTAATAGATTCTGGTATGATGACTTCCCGCGCGACTTTGAGCTTTTCGCCGCCCTGCCCGCGTTGACGTTCTTTTTCACGCTCGCGGGCCCGGTGCAAAGACGCCAGTGAGCGTTGACGCTCATCGTCTCCGGACAATGCGCTGACAATTGTCAGCTTGCCCTTACGGCGGCGATCTCCGCCTTTGGAGCCGCTTGATTTTGGCTTTGGACCGCCGGATTTTTGCTTTTTGATCCGGCCGCCAGCCCGCTCGATAGCATTTTTGTCCGCATCATCATCTTCGGCCAGTATTTTCTGGGCCGCTGTCGGGGCGCGGCGGGCTGCTTCGGCTTCGTCCCGCTTTCTTTGATCTTCTTCATCCGCCAATCGGCGCATTTCAGCTTCTTCTTCAGCCTTGCGCTTGGCATCGAGCGCTTTTCGCTCTTCATCCATACGCCGCTTGCGTTCATCTTCTTCGGCCTGCTGTAGCGCCTTGCGCTTATTTTGTTCAGCGGCCGCTGAGTCGAGTGCCTGCTGACGTTTCAGATATTCTGATTTTGAAAGGCCTAATTTACGCGCCTGTTCCGCAACTTCGTCAATGGGCGCATCAGGAGCCGGTTTCGGAGGTTTCGGCGCCGCGTCAGATTTACCCGGAACACCAATGAGCCGGCGCTTTTTCTTTTCGACGACAACAGACTTCATACGCCCACCCGAAACGCTCTGGCGCACCACACCGGGGCCAGTCTTTTTCAGTGTAAGCGGTTTGCGGGCCGCTGGCTTTTTATCGTTTGTATCGCTCATTCAATCTCACTTGTGGGGGCCTTTTAACGGCTAGTCCCTGACTTTCAACCTTTATCCCCTCGATTCCCGACATAATTTTGGGCACGTTCATGCTTCACATCGGGCCAATTTTCAGGAACCAATTGGACAAATCCCGACAGGCGTTTCGCCGCCTGGTCGAAGACTTTTTTCATGGGGCCCGCTTTAATCGCCGCATGGACAATATCGTTTCGTCCAAATGCTTTTCCGAGTTCTTCCGCCGGAAAACAGCCCATGACCGGTGTTGGCTTTTGTCCAAATTCGGCGCTTATGGCCTTTGTCAGAACGCGAATTTTTCCGCGCCCACCTTCAGATCCGTCCAAAGCTTCTATGCGCCACGCCAAAGGCTCTTTGCCGGCGGCAGACTTAACCTGATCAAATCCTATATAGGCCTGCCCGGCTCTTAGCGCCATAGGCAGAAGAGATAATATTTTCCCCTTCAGCAAGGCGGAGGTTTGGTCCGCCAAATCGGGCTTAATCTTTACATCAGATTTAAGACCGCGCTTAAACCCGCCGTTTTTTACGGCCGCTTCTAACGCGGAGCGGTTCGCCGCAGTCCAGACCCCGCGTCCTGGTAATTTACCAGCAATATCGGGCACCAGACTTCCGTCCGGCGCTTTGACAAACCGGATCATGCCTGTCTTGGGCATGATCTCACCCGTACCCGCACATTTTCGTTCGGGGCCTTTATGGCCCCGGCGATCCGGCAAGGTTTCGGTTGGCGATATGGGCGCGGCAGAATTCAAAATCAGCCCTCAAAGACACTTTCTGCTGTATATTCAGCTTCAACAGGCTCGACCTCTTCCGGTTCGGGCTCCAGCTCGGAGGCGTCAATCCAGCCGGCTTGAACACGCGCCTTCATAATCAAATCCGTCGCCGCCTGATTGGACAGGTTGAAACCTTCGAGTATTCCGGGCTCGTGAACTTTTTCGCCGTCTTTGATTTCCGTGTAGCCTCGCAGATCATCCGGGATAAGGCCTGCAACATCTTCGACGGTTTTCACTTCGTTTTCGCCAAAGGCAACCGTCATGGGCAAGGTAACGCCTTCGATCTCCAAGACCGCGTCTTCGACGCCTGCCGCTTTGCGTTTTTTGTCCTGTTCCTGCGCCAACCGCTCCAGATATTCACGGGCGCGGGTTTGAAGTTCAATGGCCGTATCTTCATCAAATCCTTCAATGGACGTAATCTCGTCCTGCGCCACATAACCGACTTCTTCCAAAGTTTCGAAACCTTCTGAAACCAATAGCTGGGCGATCATTTCGTCGACATCCAGGGCGCCCATAAACAGCTCTGACCGCTCTTGGAATTCTTTCTGACGACGTTCGGACTCTTGCTCTTCGGTCATGATATCAATGGCCCAGCCTGAGAGCTGCGAAGCCAGACGCACATTCTGGCCTCGACGGCCAATGGCCAATGAAAGCTGCTCATCGGGAACAACGACCTCAATCCGGTTATCTTCTTCATCAATAACAACTTTGGTCACTTCGGCCGGCTGCAGGGCGTTAACAATGAATGTTGCGGCATCGTCAGTCCACGGAATGATATCTATGCGCTCGCCCTGAAGTTCGTTGACAACAGCCTGGACCCGAGAGCCGCGCATACCCACGCAGGCCCCGACAGGATCGATGGAATTATCATTGGAATAGACGGCGATTTTCGCACGGCTACCCGGATCGCGGGCCACTGAAACGATTTGGATGATACCTTCATAGACTTCAGGAACTTCCTGAGCAAATAGTTGCGCCATGAACTGCGGATGCGCACGCGAGAGGAAAATCTGGCTGCCCCGCGGTTCTTCGCGGACTTCCAGAATGTAGGACCGGATGCGATCGCCGCCTTTAACATTTTCACGCGGCAGCGTTTCTTCGCGCCGGATAACGCCTTCTGCGCGGCCCAGGTCAACAATGATGTGGCCATATTCCACTCGTTTAACGATACCGTTGATGATTTCGCCGACCCGGTCTTTAAACTCTTCAAACTGGCGGGCCCGTTCCGCTTCGCGAACCTTTTGTACGATGACTTGTTTCGCCATCTGACTTTGAACACGGCCAAATTCAATTGGCGGCAGAGGCGTTGAAATTTCATAGCCGATTTCGGCTTCCGGGTGATCCATTTTTGCGGTCGGCAACTCGATTTCCGTGGATTCATTTTCCACTTCTTCGACCACCGTAATGACCCGCCGCAAATCCATTTGTCCGGTGACCGGATCCAGCTTGGCCCGAATATCCAGCTCGCTGCCATATCGCAGGCGCGCCGCCTTCTGGATCGCCTCTTCAATGGCTTCCAGAACGATTTCTTTCTCAATAGCTTTTTCCTGAGCCACCGCATTGGCGATTTGCAAAAGCTCCAATCGATTAGCACTAATTCCGGCTGTAGACATGGTCCTACTCCCTTGAGTTATTCTTTTTGCGCAGAGACTTTTTCAGCCTGACCTGCAGCGATGAGTTCATCTGTGATGAGAAGTTTGGCTTCACTGATCCAGTTAAATGGAATTTCAGCCCGGTCCTTTTCACCGTCTAAATCTATTTCAATATTATCGCCGTCATATCCGGCAATGATCCCGCGAAAGCGTTTCCGGCCTTCGATAAACCGGTCCAGTTCGATCCGCGCCAGGTAACCCGTATAAGTCTCGAAATCCTGCAGATCCGTCAGAGGCCTGTCCAGACCGGGCGACGAAATCTCGAGCACATAGGCGTCTTTAATCGGATCTTCCACTTCCATCAGGCTGGACAAAGCGCGAGAGAGACCCGCGCAGTCATCCACGCTTACCTGTCCATCAGACAAGCGTTCTGTCATAATCTGAACCTTAGACCGCTTACCGCTCATGACCCGCACGCGCACAATCCGAAGGCCCAATTCCTGAGCCAGGGGTTCGGCGAGGGCGAGAATTCGCGCATCGATATCTGTCTTAGTCTTCATTCAATATTGGCCTTTTAAGCCATAAAAAAAACGGCCCCTTGCGGGACCGCCATGTTAGCGTTCCTGACGCTATTGGCGATTTATTAGGCTCCATATAGGCAAGCCGGGCCGGTTTGTCCAGCCTAATCAAGCCGCCCTAACGAATTTTAGATAATGGCAGGGCCTTCCCGCTTTTTTGGCTTTGGCTTCGTATCGTGTGCCGGGCCAGCTATCGTAAGGCGTTCGCCAGCTGGAGGGCGTGTCTATTTCAATTTGGAAACAATTATTTTGTTTTATCCGCGCAAGAGACCAGTCCACATAGTCAATAATATCACTGGCAAAATAAAATTTTCCATGCGGTTTTAAAACTCGGAAGACATCGAGTAAAAATGCCTCATTAATGATCCGGCGCTTATTGTGGCGTTTTTTCGGCCAGGGATCGGGAAAAAGTACATAAAGCCGGGATAAAAGGCCATCGGACAGACTGTCCATCACATCCCTTGCGTCCCCGTGATGCAAAAACAGGTTTTTAAGCCCAAACGCGTCAGCGCCGTCAACGGCCTTCGCCACGCCATTTAAAAAGGGCTCGGCGCCGATGATCGCAATTTCAGGATTATTTCTGGCCAGATGCAGCACATGTTCGGCGGCTCCGAAACCGATTTCCATCCAGACCTCCTTAAAGCCAGACAGGTCTGTTCGATTATCCACGCAGAGCCGCGGATATAGCTCATCCATCAGTTTTTGCTGGTGAGGCCGAAGCGGACGCCCTTTAGAGCGTCCGTATAACCGAGGACGAGACTGAAACGTCTCATCCATGAATTATGAAGCGTTTTCCTGAGCCGCTAATGATCGGGCAAGTTCCAAAATTTGGCGGCGCACAGATTTATTCTTGATTTGCGAAACCGCCATGGCCAGAGCAACTCCGTCGGAACTATTGATGAACTCATAGATTTCCGGCGGATCAACATTCTCTCCGCCTTCTACGCCATCAGGCAGTCCATCATAAAAATATTGAACTGGAACCTGCAGCACTTTGGAAATAGCCCAAAGCCGGCTGGCACCAACCCGATTGGTTCCCCGTTCGTATTTTTGGACTTGTTGGAAAGTTATGCCTAATTGATCGCCCAGTTGTTCCTGGCTCATCTTCATAGTTTTACGACGCAATCTTACCCTTGTGCCCACATGCACATCCACAGAACTCGCCGCCCTAGGCGCGTGTTTGGAAGTGTTCATTATTTTAGCTCAGCTCCTTAATTGCCTATTGCGCCGACAGAACCACATCACAATGAATACTTTTTGGATTAGGGAAGCCCCCGCAACCCTATCGCCAGCGGTGTATAAGCAGTAAAGCAAAGCATAGCAAGGCCCATAAAACATTCAGCCACTTAAATGACAAGCTTTCGCCTAAAGCTTGAGGAAGCCGGACATCAATCGCCTTTCGGTTGTAAGGCTCGGCGTATTTTACGTAACGTCCATAGGGGTCAGCCATGCCTGAAAACCCATTGGAAGCCGCGCGAATAAGCGGGGCTTTTTCTTCAATGGCGCGATAACGGGCAATATTTGCATGTTGGTAGGGTCCAGCTTTTTCTCCAAACCAGGCGTCATTTGACTGATTGAGAAGCCACTGAGCGCGCCGGCTGGACTCTCGCGGTGTGAAGCCTGAAAAAATAACCTCATAACAAATCTGGACACTTCCAGAAGGCAATCCTGGCACATCCAAAATGGATTTTTTACGGGCCGGCGTAAAGGATCCGATATTTTCAGATATGACCCGCGCTCCCAGCTTTTCCACCAGTTTCCCCCCGGGAATTATTTCGCCAAAAGGTACCAGACGTTTTTTGTCGGAAACGGCGATGACCTCTCCGTCCGGCCTATTGGCGAAATCAAAAACAGCTGTGGAATTATAATAGTCAAAACCGTTTTCCTGCTCATCCAGTCTGACGCTATTGAGAATCCATAAAGGCGGATTATCAGTACGGTCTCGAAGGGTTTGTCCCATGGCCAGCCGCAGGTTTGGGATACGCCTGATGTCAAAATCCAAAACACCTTCCGGCCAAATAACGTGGGTAATGTCTTCAAGCCCGGGCTCCGCGGTCAGGTTCAGATGATCCTGCACAATATCAGAGGCCACCCATGGCTTATTGGGATCCAGCTTGTCTTTTTGTGAAAACGGTGCGGCTATTATTCTGATTTTGACATTCTCAACAAATTTCACATCTGCAGCGCTCAATCTTGCCATTCCATAACCGAAACCAGAGACTAAGAGCCCTGCTGCGATAAATCCGGGAAGCAGAGTTCTTGTCGACAAAGTTCTCGCGGCCAACGCTGACACCAAGAGCACAGCTAAGGACAGTCCGTAAATTCCCAGAAAACTTGCCGTTTGCGACATGAAACCACCGGCCTTGAATATATAACCGGGTAGACCCCAAGGGAATCCTCCAAATAAATGTCCTCTGGTCATTTCGGCCAGAAATATCAGACCGGCCAATGTCAGATAGGGCCGCGTCGTTTCGGATTTGAATTTTTTGAATATCCAGCCCGCTATCCCCCAAAACGATGCAAGCAATAGCGCCAGTCCGCCGACAAGGAAGGGCATAATATAAACAAACTCGGCCCCGCGGGCGATGAAGGCCTCGGCAATCCAGTAAACCTGTCCCGTGAAATAACCGGTGCCGACAACCATTCCCGTCCAAAACGCCCGTTTGGCTGAAGGCGCTAAAGCCAGTAAATGAAACAAGACGGCGAACATAACCATCGTTATCGGCCATAAAAAATATGGCGCGTGACCAAGAATTCCGATGGCGCCGATAACCAGGCAAATAAGATAATATCGCCAGCCTGAAAGGCCGGCTATTTGATCGAATATTTTCATTTTCATTCAGCCGCTTGCGCGTTCTGAGCTTTTTCCAAGGCGGATTTTGACAGCGTTCGAATTTTTAGTGTTTTGACACGGCGGGCGTCAGCATCCTTGACTTCAAACTCCAGTCCATCGGGATGGTAAATTATTTCGCCGCGCTCTGGCACGCGGCCCGCTAGCGTAAAGACAAGGCCGCCAAGTGTATCCACCTCGTCTTCCTCGTCAGGCGAGGCGAAATCACGGCCGATTTTTTCTTCGAAATCTTCAATGGTCACGCGGGCATCGGCAATCCAGTGTGTCTGACCGCCCTTTTTCAACGTCCGGATTTGAGGTTCCTCTTCGTCATGTTCGTCGTCTATATCCCCGACAATGGGTTCAATCAGATCTTCAATGGTGAGAATGCCGTCCGTTCCCCCATATTCATCTACAACGATGGCCATATGCGTTCGCCGCGCCTGCATGCGTTTGAGCAAATCCTGCGCCAGCATAGACGGCGGGACAAACAAAACAGGCCGCTTAATAGTATTGAGGACTTTCCGGTCTTTATAGCTTTTGGCGCTGCGCCCTTTCGCGTTGAGCATCAGGTACGGCATGACGTCTTTAATGTGAACCATGCCAATAGGCTCATCCAGGGTTTCTTTATAGATGGGCAGGCGCGAATGCCCCGCGTCCTGAAACGCACGGGTCAGGTCATGAAGGCCCATATTGATATCGACGGCGATGATGTCGGCACGGGGCACCATAACATCTTCCACCCTGAGCAAGTGAAAGCGCTCGGCTGCGTCCATCATGTCCGTATTTTCCTGACTGTCCGCTTCGTCGGCTTTCGCCCGTCCGAATATCCGGTCCAGCCAGCTCATCGATGAAGGGTCTTCGCTCATCAATCCCTGTCTTAATTGCCCCTCAAGAGTCGTTCAACTCGTAAGGGTTGTCAATACCCAACTGCGTGAGCGCGGCAATTTCAATGGATTCCATAGCCGCCGCGCTTTTTTCGTCCATGTGGTCATAGCCCAAAAGATGTAAAAATCCGTGAATAATAAGATGGGTCAAATGAGTTTTGAATGATTTGCCCTGTTCTGCGGCCTCTTCCGTTATCGTCTCCCGGGCGAGGACAATATCCCCGAGCATGGGCCCTTCCATTGGAAAGGACAGCACATTGGTGGCCTTGTCTTTATGCCGGAAATTTTTGTTGAGCTCTTGAATGCGGGCGTCACTCACAATCGCCACGGAAAGTTCACCGCTTTTTTCAAACCCTAAAACAGCGCATGTCGTGATGATCGCCTTTTGGCACGTATTCTTCCAATCTAAATTACGCCAGGCTTCATTCTCTAGGATGATATCTATGTGTATGCTCATTTAATTATAAAAACTTCCGCTCATCCCAATTTGATTTGGGATCCAGTCAGTGGCCAGAAGAATGTTTGAGTTCATTAGCAGAATTAAACCCTCGGGATTTTTCTGGATCCCGGCCTGCGCCGGAATGAGCGGAGTTTTAGAGTATACCATCAGATTTTGAAGCATCGGATTCATAGGCGGTGATGATCTTGCCAACCAGAGGGTGGCGCACAACATCATCCACCGTAAATTCGGTGGCCGCAATGCCCTTGATGTTTTTGAGAATTTTCAGCGCGTGGGCGAGGCCGGAGATTTGCCCGCGCGGCAGATCGCTCTGGGTGACATCGCCGGTGACGGCATATTTGGCGCGCTCGCCGAGACGCGTCAGCAGCATTTTCATTTGCGAGATCGTGGCGTTCTGCGCTTCGTCTATGACAACAAAAGCATCGCCCAGCGTGCGGCCCCGCATAAAGGCCAGCGGCGCCACTTCAATCTCGCCAGAGGCTTTGCGGCGCTCCACCTCGTCGCGGCCCAGAACCATATTCAAACTATCCCAAATGGGCTGCATATAAGGGTCGACTTTTTCGTTCAT
>CAYQNQ010000009.1:0-29599 GCA_964418815.1 uncultured Hellea sp.
ATCGTCCGAGAGGACGATAGCTTTCAAATCATATCCCGGGTCGGCGGGGGTTTTTCCGATGACCAGCGCCGCGAAATTCTCAAGAAACTTCAGGAACGTGTCGTCGAGAGCGACTTTCATGAAGTCAATTCCGCCCGCGTCGCCTACCAGATGGTGGAGCCGGGTCTGGTGATCGAGCTGCAATGTCTGGACATTGTCGCCATGACGTCCCGCGGCAATCCCATTGAGAAAATGGTTTTGGGATGGAACGGCGATGAAGCCCGCTGGGAAGGCCTGCGCCGCCTCCCTCTCGCCTCGATCATCTCACCGCAATTCGTCCGCTTCCGTGATGATAAACAGGCCGATAAAAATGATGTAAGACTGGCGCAGCTCACAGACATCGTGGAAATTCCTGATATTGACCGGGTCGCCGAAGAGATCAAACTTCCCGGCTCTGAAATTATCAAACGCACCGTCGCCACCAAAGAGCTGCGCGGCGGCAAAATGGTCCGCAAAATCATCGCCTGGAAAACCAATAAAGATGCAGCCTCCAAAGATTTCCCCGCCTATGTTATCCAGCTCACAGACTTTAGCGAGAACCGCAAAGACCCCCTGCAATATGAAATGCGAGTGAGCTCATCCAAGGATCAAATCTTGGGTTTCTTCGCAGATTGGGAAACCAAGTATTTCAAGAAGGGGTGGGCGATAATTGATTGAGTGTTTTGAAACTCAAAATTCGCCAGAAAGTTTGCGAACAATAGCAAAACTTTGGTTTGTATATACTTTGATAGGAATAATATTGGCTGTGGCCTCTAAACTATGGACAAATAAATATCAGGGATATCTGATACTTACTGTTGGCGTATCTATTGTATTGATTTCAGGATACGGGATGCTGCGTGCAATGTTGTTCAACAAATACTCCAAAAATCGAGTTACCTTGCGCATTGATAGTAATGGTATATTTGCGGAATCGATTTCACAGTCTCCGATTTCATGGAACCAGATTGATCGTCTGGAACGAGAAGGCATGAGCGCAATAATCCATCTTTTAAAAGAACCATCCGAAGAATTGGATACTCAATCTATCTCTCATAACGACGAGAGAAATTTCTATGAAGACAAGAACACGATACGGATCACCATGACTTTATATCGTCATGATCAGGATGAAATCTGGAAGCATCTTCATAAGAATTATATCCGGAACAAGTTAGCATGAAACTCCTATCCTGGAACATACTCCAAGGCGGCGGTCGCAGGGCCGACGGCATTGCCAAAGTCCTGCTGGACCATGCGCCGGATATCATCACCTTACAGGAATATCGCGATCAGACCGATAAGCGCGGCGGGGCGGATGAAATTCGGGCAGCACTGAAAAAGCTGGGTCACAAATTTGTCCATGTCCCGGAAACGGACGGGCCGAACGAGCATACTATACTCATATCGTCCCGGTTTGGCTTTGATGCGGGGCCGTTTTTGCCGGAGAAAGTCTCGCCTTTGCCCATGCTCGAGGCTTATTTCGGGGCTGACGCGCTAGGCTTTGAGTTTTCTATGATTGCCGTCCACTTCCCGCAAAAGAAAGCGCAAGTTCCTTTGTTCGAGGCCCTTAAGAAAGACAGCGAAAGTCTCCTCTCTATGGATGCACTGATCATTGGCGATATGAATTGCGGCATTCCCTATGTGGATAGCGATTCCAAGACATTTGTATCGACGCAATATTATCAGGACCTACTGCACGCAGGCTGGATAGATTGTTGGCGCTCGCGCCATACTGACGCCCGCGAGTTTACCTGGATCTCGCCCCGAACGGGCAATCGCTTTCGCTATGATCAGATCATGGCCAGCAGCACATTTGATAAGCGGTTAAAATCTGTCGAGTATGATCATAAGCCGCGAGAAATGAATCCTCGGCTTTCGGATCACAGTCTGTTTATTTTGGAGTTTTAAGCAGGCTGCACACGCCGTTTGGCAAATGACACAAGTTGCTCTCGCTGTTCGCACCAAAGGGCCAGTTTCACACATTTGAAGCTTTGCCAAAGGGTCAGCCGTCCCATTTGTTTCAGTTCCGGGTGGTCCTTAAGCGTGCGCGGTAACTGATAAAACGGAATACGGCTTGAGAGGTGGTGAACATGGTGGATGCCGATATTGCCGGTCACCCACATGAGCCAGCCTGGAAGGTCATAATAGGAGCTGCCCATAAGAGCGGCCCGTTCACGGTCCCATTTTTCAGCGCGGTCCCAATGGGTTTGGTCAAACTGATGCTGCACATAGAACAGCCAGACGCCGATAGACGCGCCGACGATAACGCTGGGGATATGGATCAGTAAAAAGACTTTCCATCCTACCAGCCAGATCATCAAACCATAAAGCGCCGCGACGCCAAGATTTGTTAGCGAGGTACTGACCCAGGGCATTTTTTGTTTCATGGAGGACACTGGCAAGCGATTAACGATAAAAAACAAATAGGCTGGTCCCAAACCAAACATGATAAGAGGGTTTCGATAGAGCCGGTATTTGAATTTACCAAACCGGGTCAGGTTCTCGTATTCCGCAACGGTCAATGTCATCACATCGCCAATACCGCGCCGATCCAGATTTCCGGAAGCCGCATGGTGGATGGCATGTTTGCGCCGCCAGTAATCATAGGGCGTCAAAGTGATCAGGGCGATAAAACGGCCAATCCAGTCATTGACTTTGTTGTTGGAAAACATGGACCTGTGGCCGCAATCATGCTGAATGATGAAGAGCCGAACAATAAAGGCACCGGCGGGAATCACGCCTAGAAACCCAACCCAGTATCCGCGGCTGATCAGCCACCACATAGCTGTCCAAATCAGCAGAAAAGGGATCAGTGTAATGATGATTTCAAAGAGAGCGCGCAGATCTTTGGAAGCCCGGTAAGGCGCGAGGCGATTAAACCAGGTGTCGTTGGAATTTGTTGTCATGAATTTTCCGAATTGGCGGGGCGATTCGCTCACAGTCGGAGTAATATATTACCAATTCGCTAAATGATATGCGCCAACTCAGCTGATGTGTTTAAGACATTTGTTTTGCTGCCGGCGACATCAGAATATCATGGCCGTTCGCGCAGCCTTATTTTAGGGCTTTGACCAATCTATCAGCCATAGCATCAAAAACTTTGGCTTCCGGCGTTGCCTCCACCGCAACCGGCATACCCTTATCACTGGCCTCGCGAATAGACATATGCAGCGGCGCTTGCCCTAATAAAGGTATGCCGAGTTTTTCAGCTTCCGATTTGACGCCGCCGCTCCCGAAAATATCATGAGACGTCCCGCAATCGGGACAAATGAAAACGCTCATATTCTCGACCAAACCGAGTACCGGAATATTGACCTTACCAAACATGGCCACGCCCTTGCGGGCATCCAGTAGGGCCAGATCCTGAGGTGTTGAGACGATTAGCGCGCCGCGCGGTTTTATGTCCTGCGCCAGTCCCAATTGCGGGTCCCCCGTCCCGGGCGGCATATCTATAATGAGCACATCGAGCTCGCCCCAGTCCACATCCCACAGCATGCGCGAAATTGCGCCCTGCACCATGGGTCCGCGCCATACAATCGGGCCATCTCCGTCGGTCAAAAACCCGATGGACATGACCCGAACGCCGAACGCCTCAAAGGGCTGGATAAGGCGGCGGCCTTCTTTCTCGGTTGTTACGGCTCGTTCCCCGCTCAGGCCCATAAGCATTGGGATAGACGGCCCGTGAATATCTGCATCCAATAGCCCGGTTCTTTTGCCCTGTTTTGCCAAAGCGACCGCCAGATTCGCCGCAATCGTCGACTTGCCAACGCCGCCCTTTGCGCTGGAGACGGCAACGACATTATCCACAAAGGCATCCCCTTGATAGCCTTCCGGGCGGCGCGCTTGATGAGGATTAGCTTGGCGTTTAGGGCGGCGCGAAACTTCGGGGGCCGCTTTATGCGCCGTCAACATCGCTGTGACCCGATCAACGCCGTCTATTTCCTTCAGGGCCGATTCCACTTTTTGGCGGATGGGTTCAAACGCGTCGGCTTCGTCAGGTTTAATTTTCAGTATGGCTCGCAGGTAACCATTTTCAAAATTAAGGCTGGCCAAACGCCCCGCGGCGATAATATCCCGATCTCCAGACAGGTCGTCGATAGCCGATAAGGCTTTGATAGCTAGAGATTCCGAATAGGTCATCTTACTCGCAGGCTGGTTTTAACGTCCCATCCGCACCCAGAATGAGCGGAGAATGAGTTTCATGGGCCAGTAAATAGCGGCCTTGCGGTAAAATGGAAACGGCAAAATCGTCTCGCGGCAGATAACGATGCAGCCGAACATCAATTTCCTGTCCGTTTTGAGTGGCCGTATAAAGCAGACCTTGACCCTTTGCAGCAGCATCAGCACTCATCACCCAAAACTCGGACACATAGAGGCCAGGCTTCGGAAGCCGTATGGGCATAACAGAGTTTACTGGGGCCGTTTGACCGGAGTTTACCGGATCGCCCAAGCCGCTTTCATTCTCAAAATACCAAAGCCCGCCGGACTTTGCGCCTGAGAAACCAACAAACCAGCCGTCTTTGGATGGGTAGGCTGTCCGAATAAAACGGCGTTTTACAATGGACTCACTGACTTCTTCTTCCAGGGTAAAATAAGGCAGCTGCATTACGTAATTGGTCAGCGGCTTGCTTTTGACTTTGCAGGTCTTCCAGCGGTTTTTGTCTTGGCTTTGCTCCGCGCGAAACAACTTATCAAATGACCCCTCTTTAGATTTCAAAATCGTGATTGTCGCTTTGGCGTTATACCGAACGTCATCTGCCCAATGTTCTGTTAGGCGCTCGATCGAGCCTAAATAAATTTTGTCGTTTTGAGAGCGGACGCTGGCCAGAGCGAACTCTAGTATTTTGACATTATCGACCTGACCTAACGCCTGTAGTGTAATACGCTGAACAACCGGTTTTTCCAGTTTTTCCAAACGACGAAAAAATGCCCCATATATGCGCCCGTCTTTTTGCTGATGATTTAAAATATGGTTCCAGATGCTGATGGCCCAATTTGGTTTATCTTCTGAAAATACCTTGCTGAAATTAGACTGATAGGGATGGATATCATAGGCCCGGGCAGACAAAGCGGCCCGCAGCGCTGACCGGACTGGCGGCGTTGTCGCAAGACCAATGGTTTTTTGACTGGCCTTCATAGTTCGCCCGCCTAAAACCGCATCAAGGCCCGCAACCCGGCCCATGAGACTCATCTCGGGATCTTCCGCCAGTTCCTTGGCGAATTTCATGTAAAATCCATCTTCCCGTTTTTGGTTCCTGTGGCGCAAAAGCTCGCCAATGGCAAAAGCGGTCTCCGCCTGCTCCGGACTAAGGTTTCGCAAAGCCTCGAGCAGCGCACCAAAGGCCATGTCTTTGTCAATCCCGTAAAGTCCGTCATAAGCCGCAATCACGCTCGGACCATCTGGGGATGTCAGAGCCCGCTTTAGAAAAGGCGTGGTTTTGTCCGGCGGAAATGCCGCCAACATCTGCACTAATTCCCGCGTTGGCTCTTCCACAACCGCTTTCGCCAGCGGCCCATACTCAAAGGAACGCAGTTGATATATTTTTTTATTTGCCCTGAGTTTCGCTAAAACATCCCGGGCAATATTTCGAACTTTTTTGTTGTCGCTAAGAAGCGATTCAATCATGCGGCCCTGCACGTCGGGCGTACCGATTTTGACCATCAGATTGGCCATCTTGTCCATATTAGACCCGGGCCATTCTTGAACAATTTTCCGGGCCTCATCCCTGGAAAAACTAAACCGGCCATCATTAAGAATATCTATGGCCCGGCCGGCAATATCCGCATCCTTGTCACCCACGAGCATGATGAGAAAGGACTTGCCTTCATTCCCGAAACCTTCGAGCTCCCGCGTCAAGACTTCGTAATCAAATTCATGAGGGCCATGGTTTTCCATAAGCCAAACGCAGTGGTCTGCATCATCACATACGGGCACATCTGTTGCCCCGGCCCATACAGCCGGCGCGCTTGCCAGTAACAGCCCTATCGCCAGTCTTTTTCCCATCCCGCCGCTCTTATGCAAATATTCCAGTTAAAGCCACCGGAAATGCAGCCTCTTAACAGTCCTCCCAGACTTCCCCTTGACGCTCTACCTTGACACAAGGGGGTGCACAGCTATCCCCTATGCCATGATTTATCTGTCTTTTGCCATATTGGCAGGATTACTTTTGGCCCTCTCCGTCATTGATCTCAAGACATTTCGCCTGCCAAATGTACTGACGTTTTCTCTTATCGGAACAGGACTAGCCGATGCGTGGCTTTTTTCCGGAGAATTGACGAACCGGCTAATAGGCGCGGCGGTCGGATATGGCGTTTTTGTCAGTATAGAATTGGCATTTAAAAAAATACGCGGGAAAGACGGGCTTGGACGCGGCGATGCGAAATTACTGGCCGGCGGCGGCGCATGGTGCGGATGGATGGGACTACCCTTTATCGTACTGATTGGCAGCGGCATGGGGCTGGTCGCTGCGCTTTTCCCGTCTTTTCGCAAAGCCGGCCGTATTCCTTTCGGACCCTTTCTCGCGCTTGGGATATTCAGCGTATGGTTCGCACTGAATAATCAGCACCTACAACTTTGAGATTGCACGCCGCAACACCAAAGACAGGTATAACCTTTGCCCAGCCTTCAGAATTTACCTCTGTAATCGCTCCAGACCGATAACGGGTTCCGTTATCCATGTCCTCAGGGTCAGATAAATCCAGTTTCAAGTTGCCGCCATCCGGAAGAGAAAAAGATTGAAAAGGAGCCTGATCAAGCGCGGCGTCGCCGCTGGATGACTGCCTTTGAATTTCAATTTCCCCGTCCTCGCTCCACCAATTGGCCATCGGTTTTTCGTTTTGGCTAAAAAATATAAAACGGCGCGCGGCATCAGCGGTCCATACAAAAATCCCGCACCCGCCGTCATTTAAATCTCGCGGGGCTAATTGGTCCTTAAAATTTCCGGAATCCGAATTGCGGGCTTTGCTCCCATCAGGAACAGACGAACAGGCTGTCATTAGAGCAAGACTACTTATAAGTAACACTTGTCTCATCACCATTGGCCTTGCTCCGTCAATTTATAAACGCCGCCGTCTTTGTGAAACCCACTTTGCTTGAGTGACGGGCCCGCAAAGCGTTCCAACGTCTGATTTACTTTTGCCGTTATATCAGCCCGGTAGCTGCCTTCCAGTCCGATTGTCACTTTAGCTGAGATTTCAGCTGTGGCGTCCTGTCCAGATAAGTCAACGATTATAAGGCCATCTTCGCAAGTGACCGGTCCTTCGAGATCAGGGCCTTCCCAGCGAAGCGTGGCGCTGTTTTGCGATAGAAAATCCGTCCACGCCGTGCCCTCGGCATAGTCACAAATTCTCATGACTTTCATGTCGGGGACGTCAAGGCGGAAATTCCCGTTGACCGCGCCAACCCGTGGGTCTCTCAGGGCTAAAGCTTTCATCGTGCCTTCAAGTTTTAAGACGCGAAGACCGGATGGTCCCGCCTCCGCATGAATGGATAACCCGTTAGGTCCGCCCCATACATGAACGGGGTTTTTCCCTCTAAAAAGACGGCCTATGGATGTTTCAAGGTTTAGCACACCGGCGTCGGTCCCTGAGACATATCCCTTCCAAATAGTGCCGCTATAGCTTGGCGTTTTGCCGCCAATATCGATTTTGGGTCCAATAGCTGACAAGGGGAACTGCGATATGGCCGCTCCAGCCATAACAACAATACCCCCAGCTATCATCCAGCGTTTACGCACCCACTGGCCGGAAGGTTAGGGTTACATTTATCTTGCCGTCTTTCTTGCGCGTTATCTGCGCCGCACTGACCATGGCCGCATAAGTTGATGTCGTGTCGGAGACAAATTTGAATACCTGTTGTGACGTCACTTCTTCGAACCAAACCCGTATAGCGCCTTCATTTTCCGGTTGAAGGCGTGACATTTCCAGCCCGTTTGCCTGGGCAGTTCGCAGAAGTGCATTTCGGTTGATGGGCTGCGTTCCCGTTGTCAACGTTCCTGCACCGGACAATAGAGGAAGGTTTTTTTGAATGAGAGTCAGATCAGATTGCGCACTGGCGTGTGCCCTTTCGGCGCGGGTTTTGGAATCCAGAACCGGCCTAACAACTAAAAACGCCACAGCCATAATTGTCAGCAAAGTGAGCGCAGTTCCCAAGAGCCAGCGCTCACGCAGTGCCAGATTATTCCAATATTCCATCATTGGCTCTGCCCCATCGTCAATTGACCTTCGCCAATAAGCTTTCCGCGCTGTTCACGAACAGCGCCAGGCTGAAACTGCGCCGGCCCGGCCGCGAATGCCTGCTCGAGCTGACCTGCCGTTTCAAAACTGGGATAAACCATTTTAACAATCAGGGCGCCGCGCGTTTCGTTATAACGCATGGACTCCACATAGACCTTATCAATACCCTTTACACCGTCGAAAAATACGGCGCTTAAAGTCGTAAAATCCGATTTAGGTCCGCCGCCAGATTTTATCTGCCGCTCAATTGTGCGGCGCAGGTTTGGCGGAGCGGGACGGCCTGTTGCTTCTGTATATAAGCGGCTTGTTTCAGCGCGCAAATCCGCCGCCTGAGCGTTCATGGCCCGCCCATCGGCCCATTGCCATCCAATCCAGGTAAAAAACGCAAGCGCTAGCGTGGCGGCCAGAGCGGCCATATGCCGGGCTCCAAATCCACTGCTCTTGCGCCGGATAAATCCGCCTTGCGCGTAATTCAGTGCCCCCTCAAATTGCATTTGAGGCGCCAAGGACAGAGGGTTCTCGCCCTCGCTGGCGGCATCCATAGAATACCCCATGGGCCCCGGATGAATAGACCTACTCCAGCTGGTCAATGAACCTGCATCACTGGAAAAGGCTTCATATTCAGCCAGCAGGCTTGACGGCACAATTCCCAGCTCATCCATTCGATCCATTAGGTCAGACATGAGAGGCTTGCTGATTACGCCAACACGCTGATCATCCCCCTGCCCCAGAACAATATGCTGCTCATCCAGCGGTGCGGCCAGTTTTTCTTCAATGGCGAACCCGGCGGCAGAAATTCGTTCGGAGGCTTTCATTTCCGGCAGAGCATGCGGGAAAACTCGAAACCAGGTTCCCGGACAAACCACATGGCACCCATTGGCATCAAGTTTGGAGAGCTGTTTGCGTTCCTCATCATTAGCAGCCCAGCCCTGACTATCCGCAGACTTATAATACGCCCACGCTTCGTCCAGATCCTCCGGGAGCCATATGATCAAAGGCTCGCTCATAATTGTCCTTGCTCCTGTTGGTTAGGCCGATCTGCGGGTCGAGGCCGCCGGCCTTCTGTACCGTAGTGGCGATATGTCCGCGTGAGGGCGTCTGAGTCAACTTTAAACTCAAGCAAAACAGTTCGTTCAGCCGAGCCAAAGGTGACTTGAAGCTCCATCCAAAGATAGGTCGGTTCATATACAAATAATTCATCGCGGACTCGGGCGAGATCGAGACCTGACGAATCCAAATTTTCTGACAGATTTTCATATCCACCAGCGGGACGCCTTTGCAGGATTTCTGCGGCGAGATTGTCTTCATCCGGCCCCAGCAAAGCGGATAATAGTGGAAGATGATAAGGCTGCAGGGTATTAATGTTGATTTCCCCGGAGCGCTCGCCATCACCGGCACAGATATACGGCTCCATTTCTTCAAAAATATCTTCAGTCATGCCGCGTATCGCGCGGAGCTCACTGAGTGATTGCAGCGGCGCATTCGGCGTTCGATAAGCCGGGTCGCGGGCGAGATAAGTGAAATCTTCTGCGCCGCCATCAGAAATTTGTTCGTCTGGATCCTGCCAATCGCGAATAGCCGCCACAAGATTGTTTGCATCCAGTTGCTGCATTCCAAGGTCTTCAAGAAGGTTGACGAAGGCTTCGCTTACGCCGTTTTGTTGATCTTCGTCTTCAGTATTTTCCTCTTCATCAGTACTCACATTGACAAGGCCGCTCAGCGGCAGGCACTGAGATCCGTCCATAATCGAAAGAGCGATAATGCCGCCGTCGATTTCTAACACGGTTTCGATTGGATTTCGCAGAGCCACATTTTTTTCTACGGTAGAGAGCGGTAGAAAATTTTCCTCGGTATAGCTTTTCGCGAAATCTTCTGCCGCCTTGAGATGCCATTCCGCCTGAGCATGGGCTTTCATATTGCCTGATCTTAAAATGGCAACACGAATGTCGTCCATCATTGCTACAGCGATAGCTGACATAAGGCTCATAATCAGCAAGGTCGTCAGGAGGACGGCACCCTTATCTTTTTTCATCCGTCTCATGTCGGATCCAATTCAAATTTTTGAACCAGTTCAACGCCGCCCGCAAATGTGACCGTCATGACAAACATGTCAAATGGGATTTCTGTCTGGTCGATCGGGACAAACATCTGGCTAAATGTCAATTGTTCCTGCTCAAAACTCACTTCAATATTTTCGATATTTTCCAGAAGCACCCGGTCTCTAAGCGGCGATAAGGGCGCCGGGTTATCGACAACAAAACTTCGCCGAATAAGTTTTTCGTCTTCGAATACATAAGCGACGCGCTGAACGCCGCCGCGCTTTTCAAGACCCCCGGGGTTTTCACGGCCGCCGCGGGTAAACGTCAAAAGGTTGTCTACACCGCCTGAAATTACATATTGCTCTCGGTTACCATATTGGTCGCGTCCGGGCCGGATGATGATGTTATCCATATCGGCCCGCATAAGTGCCCGCGCGGTTTCCATGGCCGTAATTTCAGCGACTACCTCATCCACCTGGGTTTTGGTTTTCAGAGCGGCGACCATGGCAGTAGTTGCGCCCGCTGTTAAAAGCGAAAAGATCGCCAATGCTACAAGCATTTCAACCAGTGTAAATCCGGACTCGTTTTTACGGCGCGAGATCATTCCGGGCTACCAGCCAATCTGTAGGCTGTCCGCTCCATCAAAATATTTTCCTGACCGGCCTCGCGGACGCGCACAGTTATTTTAAAGAAATTGTCCAATTCTGTTTCTATAATTTCCCGTTGCCATTCGAACTGACGGCCCATGGATTGTTCCTCTCCGTCTTTCTCCCCAGTCTCAAGGCGTCGTTCACGGCGGGCTTCCACAAGCAAGTTATCTGCAACAACACCTGCTACAAACCGATCCTCTAAAATATTAACGGTCCGCACGCTTTGCGTGTTCATGCTAATCAAAGCGACAATTCCGACGCTGAACAACATCAATGCCGCAATCACTTCGATCAGTGTGAAGCCTCCGTCTCTCACTGTTCTCTCTCCAAGTTTATACGTCCATCACCCTCACTGGAAAAAATCAAAGTATGATTGCCGCCTTCGAGCCAAAGCGAAAACGGCGTGGAAAGGCCCGTTGGTTCAAAGAGCACCAAAGGAAGGGGATCTTCAGGCAGATCTATTTCGATATCATCTTTGAAAAAAGACACACTCATTTGATCCGGCCATTCTTGTTCGCCTTTGCCAACCCAGTCACCATCGAGAAATTCAAAAAACACAAAACCGTCCTCATATAAACCGAAGGCCTGTGGCTGGCCTTTGACGATACTGTCCTCGGAGGCTTGCGCAAATTGCCGGAGCATGGATTTACCTTGCGCCTCCACAGGGTTTTGCGCCTGCGGTCGAGACAGTAAAACAACGCCCGTCATAAGAGAGATGATGAGCAGAACCGCCATCATCTCAACGAGAGAGAATCCGAGTTCTTTTCTAACCTTGTTCATCCCAGTAACTGATATCAGCATCCGGGCCTTCTCCCCCGGGCTCTCCGTCGCGACCATAGGTCAATAATTCGAAAGCATTTTCATCGCCCGGATAAATGTAAACATAAGGTCTACCCCATGGATCAACAGGTAATTTTGGGAGATAAGGCCCTCTATATCTTTCTGGCAAATTAATGCCTGCGGGTAATTCAACAAGAGCCTGAAGACCGAACTGTTCTTCCGGGTAATCAAAAAAGTCGCTGTTAAACGACTCAAGAGCCAGATTTACAGTGCGCAAATCCCCTTTGATCCGGGTCTCTACACCCCGATTTCTGATCGAATCTGTCGCAACCCATGCCATGCCCATTAAAAGCAACATGATTGTCAGAACCGCCAACATCTCAACGAGTGTGAACCCCTCGTCCTTTTTGCTTTCAGAAGCAGCTATTTCTTTTTCTTCCATGTCTGGTTCCTCGTCAGATAGATATCATCGTTAACATCGGCATATACATTGCTATTATAACCAATAGCACCACAATACTCAGTAAAATAATTATCACAGGGTTGAGAATGTTCAGGAAGACGGTGATGAACCGATTAAAATCACCCTCGAGATATTCCGCAGATTTCGTGAACATTTTTGCAATATCTCCGCTGGCCTCTCCCCCTGCAACCATCTGAATAACCAGTGGCGGAAAAGTCCCGCTTTGACGCAAAGACGTACTAATGGGCGATCCTTCACGAACCTTTATAGCCGCTTCCGTTACCGCTTTTCGCATGGTGGAATTGCGAAGCGTATGCAAAGATGTTTCCATGGATGATAAAGCCGGAGTCCCGCTATCGAGAAGACCGGCCATAGTCCGGGCGAAACGGGCTGCATTAATACTTTGAACAAGATTTCCAATCAGCGGCAATTTGATCTGAAACGCGCTCCAGCGTAAATTTGTTTCTTCATTTTTCAAAAAGCGCCTGAAAACAAAAATCAAGGCGACAAACCCAAAGGCCATGAACAAACCCCAGGACTTTACAAAGTCCGACATTCCAATCACGAACCGGGTTAAAAATGGTAACTCCTGATCCATGGAATCGAATTGCTCTACCAGAGTCGGCACAAGATAGACCATCAAGAGCACGGTCACGATAAGGGCAACGACTGACAAAATTATGGGATAAGCCACCGCGCCAATAATTTTGTTTCTGACTTCCTGCGCCGCCTCAAGGTCAACGGACAACCGCTCCATGACAGCTCCAAGCTGTCCGGATGCTTCGCCCGAGTCGACCATGGCTATATACAGATCAGAAAAGGTTTTGCTGTGAGAGGCCAAGGCATCGGACAAGCGGCTTCCCTCCATAACGCGGGAGCGCACATCCATCAAAATGCTGCGCATTGGTGATTTTTCAAACTGAAGCGCGACGACTTTCAAGGCTTCTTCAACCGGCGTAGCCGCATCGATCAGAATGGCTAATTGGCGCGTGGCCTGCGTCAAATCTCGATGGGAAACTTTTCCGCCAAAACTTCGCTCTTTGCTATCTTTGTTTTTAACCTGCTTGAGATCGACTGGTGTTAGATCGCGGGAGCGAAGAATATCGCGCGCTTCACGGGCCGTTGACGCCGCAACACTTCCAGTCAGGCGATTACCGGTTCGGTCAAAAGCGGAATAATCATAGGTTTCCACGCCCGGCCCCTATAGCTCCATATCGGCATCGGTTTTGGCCCTGCAAACTCGCAGAACTTCTTCAGCCGATGTCAGGCCGGACAGCACATGGCCGGCACCGCTCTGGAGTAGATCTTTACGGTGCTCAAAGGCATGAGCCGACATATCGATCTCGCGGCTGCCATCATGGATCATACCGCGAAGGACATCATCCATAACCACCACTTCATAAAGTCCTAAACGGCCAATATATCCGATTTGATGGCATTCGGCGCAGCCGACCGATTTGTAAAACTTAAGACCCTTCCGGCCCTTTAGACCCAGATCCTCGATCTCTCGGGCAACGGGCTCGTAAGGTTCCTTACAGCTAGGGCATAATCGCCGAACAAGGCGCTGGGCAACGATTGCTGTCACAGTGGAGGCCAGCAAAAACGGCTCAATGCCCATATCCCGCAGGCGAGTAATCGCGGCGATGGCTGAATTTGTGTGAACAGTCGACAAAACCAAATGACCGGTCAGGGAGGCCTGCACAGCGATCTCTGCTGTTTCTGGATCACGGATCTCGCCGACCATAACCACGTCCGGATCCTGACGTAAAATCGCTCTAAGCCCCGCGGCGAAACTCATGCCGACCTGATTATTGACCTGCGTCTGGCCAATCCCGTCCAGAGCATATTCAACCGGGTCCTCAACGGTGAGAATATTACGGCTGCCATCATTAAGCTTGGTGAGGGACGCGTAGAGGCTCGTCGTCTTACCTGAACCGGTCGGACCCGTAACAAGAATAATCCCGTTGGGGCGTTTGAGCGCTTTTGTGAAAGCGTCGAGCTCTGATTCCTCCATGCCCAGATCGGACAAATTCATTAATGAACTGGTTTTCTCAAGAAGCCGCATGACGAGGCGCTCGCCATATTGCGACGGTAGCGTGGAGACGCGGACATCAACCGCTCGTTGGCCCAGATTAAGGGAGAAACGACCGTCCTGGGGAATACGTTTTTTGGCAATATCAAGACGCGCCATAACTTTGACACGGCTGACTAATACGGAGGCCAAACGCGGAGACAACGAGAGCGTGTCGCGCAGAGCGCCGTCAATACGAAAGCGTACTGCGAGCCGGTTTTCATAGGGTTCAATATGTATATCAGAGGCCCGGGTTTTAATGGCTTCCTGTAATATGCCATTGATTAGCTTGATCACAGGCGCGTCGTCATCACTATCAAGAAGATCGGACGTTCGCGGAAGGTTGTCGGCCAAAGAATTGAGGTCCATGCCATTTCCGAGCGCCGTTTCCGCCGTTTCCGTCAGATCACCTTGCGCGTAAATTTTCGCCATAAGGCCTTCAAATTCAGCTGAGTCCATGGGCTCGCGCTGCACGGGTTTGCCCACAACACGTCGGGCTTCAAGAATGGCATCAAGCGGTGCGTCTTTAAGAGTCGCCAAGACGGCATGCCCCCCTTTTTCCAAAGCGATCACGCCGTAGCGGCGCGCAAAGCTGTAAGCGAGGCGCGGAACTGATATGGGATCAGCTTCGCTCATCGATTATTTACGAAATCGTCAATTTTGGAAAAATCGCGCCCAGACTGCAGAATGTCTTCTCGGCGAATTTGATCTAAACGCCGACGCGTTAGAGGTTCAGCATCAGCCTGGCTGCGGATAATGGTTGGGCGCAAAAAGACCATTAGGTTTGTTTTGACCCGGCTTTTACCTTTCGAGCGAAAAGCATTCCCGACGACAGGAATATCACCCAGAATAGGAACTTTGTCGATATTGATTTCTTCGTCGTCCTGGATAAGGCCGCCGAGAATAATAATCTCTCCGTCATTGGCTAATACCGTCGTATCAATCTCGCGCTTATTGGTAATGAAATCGTTGGAAACTGAAGAAATTGCGCCGGCGATAGACGAAACTTCCGATTTAATTTTCATCCGGATAACATCGCCTTCACTGATCTGCGGCAATACATTGAGCACAATTCCAACTTCTTGACGTTCAAAAGTCCGAAATGGGTTCAGATTGTCAGACCCAAGGCTTTCTCCAGTTGTAATCGGGATTTCCTGACCGACAATGAAATTGGCTTCTTCGTTATCCAATGTCGTGACAAAAGGCGTGGAAAGAATATTGGAGTTATCATCATCTTCGACGGCATTAAGAATGACCGAAAACAATGTATTTCCGGAAACCCCTGCGCCGCCAATCCCTATTCCATTAATCCCGGCCAGCGAATTTATAGCGGCTGCCTCAGTAGTAGTCGTGTCTACTCCCAAATTGCGTCCCGCAACAACTCCAGCAAGTGTTAAAAGATTTGGAGCCTGGCGTGAGAAGTTGGTTCCAATAAAAGGAATAGAACTTCCATTAACCCCACCCAAAGCCCATTGCACGCCTAGTTCTTTTGCCGCTGTATCGCTAATTTCAACAATCAAAGCTTCAACCAAGACCTGAGGGCGCCGCACGTCCAGCCGCCGAATGATTTGCTCTAAAGCCTGCTGAGTTTCTCCGGATGCACTAATGACAATGGCATTACTGCCGCGTTCATACGCAACACTTGGCGTGGGCTGTCCTTCTCGAGCATAAGACGGTAGGAGAGTTTGAACAATTTCAAGCATCTCTTCACCGTTTGCAAAACGTAGAGGCAGGACGCTGACAGCCCCGCGCGGTGTTAGATTGGTTGCATTATCCATTTGGCGCAATATGGGTATTAATCGCTGAACTTCCGAAGGCGAGCCCTCAATGATCAGACTGTTAGTACCCGGTACGGCGATAGCCCGGAAAGCCGGACGGGCGCCGCCCAAAGCCTTCAAAGTCTCCTGTGCATCAACGGCTGTGATATATTGGAAACTCATGCTTTCCGTAACCAAATCATTGGAATCCATAGCGGCAACAATTTGGCGGGCCTTATAAAGGTTCTCCGGGAAGTCGGTGACAACCAAAATATTACCCCCGGCGTTTGCCGTTAGGATTCCCTGAGAATGCATAACTGGCTTTATGAGCTTAGCTGCATCGGCTGAGTCTGCGTGTTGAAGTTTCAGAACCGTGGTCGCAAACTGGCCATTATATCCGCTGTTATTGACGAAGGGCGCACTTTGCGCCGCACCCTGCATAAGTGTTACCTGATAAGCCCCTGTTGAAGTTCGGATCACCGTGTAGCCATGAACACGCATAACATTTTTAAAAACTTCAAAGACTTCGCTAGGCGTCAGTTTTTCTTCGGACGAGATGGTAACATTGCCCTGCACGCGCGGATCAACCAGAAAGGTTTTACTGGTGACCATAGAGACATCATTGATAAAGGCCCGAATATCTGCCTGCTGCATGGTAATCTGATGTTCGGCAGCGCCTTGCGCATGAGCCGGTATGGACATACCGACTGAACAGGCAAAAGCGGCAAGTGTTATAGCAAGTTTCTTCATGGTACTCGTATCCGTATGGTCATTTTGCGGCCGCGCCGTAATATTTGTGCCGTTGGTTTGCCCGCTGCCACGGCACTCATGACAGTGGTCGCGATATCAATTCCGGGACTGGTCAGATCCTGTGACCCGATTTTTGTGACAACATCGCCATTTCTAAATCCAAGTTTCTTGATATCAAATCCGGGCTTTCCCGAAACCTTGTAACCAACCAGACGATTGTTTTCATTCTTGTGCGGGACAATTGAAACCTGTTGCAAAAAATTTGCCGCATTAAAGGATCCGGAGGCTCGAAAGCCCGGTGATCCAGCCGAAACCGCCGGCTGAGCCCCGCCCAGGCCGCTTTCAGTCCGTTCAAGTGACAGTTTCTCCCGGTTTCCGTCCCGCAGCAGAATGACATATCCGTGGTGCACTGAATCCAGCGTAACTCCGTTCGAAATTTCGTCGCCGATCCCGTAACTTTTTTGCTTGCGATCTGTCCCTTCTATGATCGCCTGATCCGGAACCGTTGTACCCTTAAGTTTAAGGTTTAAGCTCGTGTCAGCCACATCGTCATCGGGATTAAATATCGGCGCATCGGGTACATTCGCTTCAAACCCTCTATGAAATGGGTCAAAATTATAGTCCAGTTTAGGTGCGGTAGAATTTTGGCGCGGATCCGCAGTGGAAGTGGCCGCCGCAGGCGGCGCAATCCAGGCGCTTTGAGGATTAAGCCAAATCATCACGGCTTTAACCAGAAAAAAACAGGCAAGCAGTACCAGCCCGCCGGTAGCAAGCTTGATCAAGGTTTGAGGCATTTGACCAAATCGCGCCATGATGGCAAATTATCTCCTTTTGCCGATTTTAAAAGTCTTCTAAGACTCTGTAGTCGTATTGTAAACTAACTCGGTTCAGCCAAAATTGTTAAAAAATAGACATTTAAACAATAAAAATTTCGAAAAACCGACCCAGTAATGCCAATTTTGGAAGAGAAATATGACCAAGGTCACGCAAAATCCATGGACAACCCTGAGTTCAACGGAAATTTTTGAAAACAACTGGATAAAATTGACGGATCATAAAGTTCTGACCCCGGCCGGGACAGAAGGGACCTACGGCGCAATCCATTTCAAAAATCGGGCCGTCGGCGTCGTGCCTTATGCGGACGGCTTTGTCTGGCTTGTGGGCCAGACAAGATATGTCCTCAATCAATATAGCTGGGAGATCCCGGAAGGCGGATGCCCCAAAAACGAAGATTTGGAAGATTGCGCGCGCCGTGAACTCCGCGAAGAAACCGGCCTTGAAGCAGAGATACTAAAACCGATACTGCAAATGCATTTGTCCAACTCTGTTTCCGACGAATGGGCTATTGTCTATCTGGCGACAGGACTGACACAGCACGATGCCAGCCCGGAACCCACTGAAGACATCAGCGTTGAAAAAGTCTCAATTGACGAATTTTACGCTCGCGTTGAAAGTGGAGGCATCACAGATTCCTTGAGCGTTGCCGCCTGTTACAAACTTATGCTTATGAAATCGCGAGGCGATATTTAAAAATTTGTTCCAGGATTATTTTTTCAGCAGAACAGCGGAACCCCGTAAATCTTTTGGAGGTTTCATCCGGCGCTTCGTCTGGTGCTCTGTCTCTGCTTTGATGCCTTTGACATTTTCGCCTTTCATATAATGCTTCTGCCAACCTTCAGCGACCGCATTCTTTTCCCCAATATTTAGCCGATTGATAAAATCCTTCCGGCTTTCACCCCAGGCTTTATAATCGGATTTAAGTTTGTGGTTACCAGCCAGAGACTTTATTTTTGGCTGCACCTGCTCAAGCCGCCGGTGTTCAGACAGGGTAATAAAACAATAAGGCTCATCTTTTTCAAATCTGACTTTTCCGGGCTTTGTCATTTGCCAGTTCATCGTAAACGGAAATGGGAGCCAATCCGTCTCAACCAGACCGGACAATGGATAAACGCCGTGCTTTGGCCAATTGGGCGGTCCGCCGCACCACACGGCCCAGCCCGGCGGCGTCCGAAAAATATAATTTGTATGAAAAGTGACAATGCCGCCGCTAAAATGACTTTGGACGAATTCTTCGGGCTTCTCGACTTCGCTTGATGAGATTGTGAGATCCTTGATATCCGAACCGCCATTCCACCGAATATCAACTTGAAACGGGCATAGGAGTTCCCAGCCCGTGGAATTCGCCATGGTTAGAGGCAGGCACCGATACGGATGACGGTCGGAAAATACATCCATCCATTCGCGTCTTGACGAACCGGGCACAATTTTGGGCGCGGACCCATGCACTTCAAAGGCTTCAAGATAAGGCTCGACTGTTTCTGAGGTCATATAATTTCATGCCAAAATTTTAATGGCAGGAAAAGATTTTTATTCATCGCTTATGCGAATTAAAGCGGCGGGTGAATTCACGAAGACCAGCGAAATTATTCCTCGTCTTCCTCTTCCAGAAGATAGCGTGTTGTACTCGTGCGGTCGCTTTTCGGCCGTTTTTCACGGATAGATTCAGCTGTAACGACATAATGGGTCGCAGAGGCAATGCGCGTTGAGTGATCGCCCATACGTTCGAGGTTTTTGGCGAAAAAGGTCATTTGTGTGCAGGCATTGATATTGCTGTTGTCAGCCATCATGCCGGTCATGACAGTTTCAAAAACTGCGTTGCAATAATCGTCAATGGCTTCGTCGCCGAACCAGACATCCAGCGCCAAATCCGTATTGCGGTCCTCATAAGCTTTCATGGCCATAGCCAAATTAGCCGAGACCTGCTTTCCCATTTTCACAATTTTCTTCGCGCCTTTGACCTTTTCATCGGCAATAATCACGCTAACTCGCATGGCACAATTTTTGGCAAGATCGCCAATACGTTCCAGTTCTCTGGCTACTTTCAAAGTCGCAATCGTATCGCGCAGGTCAACCGCATAGGGATGCCGCAGCGCGAGAATAGACATGACACGCTCTTCGATATCGTCATTCATCGCATCGACCTGTTTGTCATTCAAACGGACACGATTGGCCAGTTGATTGTCTCTCGACTTCAGAGATTTAACCGTCGAATCTATTTGATCCACGACTAAATGCCCCATTCGAACAAGCTCCGCTTTCAGGCCGTTCATATCTTCGTCAAAAGAGCTGACAATGTGTTCACTCATGATCTTTATCCTGTCCGGCCAGTTATATAATCCTGTGTCCGGCTATCTTTCGGGTTGGTAAATATATTACTTGTCTGGTCATATTCCACAAGATTTCCCATATGAAAGAACGCTGTACGATCAGAAATTCTAGCGGCCTGCGCCATAGAGTGGGTCACCATAACTATACAAAACTTATTCGACAATTCATCGATCAGCTCTTCCAGTTTCGCCGTAGCAATAGGGTCCAGAGCAGAAGCCGGTTCATCCATTAAAATGACTTCAGGACTCACGGCAATCGCGCGCGCAATGACAAGGCGCTGCTGCTGACCACCCGATAATCCAGTACCTGAGTCCTTTAATCGATCTTTGACTTCGTCCCAGAGACCAGCCTTGGTCAGGCTGCTTTCAACGATTTCATTGAGTTCGGCCTTATTTGCCGCCAGGCCATGTATTCTTGGGCCGTAAGCAACATTGTCATAGATGGACTTGGGAAACGGATTGGGTTTTTGAAAAACCATGCCGACCCGTGCCCGCAGCAGCACTGGATCAAGGTGCGGCGCATATATGTCCTCACCATCCATTTTCACGATACCTGAAACTTTGCAGCCCTCGATGGTGTCATTCATCCGGTTAAAAACCCGAAGAAAGGACGACTTCCCGCAACCAGAAGGACCAATAAACGCCGTTACCCCGCGATCCTCGATTTCGATATCAATGCCGTGCAGCGCCTCTTTGCCGAAATAGGCAACCCTGACATCGCGGCAAGAAAATTTAATGTGGGATTGTGACATAGGTGTTCTCTTACCAGCGTTTTTCAAGGCGATTGCGTAGCCAGATCGCAAAGCCGTTTATCAGGACCAGAACTAACAGCAAAACCATAATAGCCGCAGATGTTTTCTCAATCCAGGCGCGTTCGGCATTTCCGGCCCAGATGTAAATCTGGACAGGCAAAACCGTTGCCGGGTCTGTCGGACCGTCAGGAACTTCTGTTAAAAAGGCAACCATACCGATCATCAAAAGCGGAGCCGTTTCGCCCAGAGCCTGCGCCATAGCTATAATGGATCCTGTTAAAATGCCTGGCCCGGCATAAGGGAGCTTATGATGAAAGACGGCCTGAACATGGGAGGCTCCGACGCTCAAGGCCCCATCCCGAATAGATTGCGGCACGGCCATCAAGGTCGCGCGCGTCGCAATAATCACCGTGGGTAAAGCCCGCAAGCCCAAGACCAAACCGCCTACGATCGGGATTGAGCGGGGCAGGCCAAAGAAATTGATAAAGATTGCAAGGCCCAAAACACCAAAAATAATGGACGGAACAGCTGCGAGATTATTGATGTTGATTTCAATGAAATCCACAAACCGATTGCGCGGCGCAAACTCATCCAGCCAGATAGCCGCGCCGATCCCAACCGGAATCGCCATTAGCGCCGTAACGAAAAGCGTCATCAAAGAGCCCAAAAAGGCCGTGGCGATACCAGCTAGTTCCGCATCCCGGCTGTCCGGGTTTACGAAAAAGCTCTTATTGAACCCCGACTTAATTTCACCCGTTTCGACCAATTGATCCACCCAAACAATTTGTTTATCGGAAACTTTGCGGCGGGTTTCTGGCAAATCACGATCAATATTTCCTTTTAAGAGCTGATCAACATCATCAGAAGTTGGGACAGTAATCGTCAATGTTTGGCCAATGACGCTCGGGTCATGATAAGCCATTTGGCGCAAATGATTGGGCGCACCAGAAGTCGAAATTATGTCAAAGAGTTCCTTTTTGGCCTTACGGTCCGCGACATCTGGAAATCTCTTATACAGGGCTTCCTGTACAATACGCCTGTAATTAGATTTCCGCAGCGCGTCAGGTTCTCTGGCACCGCTTGGGTCAAGCACAGATTCGGTCATCTCAACTTCAATCGTGAAACTGTGCTGGTAAAAGGCCTTATACCCTGAACCAACCACGCTGTATAATAACCAGACAAGCGCCATGACTGCTATGGCGATGGCGCTTAAACCCATTATTTTGAAACGTCTCTCCCGTGCATGCCGTTTTTTCAGTCGTTTCAAAGCTGTTTCAGAAGCGTGTATAGAAGGAGAAGACTGCATCTTATTCATACTTCGCGCTGTAGCGTCTGACGACAATCATGGCGATCAAATTGAGGATAAGTGTAACAACGAATAACACGAGCCCCAAAGCGAAAGCCGAAAGCGTCTTCGGGCTGTCAAATTCTAAATCGCCTGTCAGCAGGGTAACAATTTGAAATGTTACCGTGGATACAGATTCGAATGGGTTCGCGGTCAGGTTTGCGGCACCGCCAGCCGCAAGAACGACAATCATGGTTTCGCCAATGGCGCGGCTGATGGCCAAAAGAAATGCCCCGATAATCCCTGGCAATGCACCTGCGAAAACGACTTTTGTCATCGTTTCAGATCTCGTCGCCCCAAGCGCGTAGGACCCATCTCTTATGGTTTGCGGAACGGCATTGATCACATCATTGGAAAGCGATGACACAAAAGGAATGATCATTATTCCCATCACGACACCCGCCGTAAACGCACTCTGTGTCGGGATTGCAAACCCCATACTTTCAGCAAAACCTCTAACGAATGGACCAAATGTTAAAAGGGCAAAATAGCCATAAACAATCGTCGGAATTCCGGCGAGAATTTCAACGGTTGGCTTAATAATTTTTTTGGCTCTGTTACTGGCATATTCAGACAGATAAATCGCGATCATCAAACCAATCGGAGCCGCGATCGAAATCGCAATAATCGTGATTAAAAATGTACCTGTAAAAATCGGAACGGCACCAAAGCCGCCGGATTGTCCCACCTGGTCTTCTCGAAGAGCCGTCTGAGCCGACCAATCCAGTCCCGTCACAAACTCTAGAAAGCTGACTTCTTTGAAGAAACGAAGGCTTTCAAAAAGTAGAGAAAATATAATTCCGATTGTCGTGAAAACCGCAATCAGAGAACACAAAACCAATAGAGATTTAATGAAGTATTCGACGTAATTTCGGGCCCGGAAGTCTTTTTGAACACGGGTTATTCCGTAAAAACTACCAATGGCAGCAATTATCAACATGCCAATGACGACCAAAGGAAAGCTTAGACCAAGGGAAAGCCCACCAACCATCGCAACAAATGCGCCTAGCCCCGCCAGCAATCCGGAAAACCAGCCATGATAGCCAGGCTGTGAGTGAAACCCGAGACCAGCACCTTTGCCGATTCCCGCGATTTGAGCGCGGGCTTTGCGGCGGGCGAATACGAAAGAAGCTGCCGTCAAGGCAGCGACAATAATCACCAATATTGGGACCGTATTCACCAGGTAAACCTTATTATGATTAGGTTATGATTCTGGCGGCATTTAGCCGCCAGAATAACCGATTAGCAAGCTGCTTATTGGGAATAGGGTGTAAGGTTTTCCACAGCCGCCCGATATTTCGCCCGTTCGGCATCAGGCAAAGGAACGAGTCCAATCTCTTCAAGATATCCACCTGGTCCCGAAGCTTCATCCGCCGTAAATTCCAAAGCGAATTCACGGATACCTGGATTGTCAGCCACATGGGCCTTTTTGATGTAGAAAAACAATGACCGGGCAATGCCGTAATCACCTGAAGCAATATTTTCAAAAGTCGGCTCAACTCCGTCTACATTTGAACCTTTGACGCTGTCGGCATTCTGATCGAGAAACGAGTATCCAAAGATTCCAATGGCTGTTGGTGTATTGCCCAAAGTTTGAACAATAGCGTTGTCGTTTTCACCGGCATCATTCCAGTGACCGTCTTCGCGCAATGTATGTGACACAACTTTGAACGCACCTTTGTCAGAGCTTCTGAGGTCTTTAAGGCATGCGAATTTCTTGGCGCCGCCTTCCATGGCTATTTCCACAAATGCATCGCGCGTTCCGGATGTTGGCGGCGGTCCATAGGCCTCGATCTTTGTGTTCGGCATCGCCGGATCAATATCCGCCCAAGTTTTGTAAGGGTTGTCCTGCAATGTGCAGTCAGTATCGCTCATTGGAACCTGTTTCGCAAAAGCCTGATAAACCTGCTTGAGAGTCAAATTCATTTCGGGCGCATCAATTGTATTGGCCAGCACGATTCCGTCAAACCCGATTTTGACTTCAATGACTTCGTCAACACCATTGCCAACGCATTTTTTAAACTCGCTTTTTTTCTGCCGTCGAGACGAATTGGTCATGTTCGGAGTTGTTGCTTCTGTACCTTCACAGAACAATTTGTGACCGCCGCCTGAACCTGTCGACTCAACAACAACATTTTGACCGGTTTTGTTTTTATATTCCTGCGCTACTTTTGTTGAAAACGGATAGACTGTTGACGATCCGACAACGCGGATATCAGCGTTGGACTTTTTAGTTTTCGTGACTTCGGATTTTGTTTCAGACTTTGCGGCCGGAGCATCGCCGCCCCCGCATCCAGCAACAACCAAAGCGGCCGCGGCTAGTCCTGTCATCCAGAAATTTCTCATTATATTCCCTTCCATTTCAATAATTGAGGGGGCGATTGCCCCCAAGAGAGATTTAAAAATCGAATTGTGCCCGCAGGTTAAATCCACTGACGTCTTCTTCCGTGACACCCGCCGTCACTAAATCGGCGAAAGCAGAGTCGAGACCTGAGGTACTCGTGCCGAGATTCGCGCTGGCGTCAAAATAGTTCACGCCGATACGGGCGTTTTTGACCGGCCACCAATCCAGACCAACGACGATCGTATCCAGATCGCCGCCATCAATAGCTTCGTCTGCAAGGTCGAGTGTGTCGTAGCGAGCAAAAACCGAAAAAGCACCCATGCCGCCATCTGTGATCGGTTTGTCTACTTTAGGTCGGTTAAACTTACCACCTTTATAGGTTCTTGCGCCGCCTAGAAATGCACCGGCCTCGACATACATGCCGTCAAAACTCGGGTCACTTGAGCAGCTATCACAGTCCGCACTTGTCGCGCCGTATTCGCCGGAGGCCCAGAATTGACCCATTATCGCCGCCGCTTCAAACCCGTAAAACGTATCTTTGTCCGCAACCCGGCCTGTGCTGATGATCCGGCTTGGAATATGCGACACGGGGCGCTGTCGGTAGCGCAAATCACTTTGGGTGTCGCCGGTATTTCGAATGCGTGCTGACGCGCCCAAGTGTACAAGGAGGTCGTCATTTTTAATCGGGTTATACGTTCCGCGTGCCGAAGCCGCTGTTCCCTCTTCGTCAGAGGTTGTCGACAAATTGTCACCAAACACGCCGGCCGATAAGGTGAAATTATCACCGCTTGTATTGACGGCCAATCCTATCCGGCGGTTAAATTCAAACGCGTCCGTAAAAGCTGAACGCTCCAGCGCCGTAATAAAGCGCGATGATGTTTGCTCATCCAGCGAGTTATGGGTTTTGAATTGACCCAGTTTGACATTGAACTTCCCGCCGCCAGGCGTCCACTGAAGAAAGGCATCTTCGACGTTGACGTCTTCGCTACTGTTTGTGTTTAGCTCAACTTTGTATTTGACTGTGTCGCCGATTTTACCGGAAACCCCAAGACGGAGGCGACGAAGTTCCGTCGCGTTCCAATCTGCATCAGCATTTTCAGCTTCGACGATGGACCAGTCCAATTGGACGCGGCCACTTACCTTCACAGTTACATCTTGCGCTTGCGCCGCTTCGGCGATCATGAGTGAAGACGCCAAAACCGCCAGTGCGGCCACTCTCTCAAATTTTTTAGTCATTTTTACCCTCAAACCTATGGAATCGGTATTGATCCAATTTCGATTATGGGGGCGCTATGGCCAATATTTGTGACAGCTATTTAGAAGTTCTGTGACGTTTCCAAATACTTTTCATGACAGTTTTTTTACAGTTCATCTGCCATCAACAACATCTCAATTCGCGGAGATAGATGCTCCGGCATTGACTATCATAAAGTATTGTGGACGAGTTGATTTATCTAGTGCACTGTCCATCGACACGTGCAGGATGACAGATGTTCAGGACTAGCTCTGGTTATGAAACCAGCACGGCTAAGAGAACGATAAACGCGGAAAACCCAACAACAATCAGTGACTTCGGACTGAAGCCTGTACGGTACGGATATTCTTTTTTACGCTCACTTAAAGAGCTTGAAATCATAGATTTATAGACGATCATGGCGACCTCTTATAGTTTTTATGACGTTAATATAACACAAACTGTCACAAAAGTGTCATTTTTCTGCACATTATTTCAGTAGCGCTTTGTTCAATTCAATTTATAGGCCAATTCCATGAAATTTGACGTCATCATAATCGGCGCTGGCGCCGCCGGCATGATGTGCGGAGCTATTGCTGGAATGAAAGGGCGTTCCGTCCTGATAATTGATCATGCCGAGAAGCCGGGCGAAAAAATCCGTATTTCAGGCGGCGGCCGGTGTAATTTCACCAATATTCATTGCACAGCTGACAATTTTATCTCCCAAAACCCGCATTTTTGTAAGTCTGCGCTTTCGCGCTACACACCTTTTGACTTTATCAACTTGGTCGACAGCTATGGAATCACCTGGCATGAAAAGACTAAAGGGCAGCTCTTCTGCGATGGCCGTTCCCAAGAAGTTATAGATCTACTGCTGTCTGAATGTGACAAGGCCGGCAATGAAATCTGGCTAAGCACCGAAGTGATTGATGTTCGAAAAGCAGAAGAAACGGGTTTTGTCATCACAACGAACCGGCTCTCCATGACCTGTCAAAGTCTCGTCATTGCTACCGGCGGGGCTTCAATCCCTAAAATGGGGGCCAGTCGCTTCGGCTATAAGCTTGCCGAGCAATTTGGACTTGGGATTATCGAGCCCGTCCCTGCCCTTGTGCCGTTCACATTCACGGATGACCAAAAAGCGCCGTTGAAGTCAATGTCAGGTGTCAGCGTTTCATCCCGCACATATAATGAGCGGACAAGTTTTGATGAAGACCTGCTGTTTACGCATCGCGGTCTGTCAGGACCTTCCATTCTCCAGATTTCTTCCTATTGGGAACCGGGTGAGCATATCTCTATAGATATGAAACCGGGCATGAATATTCTTGAAGACCTTAAGACGGACCGCATTGAAAAGCCCCGCCAGCATATCAAAACAATAGTCTCGGCCCTGCTGCCCGACCGGTTGGCGGAATATATCTGCAAAGATGTCAAAAAAGCGCGTATCGCGGATATGAGCGATCCGGAACTCATCAATATCGCGCTGCAGATCAATGGCTGGCAGGTCAAGCCGGCGGGAACCGAAGGGTTTCGAACGGCCGAAGTCACCAAAGGCGGCGTTGACACAAATGAACTGTCATCCAAATCCATGGAATGCCGGAAAAACCCCGGTCTTTATTTTATCGGCGAAGTGGTTGACGTGACGGGTCATCTGGGCGGTCATAACTTTCAATGGGCCTGGGCCAGTGGCTATGCCGCCGGTCAAGCTGTTTGAAATCCGAAAACGGTTTCCAACGCCTTCAATTTCATCTAAGTCCCTGCTGTTATGAGAACAATTGATCTGAACTCAGATACAGGCGAGGCAGACACTGCCCCCTGGCGGGCCGTTGAAGATGCCGTTTTACCATTTGTAACATCAGCAAACATTGCCTGCGGAGGCCATGCGGGAAATGAAGCGTCCATGAAACGGACAGTGACACTGGCAGGACATCACCGGATTAATCTCGGCGCGCATCCAGCCTATCCAGACAAGAAAAACTTTGGGCGGCAGACGCTCATTATTGGACAGGATATCACCAAAAAGGCACTCAAAGGGACCTTGCTTAAGCAGATCACGACTCTTTGCGAAATCGCGGCACGCCAGGGTCAAACCATCAATTACGTTAAAGCCCACGGTGCTCTTTATAATGACGCAGTGTTTGACGAAGAAAAAGCCATGCTCATCGCTGAAACCGTGGCCGTGCTTGATAAAAACTTATGGCTCATGGGCGCGCCGAATTCCTGCCTGACCGAAGCCGCGGCGCAAACCGGGTTAAAATTTGTCGCTGAAGGATTTGTAGACCGGCGCTATGAAGACAGTGGACATTTGCAAAGTCGAAAAGAAGACGGCGCGGTGCTCGCATCTCAGCCCGAACGGCAAGCGCAGGCGGTATCGCTTTTAAAGAGAGACCCGGTGAAAACCGCTTCCGGCAATAATTTGAACCTGCAAGTCGATACACTATGCCTGCACAGTGACAGCGCAGGCGCAGATGTTACGGCCAAGAATATTCGCCGAGCGCTTCAAGATCACGGCGCGGAAATTAAGGCGTTCGCCTAATGCCTACACGTCAGTACGAAATCGTTCCGTTTGGCGATTCAGGGTTTTTGGTCAAATACCAGATCGAGGAATATTCAGAAAAAGTCACGCAGCATATTAATGCCGTGATCGAAAAACTAAGACGGCAAGAACATTGGGAAGAACTGGTGCCGGGCTATAACAGCCTGCTGGCCTATTTTTGTCCGCATAACTATGCACCGACCAAAGCCAAAGCCGCGCTGGAAAAAACTTTGAAATCCGAAGAAAAATCGAAAGAAGTCTCCGGACGGCTCGTGGAAGTACCGGTTTGTTATGGTGGAGAATTTGGACCGGATATGAAGACCATTGAGTCCAGCAGCGGACTGTCCGTCAAAGATATTATCAAACGCCACAGCCAGCCAACCTATACGGTTTGTATGATGGGGTTTATTCCCGGATTTTCCTATCTTTCGGCCGTTGCGGAAGAACTGCGGCATCCTCGATTGTCCACACCCCGCCTCAGCGTTCCGTCCGGGTCTGTAGGTATTGCGGGGTGGCAAACGGGCATATACGGTCTGGAAAGTCCGGGCGGCTGGCAAATTATCGGCCGTACAAACTTGCAAATATTCGACGCGACACGGTCCGAGCCCTTTATGCTTCGTACCGGGGACAGGGTGAAATTCAAACCCGTCCAAGCCGACGCCATTAAGTAATGAATTCCAACGATGATAGAAATTAAGCAGCCCGGAACCCGCGTAACCATTCAGGATGCCGGTCGTCCCGGATATCGGCATCTGGGCGTTCCGCGCAGCGGGGCCGCCGACAAACTCAGTTTTGCACTTGCCAATTACATGGTCGGCAATCCCTGGACAACGCCGGCATTGGAATGCGTGCTGGGCGGGCAACATTTCAAATTTCACGAAGATATGACGATTGCCATAGCGGGCGCGGAAATGTGGGCACAGGTCAATGGCCAGAATGTTGAAAACTTTTCGAGTTTCAAAGTAAAGTCCGGGGATATTTTGACCTTCAGTTTCGCGCGAGTCGGTTGCCGATCTTATCTGGCAGTACCCGGCGGCGTTGAAGGATCCGAATTTCTAGGCAGCGTGTCTACATATCTCAAGGCCGGCCTTGGCGGCTTTATGGGCCGAGCCCTGCAGGCCAGAGATAAATTGGTTTCGCCGGATGTTTTGGCCCAGCCGCGCGCGATTCCTCATGGCTATAAACCAATATTATCCAATCACACCGTTCTTCGGGCGCTGGAAGGTCCGGAATTTGAAGAGCTTAGCCTGAACAGTCAGAGGCATTTATTTGTAAACCCTTTTCGCGCGACTCAGCACACCAACCGCATGGGCGCCCGCCTCAAAGGAAATCTGGTTGCGCCCAAGGAAGTTACAAACATGATTAGCTCGCCGCTGCTGCCCGGAACCTTGCAGTGTCCGCCCGATGGACGGCCCATTCTTGCCCTCGCCGATGGACATTGTACCGGGGGCTATCTAC
>CAYQNQ010000010.1:0-27989 GCA_964418815.1 uncultured Hellea sp.
GAATTTGCTGTCATGGGCGAGGCCTATTACCGCGCCTTGTTTCACAAAGACAGCCCCAGTATCGGGCTGCTGAATGTTGGAACAGAAGAACTCAAAGGCAATGCAACCATTAAAGCTGCCCATGAAAGACTGAGCAATAGCGAACTGGACCTCAACTATATCGGCTATGTGGAAGGCAATGACATTTCTTTCGGGGATGTGGACGTCATTGTAACCGATGGATTTACTGGAAATATAGCGCTTAAAACCGCTGAAGGCACAGCCAAGCTTATATCCAAATTTTTTAAAGAGTCCCTGCAGGCCTCTATGTGGTCCAAGTTTACGGCCATGCTCAACTATGCGGGCTTCAAGCGTTTACAAAGACGCCTTGATCCGCGCCAATCAAATGGCGGCGTGTTTTTGGGCCTTAATGGCATTATTATAAAGAGCCATGGCGGCACGGATGCGGTCGGTTTTGCCAATGCGGTCGCCATCGGCGTGGAATTGGCGGAAAGTGATTTCCTGGCAGAGGTCGAGCGGACGCTGAACGCCCTTCATGATGAAGATGATAATATAGGGTTTGTTGCATGACAGACATTCGTTCTGTGGTGCTCGGAGTTGGCAGTTACCTGCCGGAACGCATCATGACCAATGACGAGCTTGCGGGCCTTGTGGATACCTCGGACTCTTGGATAAGGGAGCGCAGCGGCATAGAGCAGCGCCACCTTGCGGCCGATGGGGAGTATACGTCCGATCTGGGAACCCAGGCGGCGCAGCGCGCTATTGAGCATGCCGGCCTTACCATCGAAGACATCGACCTCATCGTTGTGGCGACGACCACACCGGATCTGACATTTCCGTCGACGGCAACCATCATTCAGGAAAAGCTGGGCTTGCGATCCGGCGCGGCTTTTGATGTTCAGGCGGTCTGCAGCGGGTTTATCTATGCGATCCATGTAGCGGACGCTATGATGAAGTCGGGTCCTTACGAACATATACTGGTGATCGGAGCCGAGACGTTTTCCAGAATCCTCGACTGGACGGACAGAACCACCTGCGTTCTCTTCGGCGACGGGGCCGGGGCCATGGTTTTGGGGAAAAAACGGGGGAGCGACCGCGGTATACTCAATAACTTTATTCGCTCCGACGGTCGGCACTGTGATCTTCTTTACGTGGACGGGGGTGTTTCGCGCACCCAGACCGTTGGCCATGTGCGGATGGAGGGCAAGCAGGTATTTCGCTATGCCGTTAAAGACATCGCCAGAGCCATGAAAACCTGCGTCGAAGAGGCGGGCGTGGATATAGCGGACGTGGACTGGATGGTGCCCCATCAGGCCAATCAAAGAATACTTGACGGTGTGGGACGGCAATTGGGATTAAAGCCCGAACAAGTCATATCCACGGTTGCCAAACACGCGAATACTTCGGCCGCTTCAGTCCCTTTGGCCTTTGACGCGGCTGTAAAGGACGGCCGCATAAAACGCGGAAACCTGACGCTTTTAGAAGCTTTTGGCGGCGGATTTACGTGGGGCGCATCGCTTTTGCGCTATTAAATCTCTGTTAATTGATGAGATAGGTACGTTTACCTATTGAATATTATACAAAAATTCAGTTATACGGATCAAATCTAGGGGAGATTCATGATCAGGAATACTGTCACTCGTGCCGATCTTGCGGAAGCTGTTTATCGCGAGATAGGACTTTCAAGAACGGAAAGTGCTGCTCTAGTGGAGTCTGTCATCGACCAGATTATTGATGCCTTGATCCGCGGCGAGGTTGTAAAACTCGCGGGGTTTGGCACATTTACACTGCGCAATAAAAATGAGCGCATAGGCCGTAATCCGAAAACCGGCGAAGAAGTTCCAATCACATCAAGACGAGTTCTGACGTTTAAACCGTCTCAAATGATGCGTGACAGAGTAGATGCAGCTTTGAGTAAGAGTTAGAGCCGCAATGCAATCAAAAACAACGCGAGCCTTTAGAACCATCAGCGAAGCCGCTGAAGAACTGGATCTCCAGCCGCATGTTTTGCGATTCTGGGAATCAAAATTCCCGTCCTTTAAGCCCATTAAACGCGGCGGCGGCCGCCGTTTCTACCGCCCTGAAGACATTGAGTTTTTGCGGGGCATTAAAATTCTGCTGCATGACGAGCGTCATCCGATCAAAGATGTCCAGAAACTCATTCGCGTTAAAGGCGCTGCCCGGGTGGGTGAACTGGGGCGCTCTATTCGCAAGGCATCCATACCCAAAGACGTCAAAGACACGGTTCTTGTGCCCGATCATATTCAAGGTGCCCCGCGGGAAAAGCCGGAACCGGCGGAAGCTGCGCAAACGGCCTATACAGAAGAGAAGCCGGTCGAATTTACCAGTGACAAGTTTTTCCCCGAGGATGAAGACCAGGACGAGGCGGCTCCGATGGCCGCCGAAGCTGTTCCGGCTGAAGAGCCTGACTATATTCAGGGCCGGGGTAAGCCTGTTCGCGGGTCTATTTACAGTATTGAGGCCGTTCCGACGGGCCTGACCGATAAAGAGCGCTCTGATCTGGAGGCGGCGGTCGCGCGGCTTAAAGATCTGAAAAGCCAGTGGCAGGCGTTCAAGAAGGACACTCCGCCGCAATAATCCCGAAGTCTTTACAATTGCCATGCCCATTTAGCCTGCTATATAGCGGCCTCTTAAAGTGGTCACGGAGTGTGGCGCAGTCCGGTAGCGCACTCGTCTGGGGGACGAGAGGTCGTTGGTTCAAATCCAATCACTCCGACCACTTAAACAAAACTGGAAGTTTCCGTTTGTGGCCTTTTCGTCGTCATTGAAGTCAAATCGTAAAATCACAGCATGGTTGCTGGCACTGATCCTGCTAGTCATCGGGATGATCGTGCTCGGCGGGGCAACCCGTCTGACTAATTCCGGCTTGTCGATTACAGAATGGGATCTGGTCTCCGGCGTCTTGCCGCCGCTTTCCCAGGAAGACTGGATTGAAGCCTTTGATAAATACAAACAAATTCCGGAATTTGTCGCCGAACATCCGGATATGGAACTGGCGGGGTTTAAGCGGATATTCTTCTGGGAATGGGCGCATAGGCTTTACGGGCGCATTATAGGTCTGGTCTTCGCCCTTCCGTTTTTCTGGTTTTTGTTTCGCGGCCAAATCCCCAAAGGCAAGCTGTTTCGCTTTGTCTCAATAGGCCTGCTGATCGGCGCGCAGGGTGTTGTCGGCTGGTATATGGTCAAAAGCGGGCTGGTCAAAAACCGCGTTGATGTCAGCCAATATATGCTGGCCTTTCATTTGGGTTTGGCCTTTATCATTCTGGGGCTCACTTACTGGACCTGGAAAGACAGCAAGGAAGGTTGGGGACTTAGAAATGATCCGCCCGCTTTCCCTAAACATGCAGGCCTGCTGGCTCTGCTGGTGTTCCTGCAAATCGTTGTGGGCGCCTTTGTCGCCGGCACCCATGCGGGCAGGCGCTATAATGACTGGCCCTATATGGACGGCAAAATCATCCCGGAGGGATATAATGATCTTACCCCGTTTTGGAAAAACCTCGGTGAAAACATCGCCGCTATTCAGTTTAACCACCGGATACTCGCCTATGTTCTGGTCATTGCGGCTTTGGCCTATGGGTGGCGGGTTCGAGGCATTCGCAAAATTCGGGGCAAGGCGATTATGTTTACGGCGCTACTGGCGGTGCAGGTGGGCCTAGGTATTTTGGCGCTCATAAAGGTCGTGCCTTTGGGCCTGGCTCTGGCCCACCAGTTTCTAGCTATATTTGTATTCCTGTCGGCTACGGCCCTTTGGCGGGGCGCGCGCCGTGGGTATTAGAGTGGGTATTAGGGCTGGTTATCAGGGGGCGTAAATGCGTCCGCAAATACCGTCTTCGCCAGATAATCATTGGCAATCATCACGATCCGGTTGTCCCCATCACCCCGCACAAGCGTAACACCGTGATTAAATGTATTTCCGAGCGGCTGGCTGGTGGTAAAAACCCACTGCGGGTTTTCAATCCCGCCTATGCTGAGGCCGGCTTCTATTTCGATTTTCTTCGCGCTGCCTTCATGCTTCATGACAAGCCCCGTATCGCTCATCGCGATTTCGAACCTGTTGGCGGTTTTCAGCCCTTGTAAAATCTCTTCTTGTGAGCGTTCCCCTAGAAATGCGCCCGACGCCGGGGCTGTATCTACGGAAAACAAACGGCCGTTGTCGCAGCTCAGGTCGGAACTATCAGAATCCGTATCGCTCAATGTCAGAGTGCCTGAGCTTTCCAAGCTTATGGAGGCATTCTTTAAACGTTTTCCATCAGCAAAAGAGGTTTGGCCCGGAAATTTGTATTGGGACTCGCAAAAGGTCAAAGACTCCAGGGTTTTAACGCTGCTTATTTTCTCAAAACTATCAGAAGCGCTTTCCGAATAAGCCTCCAGAGTGCCGTCCTGCATCTTGACCAGAAAGCCGGGCGAGGACGCGTCGATCTGGAATCCTGAAATATCTGTAGCCGGTCCGGCGTGAACCAGTTCAACCCGTCCGAAGGCCGTATTGGTTGTGTAGACTTTCCCGCTGTCTGACAAAAGCAGGATATGGCTGGAAAATGCATTCATGCCGGATTTAGGCGCGATGCTGGCTTTTATTATAGTCTCTTTCGGAAATATATGGCTGGTCGCCTTGACCGAAACTGTCTCTTTGGCCTCAATATTGACGGTGTCATCAGATGAGGGGGCTTTGTCCCCGCAGGATAATAAGAACAGGGCTGCAAATAGGGTGGTTTGTCTAATCATAACCGCCCGATTTATAGGGAGCATCAATTATAACCAGTGGAATCTACTGCTTAACTACGGTAAAATAATACCGCATTTGTAACTTATTGAATTTATTGATAATATTTATATAGGTCGCAACACAAGCTGTTGACAACGCCTATGCCTATGTTAAAGGCCGCCATCGAATTTTCAGGGCCGGACTCCGTTTGGCCGGATATAGAGGTTATAATGAAAGCGACCAAGTTTTTAAAGACCGCAGACGTTAAGGATAGAAACTGGATCCTTATCGATGCGGAAGGTGTCGTTGTTGGACGTTTGGCATCATTTATCGCCCTGCGCCTGCGCGGCAAACATCGTCCCGACTACACGCCCCATATTGATTGCGGCGATAAAGTCGTGATCATCAATGCCGGTAAAGTGGTTTTCACCGGTAAAAAGAGATCCGATAAAACCTATCACTGGCACACTGGATATCCGGGCGGACTGAAAGAGCGCACAGCGGACAAGATTCTCGACGGGCGTTTCCCCGAGCGGGTTATGAAAAAAGCCGTCCAGCGTATGCTGCCAAAGGAAAGCCCTCTGGCCCGCACACAGCTCTCCAACCTGTATATCTATGCCGGTTCCGAACATCCTCACGAAGCTCAGAAGCCAGAAGTTATCGACTTCAAGGCCATGAGCCGTAAAAACACGAAAGAGGGCTAAAACATGGCCGAAACAAATACTCTTGAAGATCTGAAATCCGTCATGGAAGGCGGCGCTGCTGCTCCGGCCGGAGGCGGCGAGGCCAGCGCAGAAGAAGTCGTTCTGCGCGAACCTAAAATCGACGCTCAGGGCCGCTCTTACGCCACAGGCAAACGGAAAAACTCTATCGCCCGTGTCTGGATTAAGCCAGGTAGCGGTAAGATCACCGTCAATGGCCGCGACCAGGAAACCTACTTCGCGCGTCCGGTTCTGCGTCTCATCATCCGTCAACCGTTTGAAGTTTCCGAGCGTGTCGACCAGTATGACGTCATCGCCACCGTTAAGGGCGGCGGACTGTCGGGTCAGGCCGGAGCCGTCAAGCACGGTATTTCCAAAGCGCTGACCTATTACGAGCCCGCTCTGCGCAAGCCGCTGAAAGCCGCCGGCTTCCTCACCCGCGACTCTCGTGTGGTTGAGCGTAAGAAATACGGTAAGGCGAAAGCCCGTAAGAGCTTCCAGTTCTCCAAGCGTTAAGACTAATACAAGCAAAATTGTTTATGTTGCAGGCGCTTCGGAAACGAGGCGCCTTTTTTCATGGGCAAATCTTTAAACGGGAAAAATAATGACAGCCAAACACAATGTCGCGGTTTTAGGAGCCAGTGGTTATACGGGCGCAGAGACCATCCGTCTCGTGCACGGTCATCCTCATCTGGAGCTCAAAGCCTTGTCCGGCCATAGCCGCGCCGGTCAGAAACTCTCCGACACCTATCCCAATTTCGGTCATAAGATGATCCAGAAATGGGAGGACATTGATTTTTCGGGCATTGATACGGTCTTTGCCTGCCTGCCTCATGGTGCCAGTCAGGAAACTATCGCGCAGATAAAAGACAAAGTCGGCACGGTCGTCGATCTGTCTGCAGATTTTCGCCTTGCCGATCCGGCGCTTTACGAAGAGACCTATGGCCGCCCCCATGCCTTTACAGATCTGCTCGAAACAGCCGTCTATGGCCTGACAGAATTTGCGCGGGATAAATTAACCGGTGCTGACCTGATTGCCTGCCCGGGCTGCTATCCTACCTGTAGTCTTTTATCTCTCTTACCCGGTATCGATGCGGGACTATTTGATATGGGCAGCATTATCATCGACGCCAAATCCGGCGTCACAGGGGCCGGGCGCAAAGCCAAGGAAGGCCTGATTTATTCAGAAGTGGCCGACGGCGCTCATGCTTATGGTATTGCCAGTCACCGCCACGCCCCTGAAATAGACCAGATATTGGAGCGGGTCAGCGGACAGGCGTCGAGGGTCAGCTTTACGCCCCATCTCATCCCCATGAACCGCGGCATGATTACAACGACCTATGTGCGCCTGAAAGACGGCGCCGATATCAAGGCTGTGCGTAAGGGCTATGAATCCCGCTACGCCAATGAGCCCTTTATCCGGCTCATGGATGCGCCGCCTCAAACTCGCCATGTGCGCGGCAGCAATCTTTTCGGTCTCGGCATATTCGAAGACCGCGTGCCCGGACAAATCATCCTCGTCGGTGTCATTGACAATCTGGTCAAAGGCTCCGCCGGTCAGGCCGTCCAAAACTATAATGTGGCGCAAGGCTGGGACGAAACTTTGGGGCTTACAGCGCTGCCGGTTTTTCCGTAGGGAACCCCATTAGACAAACGCTCATAAAAGATATAGAGTTCAACTATTGAGGAACCTTAAAGGGAGCGACAAATGAAATTTGTTTTTGCGGCTCTTTTGACTGTTTCACTCAGCCATTTCCAACTGGCACATAGTCAGCAGCCCGATCCACTGTCCGAAGCGAAGGCCGCCGCCAAAAACGGCGATATTGAAGCCAATCTCGCGCTTGGATATGCTCATCATCAGGGCTACGGCGTTGAAAAAGACCCGAACAAGGCTTTAGCCTATTATAAATTTGCCAGCGACGGCGGCAACAATCTGGCAAAAATGTATATCGGGGAGCTTTATTGCGACGGCGTCATAGACAACAAAGACTGCAAGACCGGTCATAAACTTTTGTTGGAAGCCCGAGAGGCCGGAGTCACAAATGCTAATCTGGCTTTAGGGTATAATTTCAGCAGTGGGCGAGGCGTCGACGTCAATATTCCTTTGGCTCTAGATGCCTATAGCGCCGGAATGGATGCTGGTGATCCTTATGCCGCGTTTAATATGCTTTTCCTGTTTTTACGAGACCAGGCCGCGGCCTCGGACATTAATCTAGCCTTCAAAGCGGCTGAATTTGCCGCGAAAGAGGGCGTCCAAAATGCCGGTCCAGTCAGTGAACAACTATTCGAGAAATACCCGGAGCGAAAAAAGAAATATGACCAGCAGAAACTGGCCGAGACTAAAACGATTGCTGAACAAAGCGGTTCAGCCGATGACTGGTATAACCATTATCTGCGCGTTAAAAAGACAACCCATTATGAGGTCTCTTATGAAACGGGATTGCAGGCGTTGAAGAAATCCGGAGAGGCCGGGCATTTTGATGCTCAGAAATCTCTCGGCGTCACTTATTACCGCGGCAATTATGTCCCGCAGGATGTAAACTATGCTCGCCGCATGTTGCACGCGGCAAAAAAGCAAGACCAGGCGAAGTCGGATAATGGCGAAGTCGATTTTCTTTATGGTAAAATGCTGCTCACCTATTTTGATGATCCAGCGGACAAGAAACAGGGGATGGATTCGTTAAAACTGGGCGCAGACAGAGGGAGTAAACAGGCCGCATTCTTACTGGCCAACATCTTCATGGAAGGCCGTGTTGTCCCGCAAGATCTCGGCGCAGCTCTCAAATATGCAAACCGCGCTCAAGAGCTTGGTCATTTCGGAGGCGGGCGAATGATCTACACGGTCCAAAACTGGGACGAACTCAGGACAGAATCCGATGCGTTTATGAAGGAAAACTTTGGCAAGAGCTCGGCAACAGAGTCCGAATAAGTCACCGGTCCGCACCAAAGCGGACAGGTCTTTATTAAAACGGATTCAGCATTAAAACGGATTCAGCGTATATCCCTTTTGTTGAAGCAGGGCGTGAGCGGTCATAGCCGATAACGCCATTTCGACACCCGGCGCCAAATCATCTTTGTCGATGCCGTGAAAGGCGGCTGACTGGCCGCAGAGAATGACCCTGATGCCTTTATCTGTCAGGGCTTTGATAAGTTTCGCGCTTCCGTTGTCCATGCCGTCAAACCGGGCTTTATAGGCTTCGCTGCGCATCATATCCAGCGAGGCTTTGCCGTGGACGACAATGGCTAATTTCATGTTCTTGACCGGGACCCCAGCTTCGGCGTGCATATTGATAAACCGGGCGGCGCTATTGAGCGTGCGATTGATCTTGCCGGGCTCCGCCCCTTTTTCCGCGTCAAAGAGGATTTTAAATTTCGCCCGCTTCGGAATTTTGAAGTCTGTGTCGACGGCCGCGATCTTGCCAAATTCAGGAAACACCGTGCCAGTGTGAAAGTCCTCGAGACCCGCAGAAGCCGTAAAAGAAAAACAGCTGAAAGCCGCCGAGATGATAAGGAATTTTAGACGAGCTACAGACATGGCATCCCCTTTGAAGGCGTATAGACATGATTGTAGCGGTAAATCAGCTTTGAACCAAGTCAAGAGGCATAGGGGTGAGGTCAGATACCGTACATATTTGGAGCTAAATATGGGAATGCGGCAGGTGCAATCAATCGATGTGGGGCAACCAAATGACCTGCCGCAAAATCTGTGTATTCGCTTAAAGATGAACCTAAGGCGAACAAAACCGTAAACAAGCGTGATTTGTCCGGGGAACTGCCTTTGCCGTAGTATTTAGTCCGCGACTCCCCAATTGCGACCGTGCAGTGAATAAATTCCTAAATACCGCTTGTAAGTCATTTTTATTTCCTGTATATAGGGCGACTGTTTAGCTGAACTCTATGACGCGGCATGCAGCCTGGCCTGATAAGGGCCTCAAAAAGGAGGGCTGCGTCAAACATAGCGAGCGCCAAATCGTCCATAGGGCGCAGCGGCGCTCGCAAAAATGCCCTCTTAATTGAGGGCGACCAATTTAGTCAGGAGCTTCTGACGCCTTTGTCACCCGGTTTTGGGGATGACGAAACGGTCAAAATGCTGGATTGTGGTGATCCGGACAAATTAGGCGATAGTCCCGAGCTAGGCCCGGGGCACAAATGAAGATGATTTAATCCGCGGTTACGTCTGCGGCTGGAAATGAGTGATATTATGGGGTGTAATTTGTTTTGAAATTGCTATGCTGCCGTAAGGCCTAAACAAGGAAAAAAGTGAGTCGATCTGCGAAAATAATCTGCGCCCTTGCCGTTTCGGTTTTCGGGACCGCGTGTACAAGTGTGAAAATGCCGGACATTCCGGGATTTGATAAAGCCGCGGCCGAAGCTGAAAATCTGGATTATCTGAATCCGGCAAATGCCCCGGCAGCGCCCGATGATATTCGCAGCGACGATCAGTGGGATAATTCCGCGAAAAGGCTTATCAATCAGCGGGACAGGTTTTCCGCCCCGCCAGATGTCGACGGCGTTCGGTCAGAGCAGGCGCTCCAGCAGGATATCGCGGCCCTAAAAGCCAAAGTCAAAGAATATAAACTCGACGACCCGGTCGAATAAACCGGCCGAGCAGAAGGCCCCAAAGAGCGCAAAATGATTTCCAGAAAAACGGATTTTTATCGCATTCAGCGGCTTCCACCCTATGTTTTCGCGGAGGTCAATAAACTCAAGGCCGCCCTGCGCAAAGACGGGCAGGACATTATCGATTTCGGTTTTGGCAATCCGGATCTCCCGACACCGCAGCATGTCATCGACAAGCTGATCGAAACGGTCCAGAAACCTCGGACGACCGGATATTCCGTGTCCCGGGGTATAAACGGTCTCCGTCAGGCCTGCGCCCGCTATTATGACCGGCGCTTTGATGTGACCCTTGATCCGGAAACCGAAATTATCGCGACCATCGGCTCCAAGGAAGGTTTTGCCAATCTGGCCCAGGCGATCACAGAGCCGGGCGATGTTATTTACGCGCCGGATCCGTCCTATCCGCTTCATGCCTATGGTTTCGTTATAGCGGGCGCGAAAATTCAGGCCATTCCAGCCATAACAGCGGATGAATATCTGGCCGGCGTCAAAGAGGCTCTGGCCAAAGCGGATAAACCGCCCATGGCCATAGTCGTGTGTTTTCCGTCCAATCCGACCGGTCATACGGCTGAGCTTGAATTTTACGAAGAGATTGTGGCCATTGCTCGGGAGCAGGATATCATCGTTCTCTCCGATTTGGCCTATTCGGAGATTTATTTCGGCGAGCAGCCACCATCTATTTTTCAGGTAGACGGGGCTATGGATGTGGCTGTGGAAACCACTTCACTGTCGAAAACCTATTCTATGGCGGGCTGGCGTATGGGCTTCGCCGTCGGCGCGTCGCATCTGATTGGGGCTTTAGCGCGGGTTAAGTCCTATCTGGATTACGGAGCCTTCACGCCCATACAGGTCGCGGCCTGCGCAGCTTTGGACGGACCGCAGGACTGCGTCGCCGAAGCCCGCGAAACCTATAAATACAGACGCGACGTCATGGTCGAGTCCTTTGGCCGGGCCGGCTGGGACATTCCAAGTCCGGACGCGTCCATGTTTGTCTGGGCGCCGCTGCCGGAAAAAATGGCCCATTTGGGCTCTCTGGAATTTTCCAAGCAGTTGATGCTCAATGCCTCAGCCGCCGTTTCCCCCGGAGTCGGGTTTGGAGAGAACGGCGAGGGCTATGTGCGCATTGCTCTGGTTGAAAACGAACAGCGCATCCGCCAGGCCGCCCGTAACATCAGGGCTTATCTGGATAAGGCCGGGTAATACTGATATTGTTCCGGGCGTGGCTGAAACTGTTCTCAACATTGATTCTTCCGTTCGCGGACGCCGATGGGTGTTTCGCAGCAGCGGCGATGAACAAATCACAGATTACAGGAACACATATGGACTAGACATAATTACAGCGCGTTTGCTGGCAGGCCGAGAAATAGACATTGGTGATGTCCCTGATTTTCTGGAGCCCAAGCTGAAAAACCTCATGCCCGACCCGTCCGCGCTTAAGGACATGGATTTGGCGGTTGGGGTTATTCTGGACGCTATGGAAGCGGGCAGGCGCATCGCCATTTTTGCTGACTATGATGTGGACGGGGCGACCTCTGCAGCCCAGCTGCTCAGATGGGGTAAGCATCTCGGCCATGATTTTGGCCTTTATGTGCCCGACCGCATCAAAGAAGGCTACGGCCCGTCAGAGCAGGCCTTCGAAATATTGCAGGGCCGGGGTTTTGACATGATCATCACTGTGGACTGCGGCGCGGCGGCCTATTCGGCGCTCAATTCGGCCCAAAATCTCGGCCTCGACATTGTTGTTGTGGACCATCACCTCATGGGCGCGGAGATCCCGCCGTGTAAGGCGCTGATAAATCCCAATCGTCAGGATGACACGTCGGGTCTTGGTTTTTTGGCCGCGGCCGGGGTCACATTCATGCTGCTGGCAGGGCTGAACCGGGAGCTGCGGCGGCGCGGCGTCAAGGACGCCCCAGACATTCTCAGCCTGTTGGGCCTGACGGCGCTTGGGACGATTTGCGATGTAGTTCCGCTCACCCGTCTTAACCGCGCCATTGTCCGGCAGGGTCTCAAAGTCTTGACCGGGACTAATAATCCCGGCGTGGCGGCTCTGGCGGATGTGTCCAATATCCAGAAACCGTTCACAACGTATCATGCGGGATTCGTTTTGGGACCCCGGATAAATGCGGGCGGGCGTATCGGCGAAGCTTCCATGGGCGCGGAGCTGCTGAGCACAGAAGACACGCAAAAAGCCTATCATCATGCCGCGGAGCTCGACCGAGTCAACGCGGAGCGCAAGAAACTCCAGGCGCAGATTCTGTTTGAAGCGGATGAAGCCGCAACGCAGAACATGAAGGATGACAGCGTTGTTGTCACAGCCATGGATGGCTGGCATCCGGGGATTATCGGCATTGTCGCAGGCCGCCTCAAGGATCAACTTGGCCTGCCAGTGATCGTCATTGGGATTGACGAGGACGGTATCGGCAAAGGTTCGGGCCGGTCCATCAAAGGTGTTAATCTGGGCGAGGCCATCACGGCGGCTAAAACGGAAGGTCTGCTGATCTCCGGCGGCGGCCACGCCATGGCGGCTGGCTTGACCATTGAGAAGGAAAAAATCAAAGAATTTGAACGCTTTATACAGGGTTTCTTACAGCAAGATGTGGAAAAAGCCCGTCAGGAAATCGCCATGAAAGTGGACTGTCTTATCCGTCCGACAGCGGTCGCGCGGGAATTAGTGCAGTCCATAGAAAAAGTCGGGCCGTTTGGCGCCAGTAATCCTGAGCCTGTCTTTGTCATGGACGATCTGAAAATCGCCTATGCCCAGCGGCTGCGCGGCGGTCATGTGAGATGCACCTTTGCGGATAGAGAAGGTGTTCGCGTCAATGCAATTTGCTTTAATGCGGAGGAAAACGGACTCGCGGATGTCTTGCTGTCCGATCACAACCAATCCGTACACGTCGCGGGGCGGATAAAACAGGACAATTGGAACGGACGAACGAAAATAGATTTCCAATTGGTGGATATTGCTTTTGCTTAAATGCAAAAATTTCAAAAATCTGACTTGAAAGCTAAGAAAAGCGGATATATATGGCCATTCTCGTAACGAGTGCTCCCTTCGTCTATCGGTTAGGACGCCAGGTTTTCAACCTGGAAAGAGGGGTTCGATTCCCCTAGGGAGTACCAGTTACGCTCTCCTGAAGTTTTACGAAAAAAGCCTTGGCGTTTCGCGCGGCTTTGTTTAAATCGGCTAAATGTTCATTGAATTCAAAAAGACAGCCATAGGGATGTTTGCTATTTTCAGCCTAACCATACCCGTGCTCGCGCAGGACGCAAAAATCGAAGAAGTCGACTTTGGGAATCCTGAAGCTCTATCCATTGAAAGCGACAGCCAAACCCATGCGTTTTCCGTGGAAATCGCGGATTCTCAGGAAAAACAGACGCGCGGTCTAATGTACCGGGACAAAGTCGCCCCCAAGGCCGGAATGCTTTTCGAATATAAGGAGCAGGGCGTGTTATCCATCTGGATGAAAAATACGGGCGTGCCTCTGGATATTATATTTATTCGCCAAAACGGAAAAATTCTGAAAATTGAACATTCTGCGACACCTTATTCGCTCCGCAGTATATCTTCTGAGGCAACGGTAGCTGCCGTGCTGGAGCTAGCCGGTGGACGCGCACTTGAGTTGGGAATCATGCCCGGTGACGTGGTCAAACATTCCTTTTTCGGCAATGTGGAAACGAGTGAATAATTTTCGCGGTAAGGCTTGCGAAATTAATTTTGTTGTATAAAGAGAGGCAGCTCTTGTCGGGGCGTAGCGCAGCCTGGTAGCGCACCTGTTTTGGGAACAGGGGGTCGCAAGTTCGAATCTTGCCGCCCCGACCATTTTTCAAGTATCAATTTGATACAGTTGGTAAGTATTTCCTAACCTCTTTGAAGCTAAGAATCACTGAAATTATTGGGGATTCGTGCATATGTCAGCTGCAACTGCTGCAACCAGTCAATCGGCGTCGCAAAACAAAGCGATTAAGCCCATAGAAATAGGGCGAATAACGAATGTTGGTTCGTCGAAAGCCCTCGTAAGGCTCAATAAGTCCGTTATTGTTAAAGGGCAGCTTCATCTCGCTCAATTGGGCACAATTCTAAAAATCGTTACGCGCGATTCTCTGGTCATTTGTATGGTGTCGTCTTTGAAAATTGGCGATGCCGACGAAGAAGGCCTCAGGGACGGCTGTGTCGCTCAAGTCGATATCATGGGCGAAATTACAACCAATAAAACGACACAAGAGACAAAATTTTTCAGAGGCGTGCGTTCGTTCCCGGTTTTGAACGAAGCAGTTCTGACTATGACACCGAGCGAACTCCAGATCATCTTCAATCGGGAAAGTGAGCAAAGTATTTCTGTTGGAACCCTGCAGCAAGACAATTCAATTGTTGCGAATGTCAGAACTGATGATCTGCTTTCCAAACATTTTGCCATTGTCGGGTCTACGGGTTCAGGCAAGTCCTGTACGGTGGCTCTAGTGCTGCAAGCGGTCCTTGCGGAAAATAGAAATGCTCATGTGGTTTTATTTGACCCACATAACGAATATTCCAAAAGCTTCGGTCCTCTCGCAGAAGTCATTGGCGGCGCAACACTGGATCTGCCGCTCTGGCTGTTTAATTTTGAAGAGACTGTGGAGCTCCTTACCAGCGAGATTTTAAATCATCGCCTGGAAGAACAGGAAATCCTCCATGATCTGGTTTTAAAGGCAAAGCAATTATATGACCGCATGACCAATCAGGGTTCGCTGTCTTCGCAATTGAAAATAGGGGACCTTGAAAAGGAGCTCGGACGCGCTGCCTCTCATATTTCACTCGACTCACCGGTTCCTTACCGCATTCGCGATCTTGTAAAGCTCATCGAGCACGAAATGGGTAAGTTGGAAAACTCCAATAATCTTCAGCCCTATAAACGTCTAAAGCGCCGGATCATGACAATCCTAAACGATCCCCGTTATCAGTTTATCTTCCGCAATCAGGCGTCAGCCAATTCCATTGAAGGTATTATCGGCCGGATTTTCAGAATTCCCGTCGCCAACAAGCCGATTTCTATTCTCGACTTTTCGTCCATTCCTTCCGAAACACTGAACATCGTCGTTTCGGTTGTCAGCCGTCTGGCCTTTGATCTGGCCGTCTGGAGCGAACGCAGAATTCCCATATTGCTGGTTTGCGAAGAAGCGCACAGATATGTTCCGGCCAATCGAGAACTTGGATTTAATTCGACCCGAAAAATCATTTCAAGAATAGCGAAAGAAGGCCGTAAATACGGAGTGTCTCTGGGCATTATATCGCAAAGACCTTCTGAGTTAGAGCCTTCCACTCTGTCGCAGTGCTCGACGATATTTTCCATGCGTCTGAGTAATGAAATCGACCAGAATTTTGTTCGGGCCGCTGTGCCGGACGGCGCCGATGAACTGTTGTCGTTTTTACCGTCTCTGGGGACCGCAGAATCTATGGTCTTTGGCGAAAGTGTGAACATGCCAATGCGCGTGATATTAAATACCCTTGCCGAGGAATATCGGCCGCATAGCTCAAGCGCCAAGTTCACAGAGCTCTGGGCTCATGATCGCACCACGCCGGAATTTATGCGTCAGGTATTCCATAATTGGCGGACGCGGGCGACCCGTACGGCAAATGATCTTGCGCCTGTGCCGGAAGCGGCGCCTGAGCAACCTCGGGTTCAGCCACTCGGACAGCCGACTCAACCGGCCCAACAACCGCAACTCCGAAGGCCTGTTCAACCAGCCCCAACGCAAAACCCGAGAGCGGCGCTTCAGAGGGCCGCGGCTCCAAGAGCCGCCCCGAGAAAACAAAATCTGGCAGATGTGAAGAAAATCCTGAACGGCGCGTTTAACGGCTAGCCGTTAACGGTCCCATTCTTAATTTTCGCAGTTTACATCCCAAATCAATCGCATTAATGCGACGCAGGAATATTTGGAGCCATCATGTTTGCGCGCATCTATCAGCCATCACCCAATGCCATGCAATCTGGACGCGGGAATTCGAGACACTGGGTGCTAGAACTTCCCAGAAGCTCAAAAGGCACTGTGGATCCGCTGACCGGAACGTTCAGGTCAACAGATATGAGCGCTCAGCTGGATCTGAAGTTTGAGACTCTGGAAGCCGCTGTAGCATATGCCAAGGCAAATAATATTCCGCACAGGGTTATAAAACCCAAAACGGTCAAACGCATTTCGCGCTCTTACGCAGAGAATTTTGCTTATGAGCGTAAACTGCCCTGGACGCATTAAGGGACGCGTTAGCGCTGGATCCGTAGCTCAACTGGATAGAGCAGCCGCCTTCTAAGCGGCAGGTTGCAGGTTCGAGTCCTGCCGGGTCTGCCACGCATTTAACAAAGCCATTCTAAGGGGAAACGGTCAGGATTGTTCCGGCGTCCGCGACAGGCTCGGTACTGGTCCTACCGGGGGGAATAAAACACGGCATTTCCCAGAAGAGAATACGCTGCCCGCCAATATCCGCATTGTCCACGGAGCCAGCGCCGTTCCAAACGGTGACATGGCCGCTAAATGAATTTCCCGGAACTTTAAAATCCATAAGTAGAACTCCGGGCTTGGGCGGAATATCCCAAGTCCCGCCGCTCCCATCTGTGATCGCAAGGTCGGGGGCGCCAAATGTCGACAACAAGTATTTTTCCATATCGGCAACCCGATAAATATATTGGTCTTTATTGCCGCCGGAAACCGACGTGTTATTTCTTTGTCGCGGAATTTTATGATCCGCTTTATTGAGCATATGAGACAGGCGGACGGAGCAGGCATTTGTCCAGCGGCCTTTATCTAGGGGCAGCGTCCCGTTTTTTTCCACATAACCGCCAATTTCGCTCCAAATGCCTTCCGGGCGGTCATAGAGATAGTTTTCCCACATAACCTGAAGGTTGGGGCGTTTGGCAAATTTGCCTTCAGCTGGATATTCCTGTCCGCAGACGAGTGGTTTCGGCGCGCCGTAGACCAAGGGTTCATACCCTTCGCTCTCGCCGGACGGCGCTTCAGTTTGAACTTCGCTGCTGGCTGTATCTATATCTTGATCGGGATCACCGGTTTTTGTCGTTGCGCAGGCTGATAAGGCCAGCAGCGCCAAAACGGTCACCACGGTTTTACATACATTATTTTGCATTTTATCCACCCCCATAGATCGCGCCGAAGATATCGGTAAGTTATAGGTGAATCAAGGCGCGTCCGAATTTAGCCTCTTGTCATTCATGGATGGATCAGAGATAATGTATAATCGGCAGAATTTGGTTATTTCGCCGGAAAATGAGCCCTCAAAAATTTTAAAAATGCCGGCCAGTCTTCTTCGACAACGCCGTGCGTGCCAGGCCTTATCCAGAAACTTAAATCGTCGCTCGGTATAAAGTCATTGAGTTTCTTGGCGCTCATGCCGCGCCCTGCTGCCTGTTCATAGGTTTTGGACGCCGCTATGGCCGAGCGAAAAGCACCCTCCGGGTCTGACCAGACATCGCGACGGGCATTGCCCAGTAAAACAGGCTTGGGCGCGAGAAGGGCCAATAAATAATGTTGATCCAGCGGCAGGTCGTAAGGATTATCTGCGTAATCGGCGGCATTGGCGCCGAGCCAGTGCGGATAACCTTTGATGATGTCTTTAAGGGTTTCTCCCGGTTTGCCCTTAAAAAGGCTGGCGCCGGCTGTTCCGGATTGATGAGCGATCGCGCCGTCGATGAATTCGGAGTAGGCGGCCGCCAGCAGCGCAGTTTTGCCGTAACGTGAATGGCCATAGGTGATAATTGTACCGTAACTGTCGGACATTAGTTTCGCGACTTCTGTTGACAATGCAGCCCAGGTGATAAGCGCGCCCGGCCTGTCTTCCGGCCTAAAGTCACTAAAATAGCTATCGAGCTGACGGCGGGCTATGGCCGCATTGTCGGCGACAAATTGAGGGGGATGCATGATGCCAATGGCGTATCCATCCGACAAAATATCCTGAAATGGCGGGGAGACAATATAGCGGCCAAAGAAATGATACATGAGCGAGGAAAAAAAGCCTTCGCTTTCGCAGTTTATTCTTAGCCCCTCAGGCACAGGAATTGCGGCGTCCGGAACAACGTTGTGATTGGGGCAGAAATTTTGCGTTAAGATTAGGGGGGTGTTTGGGGAAGCATTCTTGGGGCTGACGATAATAAAATCCAGATTACCGCTTTGATTGCTATGGCCATTTCGAATTTCCAGATTAAATAATTCGATATTTGCATTGGCCATTTCATCGGGCTTTATGTCTGTCGATGACAGGATCACGGCCGATAGGGCATCAGGGAATTTTCCGTAAATGGTCCTTTCCAGCTGCGACAGATAAAGTTTCCTTTTTTCTAAAAAACCGCTCGCCGGAATGGACGGCGCTGCTACGTGGCTACTTGGTTTGTTGGGGGCAGATTGTAATATTATCTGGACCGGCCTGAGCGTCAGCAGGTAACCGACAATCAACAAAAGAAAAATAAAAACCCAAAACCGTTTATATCGGATCAGCGGTTTTTTCATCAAAAGGCCTTGGAGGCGGCCTGCAGAATATCAGCTTTGAGATCGGAAATGTCTTCGAGGCCGCATCCGAACCGGACCAGCGGTCCGCCGTGATCCGTTTTGAATTTACGGTTCAGCTGGGGGTCGCAGTGAATGACAACGCTTTCAAACCCGCCATATGAAAAGCCAATCCCGAAGAGTTTGAGGGCATTGATGAATGTGTTGATTGTCTCAATCGGAGCGGGCTGCATAACGACGGAAAACAAACAGCCGCTGCCGGTGAAATCCCGCTTCCAAAGCTTGTGATCGGGATGATCTTTCAGCGCGGGATGTAAAACTTTTTGAATGAAGGGCTGCTCTCTAAGCCAGCTTGCGAGTTCAAGAGCCGCTGTTTCCTGAGCCGCAAAGCGGGTGTGAAGCGTTCGAAAACCTCTGAGAATTTGATAGGCGTCATCCGGCGAGGTTGCCAATCCTAGAAATTTACGGGTTTGCCCCACCTGTGAGGCCAGGTCTTCCGTGCGGCTGACCACTGCGCCAAACATGATATCGCTGTGTCCGCCCACATATTTTGTTGCAGCGTGAATGCTGAGATCAGCGCCGAGCTTTAAAGGGTTATATGTTATGCCGCCGGACCAGGTATTGTCGACGATGGTGATAATTTTTCTTTTACGCGCTATGGCGACGAAAGCCGGGAGATCCTGAATTTCAAATGTGAGTGAGCCCGGGCTTTCAGAAACAATAGCTGCCGTATTATCGCGGCAAAGCGTTTCAATATCTGCACCTATTCGGGGATCATAGCGTTCGGCCTCTATGCCCAGACCCTTTAGGAAGCGTTCGCAAAAATCCCGGGTTGGGCCATAAATGGAGTCTGTGACCAGAAGATGGTCGCCGGATTTCACAGCCGCTAGAATGGCCAATGTGCAGGCGGCGAAACCGGACGGCGCCAAAGATGTACCGGCGCCACTTTCGAGCTCGTTAAAAGCTTCTACAACCGCATCGTGAACAGCACTGCCATGGCGGCCATAAGCGCGGATATCCCGGCGGTAAAGATCCTCGGCTTTGTCAAATAACAAGGTTGAGGCGCGCGTAATATCTGGATTGACCGCCGTGGCCAGACCGGGTTTGGGACGTCCCAGATGGGTGAATTTAGTCTTGTCTTTCATCTCATGTCTCAATCGGTGCGTTTGATGCGCCCCATTCTGCCCAGGAGCCATCATAGACGCGCACATGTTTCGCACCGAGCTGATGAAAAATCAACGTCAGTCCAGCGGCCGTTATACCGGAGCCGCAAGTTGTGATGATCGGCGCGCTTAAATTAATTCCGCTCTCGCCTACGGTTTGCGCAATGTCTGTCATGTCTTCAAACCCGGCGCTGTTTTTAAGCGCGCTAAAGGGCAGGGAAATGGCGCCGGGCATGTGCCCCGAACGAAGTCCGGGTCTGGGTTCAGGGCTTGTGCCCAAAAACCGCCCTTCAGGGCGCGCGTCTACGATTTGCGTCTTTCCATGGAGGTGAGATTTTAGTTCCTTGAAACCAATGACACCGGAAAGCGGTGCGCCGGCTTTGTAATCGGATTTTGCAAAAGACGTGTCATATCCATCGGATAGTTGAAATCCCATGGCCGCCCAGGCCGACAGTCCGCCGTTTAAAACTGAAACGCGCTCATGTCCGAACATTCTGTAAGTCCACCACAGGCGCGGCGAGGAAAAAACGCCGCTACGGTCATAGCAAATAACATGATCGGCGTTTCCGATGCCGTGGGCACGATTAAAGTCTTCAAACTGCCGGGCAGAGGGCAGCATATGTTTGAGGCTGTCATGGGGCGCCGCGATTGCGTCCAGGTCAAAAAAGCAAGCGCCTTCTAAACATTGCTTGTCCGCCGATTTTTCTGCATCCGGCATGAGCCATGTGGCGTCGACAAGCCTGATCTGCTGATCGTTTGATTTAAGGGCTTCGTGGAGCCATGAGGGCTCGACAATAAAACTCAAGAAAGCCATGGCGGAATGGGCAGACCTTTTTCTTTTAAAAATACGGGATTGTAAATCTTGGACTGATAGCGCTGCCCATAGTCACAGAGGATTGTCACAATTGTATTGCCCGGCCCCATATCCTTTGCCATCTGAATAGCGCCGCCGATGTTGATACCGGAAGATCCGCCCAAGCATAGGCCTTCGTTCTGGTTAAGGGCGAATATGGCGTTTAGAGCGTCTTCGTCAGAAATCTGATAGGCTCGGTCAACAACAATATCTTCCAGGTTCTTGGTAATCCGGCCCTGTCCGATGCCTTCAGTGACGGAGCCGCCCTCACTGGCAAGTTCGCCGTTTTTGAAAAAGCCGTACATTTTTGACCCGTATGGATCGGCGAGGCCGATTTGGATTTCCGGATTACGGGATTTCAGTGACATGGAAACGCCCCCCAGCGTGCCGCCGGATCCGACGGCACAAATAAACCCGTCAACTTTGCCGTCGGTCTGCTCGTAAATTTCCGGGCCGGTCGTAAGCACATGGGCATCCCGGTTTGCAGTGTTATCGAATTGATTGGCCCAGATCGCCCCATTGGGTTCGCTTTCGGCCATTTCAGCTGCTAAACGCTCGGAGAAATGCACATAATTATTGGGATTGGCATAGGGGACTGCGTCCACTTCAATGAGTTCAGCGCCGAGGATTTTTACAGCGTCCTTTTTTTCCTGACTTTGGGAGCGCGGCATAACGATTTTACAGCGATAGCCCAAAGCTGCGCAGACCATGGCTAAGCCTATACCGGTGTTTCCCGCTGTTCCTTCGACAACTGTACCGCCGGGTTTCAGTGCCCCGGACTTTTCCGCAGCTAGAATGATATAAAGGGCAGCGCGGTCTTTCACGGATTGCCCGGGATTAAGGAATTCGGCTTTTCCCAAAATCTCGCATCCAGTCTGCTCAGAGGCTTCCTTGAGACGCAGAAGAGGTGTGTTTCCGATCAAATCCAGAACTGAAGCGGCGGGCATAATTTACTCCGTGGAGACTTTGTTGTTTGCTCAAAAAACATGTGGCTGAATTCTCTGCAAAAATCCATGCTTTTTATTAGAACATATGATAGGGGCGGCCTATGGAAATAAATTCCACCATATCCCTGAAAACGCCAGGCGGAAAAACTTATAAAATAGGCAATAATGAGCCCGTCACCATATTAGCTGGGCCTTGCGCTATGGAAAGCCGGGACCACGCCTTGATGACGGCAGACCGACTGCGCGCCATCGGAGATCGGGTAGGCCTGAACATTGTCTACAAATCCTCCTATGACAAAGCGAACCGGACCAGCATTCATTCGCCCAGAGGTATGGGCCTTGAAAAAGCTCTGCCGGTGTTTGAAGACATTCGAAAAGAAACAGGCCTTCCTTGTTTGACAGATATTCATACAGCTGAGCAGGCGAGGGAGGTTGGCGCTGTCGTCGACGTCCTGCAAATTCCGGCCTTTATGTGCCGCCAGACAGACCTATTGGTGGCGGCCGCCAAAACCAATCGCGTTATAAATGTCAAGAAAGGCCAGTTTCTGGCGCCGTGGGATATGAAAAATGTTCTCAATAAACTTGTCGAGGCTGGCAATCCAAATGTGATGGCCTGCGAGCGGGGCGCAAGTTTCGGCTATAATACGTTGGTCACCGATTTTAGGGGGCTACCTATAATGAAATCCTTTGGTGGTCCCGTTGTTTTTGACGCAACCCATTCCGTGCAGCAGCCCGGCGGACAGGGCGGAACAAGCGGCGGTCAAAGAGAATTTGTTCCGCCGCTGGCCCGGGCCGCAGCTTCTATCGGCGTTGCAGCTATTTTCATGGAGACCCATCCGGATCCCGACAAGGCACCGTCTGACGGTCCCAATATGATACCCATGGATCAATTTGAAAAATTACTGATTGATATCAAGAGGTTCGACGAGCTTTCTAAGTCGAGCGAACCGATTTCATTCAGCTAGGATTTTTATTTTTCGTCTATGGGTGTAACGGGACTATCGACAATTTCAATAATTTCGAGTTCGTCCAGTTTTTCCACCCGCTCCGGCAAGGACCCGCCGTTTTTCAAGGCTTCAACACGGGCCATAGCATTTTGACGAATATCCTCGAAAAACAGATTAAACTGGAGAGTTCGAAAGTTTCCGCCGATTTTTATAGGCCGTCTCAGGGCCCGGCTTCTGGGTTTGTCTATATATAAAAGCCCGTTATCGCACTGGGCACCGAATTGTTTGGTCAAAGGCGCGGCTTTCGCTTCGGGTTCAAGGCCAATCGCCGCCATGCCGCCTTTATGAAGGCGCCGGGGCGCGTAGTCCGAGTTTCGCGACCACATAAGCGGATTAATACAAAGTAGAGGTCGGCCGCTTATTTTGTAATAATCGTCTTTTTCATAAACGTTCAGATCTTGTGCAAACCTGTCAGCGATGGCGCTATCTCCGGGCATGATCGCGCCCCAAGCGGCGACACATTGGGTATCGGTGCTGGTTTCGCAGGGTTTAAGGTTTGCCAGATCGCTTTCGAATTTGGCCAAAGGCAAGGGGTGGTCAACGATATAGGCGGCTGCCAAGCGGTCCTTGAGAGAGCCTTGGAAAAAATCCGCGAGAAGGCGCTGCGCGTGAGAGGCCCCTTGTCCGTGACCGGCTAAAATTATGGGCCGTTCGGGCGGCGAATGCTTCAGAAAAAACATAAAAGCCCGGCGCACATCCGTGTAGGCGAGGTCTTGAGCGCGTCTGGCATCCTCCCGGTTGGTCATGGCGGTATAAAGCGACGCTTGACGGTAATAAGGCACAAACAGACGGCCGGCGCTCTTATAGGGCGCAACATAGTTGGGGCGGATCAACTGGTTGAGCCGGTCAATCTGGTTTTCCCGGGTAACAGGAAGGTTCCAGTGATCGCCTCCTTTGTACAGAACCGGGAGCAGGACAAAAACATCGCCGTGAGTTTCGTGCTGGAACGGATCCGCAGATAGATCCGGCAGGGACATCCAGTTTTTTACTAGATTGTAATTGGGAGCTTCAGGTTTTTCATAAGTCTGAAAGGGCTGTCCGGGATCGAGCATGGACTGGAAGATGTCGTTACGAAAAAAAATCAACGCGGCCAGAATGACGAATAAACTGAATATTCCTGCAAAAATGAAATAAGTTTGAGTTGTAAATTGCCGCAATATTGCCATATCAGTTCGAGAGCCTAGTCAAGTCTGACTAGCGCGTTTACGGTGGCAAGCCAATGGAAGAATCACATATCGAAATAGAAGTCCCGGTGGAGAAAGAAAAACCCGGCTTTTTGCGCTTGCTGCGCAACCGGTTTTTCACAGGACTGATCATTGCCCTGCCTTTGGCGGCGACCGTATGGTTGATTTCATTTCTTGTGACTTTTGTGGATGATTTGGTCTGGAACCTTCTTCCAGAGGACCTAAATCCCGAGAAATACTTGGTAGAGCTTATTGGCTTTAATATCCCCGGCATTGGCTTGATCGTAGCGGTCGTGGCTTTGTTTTTATTAGGCGTCATCGCGTCCAATTTTATCGGCGGTCGCGTTTTGCGTTTTGGTGAGAGAATTCTGGGGCGGGTTCCCTTGGTGAGCAATGTCTATGGCGGCCTCAAACAAATTGTCGGCACCGTGGCGCAAAGCGATGAGCGAAACTTTAAAGAGGTCTGTCTGATTGAATATCCTCGGCCGGGTCTGTGGGCTATCGGATTTGTAACCGCGGATTTGAAAGGCGCACCGAAAAAACATCTCAAAGGTGACTATGTCAGTATCTTTGTACCGACGACGCCCAATCCGACCTCCGGGTTTTTGCTCTTCTCAAAACGCAATGACATAAAAATTCTAGATATGACACCGGAAGAGGGTGCCAAGATGATTATTTCAGGGGGCATCGTCTCCAATGATGACAAGCTCGCACTGGAAGGCAAATAAACCTAACCCGCCCGCATGAGTTCAATGCCCCAGTCCTGCTCGAACAGATAAAGCAAAACTCTAAGCGCTTGTCCGCGCTCCGTCTTGAGACCGGGGTCGGTTTGGATAATCATCCGTGCGTCCTGATGGGCGGTTTCCAGCAGGGATTTATGTTTATCCATATCTGCCAGCGTAAATGCCGGCAGGCCGCTTTGCCGACTTCCCAGGAGATCACCTGATCCCCGAAGCTCCCAATCCTTTTCGGCGATTAAAAACCCGTCTTCGGTTTGGCGCATGATTTCCAGTCGAGCCTTACCGCCCACTGATAAAGGGCCTTTATAAAGCAGGAGGCAAGATGAAGGTTTATCAGAACGCCCGACGCGCCCCCGCAACTGATGGAGCTGGGCCAGTCCAAACCGCTCGGCATGTTCGATAACCATGACCGTCGCATTGGGTGCATCGACACCAACCTCAATCACAGTCGTTGCCACGAGAACATCAATATCGCCGTTTTTAAACTGCTCCGTAATCTGGTCCTTTTCCTGTGGCGACAAGCGTCCGTGAACCAGTCCAACACGGCTGCCAAAATGCGCCTGTAAGGCCCGGAAACGCTCTTCGGCAGAAGAAAGGTCAATCAGTTCGCTGTCCTCAACAAGGGGGCAGACCCAATATACCTGATTGCCGCTTCCAATGGTGCGGGAAACGGCGTCGGTCACATCATCCAGTCTTTGCAGGGGCAATATGCGCGTTTCTATGGGTTTTCTGCCGGCTGGTTTTTCGTCGAGTTTTGAGATATCCAGATCGCCGTAAGCCGTCAGGGCCAAGGTTCTGGGGATTGGAGTGGCGGTCATAACGAGCATATCCGGCGCTTGGCCTTTTTGGGTCAGCCTTAGACGGTCATGAACTCCAAAACGGTGCTGTTCATCAATAATGACCAGCCCGAGATTGTTAAATTCGACTTTGTCCTGGAAGAGTGCGTGAGTTCCGATGATTACGTCAATATAGCCTTCCTCTAGCCCCGATAGAATGGCTTGACGGGGCTTACCTTTATCTCTGCCGGTTAAAGCCTCCACGGTCAGTCCAGCGGGCCCCAAAAATTCCGACAAGGTCTGAGCATGCTGCCGGGCCAGGATCTCAGTGGGCGCCATCAAAGCGGTTTGAACGCCAGCCTCGGCCGCATAGGCCGCGATTTGGGCAGCGACAAAGGTTTTCCCTGCGCCGACGTCGCCCTGTAGCAACCGCGACATGCGATATGGCGAAGAAAGATCCGAAATTATTTCGTCGACAGCTCTGACTTGCGCTGCGGTCGGCTCAAACGGCGCGCCTTGTAGAACGTCTTTGACATATTGGCCGCCCGCCTCAAGCGCGCTGCCTTTTCGTTTCCTTGTACTCTCCCGAACGAGGGCCAGTGCGAGCTGTTTAGCCAATATTTCGTCATAGGCCAAACGCATGCGCGGCGGTGATTCCGGTTTGATATCTACGGGGTGCTCCGGTTCATGCATGAGGGAAAGAGCCGTATTGAAATCCGGCCAGCTCTGGCGTTCACATAGGCTTTTATCGAGCCATTCCGGCAGCTCTTTGAGGTTATGGGCGGCCTGTATGACAGCCTTCCGGGCAATCTTCTGCGAAAGCCCTTGCGTGAGTGGATATTGTGTTTCGTATAGTGGGAGGTCACTGTCTTTTTTGGGATCCAGAATATAATCGGGATGGGGCATTTGAATTTGAGGGCCAAAAAATTCAATTTTTCCGGAGATGAGCCGTGTACTGCCTTCAGGTAGAACTCGGTTTAAGTAGTCGGCACGGCCTTTAAAAAAAACCAGGATCATATCTCCGGTACTGTCAAAGACTCTGATCTTATAGGGGTGTTGACGGTTTTTGGGTTTTGTGTGTTTTCCAACCGTTACCGTGAAAGTGCAGATATCGCCCTGTCTTGCGCCTGCAATGTGAGGCCGAAAGCTACGATCGACTAAATTAGAGGGCGGTGTCAGGACCAGATCTTTAATTCGGGTTCCCATGGCCCGCCCCAAAGCCTCACGAACCCGCGCTCCAACCCCGTTCAGGGTTGTGACATCGGCAAAAAATGGAAAAAGAACATCAGGCCGCATTGCTATAAGTTGGACGAGAAACTAGGGGTGCGCAAGACGGTATTCAGAATAGGCTTGGAAAATAGATTTTATGGACGAAACGCGAAAAAAGCGTCTCCTTTACCGCGCCAATTATAGAGGCTTTAAGGAAGCCGATATTTTGTTGGGCGGGTTTCTAAAGGAAAATATCAATCAGCTGTCCGGCCATGAGCTTGAGGCGTTCGAGGCTCTACTGTCTGAAAAAGACCACGATATATATGGCTGGATTACGGGCAGCCTTTCAGTCCCTGAGAAATATGATACGCCGCTTCTGGAAAAGTTAAGAACGTATCGCCCTGAATTTTAATGCTTCAGCTCCAAAGATATATTTCCGCCGAAAAGGACCTGACAGCCGCCGGCTTGCCCGAGGGTCTGGATGCCATGATATTTTCAAGGGCAGTGCGAAAAATCGCAGGCCCGGCATTATTCATTGCCAGAGACGATAGCCGGGCCTCGTCTTTTGCGGCCGCCTGCCGGTTTTTCGCGCCGGATATCCCTGTGATTTCTCTGCCCGCATGGGACTGCTTGCCGTTTGACAGGATATCGCCGGGCCGCTTGATCGCGGCTCGCCGGAGCGCAGCGCTTTACCTCCTGACTCATATCAATGCCGAAGGACCCATTATTGTCGTGGCGACAGTCAGCGGGATTTCTCAAAAAGTGCCGCCTAAAAGCATCATCGCCAATGCGGGGTTTAGAGCAAAAACTGGTCAGCATCTCTCCCGGGAGATTTTGACGGAATATCTGCAGCTCAATGGTTACAGCCGCGCGTCCACCGTTATTGAGCCGGGTGACTACGCCATAAGGGGCGGACTGGTTGATATCTATTCACCAGCGCTCACTGAGCCAGTTCGTCTCGATTTCTTTGGCGATGAGCTTGAGAACATTCGCCACTTTGATGTGGGAAGCCAGCGAACAACCAAACAAGTCTCCGCGATTGATCTGGCCCCTGTGGGAGAGGTCTTCTTTTCCAAAGAGTCTATTGCGGAGTTCCGGCAGGCTTATGTGGCCAAGTTTGGCGGCGGAACCAGTAAAGATCCGATTTACGCCGCTGTGAGTGAAGGCATACGTCCGCAGGGTATCGAGCATTTCCTGCCCTTGTTTTTCGAAAATCTGGAAACCGTTTTTGACTATTTCCCAAAAGACACGCTCATTGCCGTTGATGGGCTGGCCAAAGAGGCCTTGGCCGAACGTAAGGATCTGGTCTTTGATTTATTTGAAACCCGGGAAAATCATACGCGGTCAAATGAAGCGCGAATTGGTCGCAATGCCTTATCGACAGGCCATTATCGCCCATTGCCTTTCGAGGATTTTTATCTCACCCCCGAACAAGTCATAGAGGCCGCGAGTGCAGCTCGGCTGCGCTGGCATTCGCCTTTCATTCCGCCGGACCGCGAAAACCTTGTGGATTTTGGCGGCCGTCCGGGAAGGAATTTTTCGAACGAACGAAAAACCGATGGGGTGAACGTCTTTGATG
>CAYQNQ010000011.1:0-15941 GCA_964418815.1 uncultured Hellea sp.
TCTTCCTCGGGATTCGTATCCCGGACCAAGTCTCTCGCGAGGGAGTCAAATACAATAGTTCGACCGTCTGCTGAGATGGATGACTTGCCTAGCACACCCACTTCGCTCTCGCGACCACTTCTGTGAACACTGACACGTTCAATCATACCTGTTCGGCGATCTGTGACAAATATATCTCTGCGGTCATTTGTATCTCCGTCCACCAGATTACTGGCTCTGGATGCATAAGTTACAAACCGTCCGTTATAAGAAATGTTTGAGTAACCAACATTATCATTTGGTCTAAATCCCCTGCGTTCGTATGAGGTGAGTTCATTTTCGTCGGTGTCTCGGTCAAATACAAAAACTGATTGCGATGATTGAACTCGAAGATCCGAGGCATAGGCAACATATTGGCCATCCGCTGTGATGGATGGTGTATTGGGAATGAAATTATGAGAATTATTCCCGCTCGGAGAAATACGTTCGGTTATGCCTGTTCGTCGTTCATGAGCGAAAGTGTTCCCTAAATTTAATCGTGGATTTTTATTAAGACCATCCACCAAGTTGTCAGCAAATGAATGAAATACGACAATCTGGCCATCCGCAGATAAAGCCGCATTGATGGAAGGGTTATTCCCGCCTATACCATTACTAGTCACGGAAACCTGATCCGTTGCACCCGTCTTCATATCATGGACAAACACGTCCCAATTAGTATTGTCCTTTGCCGACAAATTGTTGGCTCTGGACATAAATGCAATGACCTTACCATCTGCAGAAACAAAAGGAGATGCAGAATTCGAATCCGCCTCAGTGCCGTCACTGGCTATGGAGACGCGCTGAGTAACACCGGTTTCCATATTGTGCACGAATATGTCAGATCGGCCATTATTGTCGTCGGTGACTAAATTATCGGCAAAAGACATAAAGGCCACCATTTTCCCGTCGGCAGAAATAGAGCCGCTTAAAGAATCATAATTTCCTTCGGAGCCATCACTCGCTATCGAAACACGTTTTGTGATATTTTCTTGAAGATCGCGAACGAAAACATCCCGGCAACCATTGGTATCACCTTCGACAATGTTGCTGGCATCGGATTCAAATACAACATAGCGGCCGTCCGGTGTAATTGACGGCGCAAATGATCCTTCATCAGCCCTCTGGTCCAGCCTCATATAGGATCCGGAAATGCGCTCTACGTCGACAACTTCAAGCGCCACATCTCCCAATAGCAGCTCGACTTCACAATCATTGGGATCACTCTGGGTGACCGGACACATTGTCAGTTCGTGGGGCTTATAGCCGTGTTTGGTAAACTCGGCCCGGTACTCTCCTACGGGCAGATCGAGCGTCAGGCCGTCTCCCTCCGCCGTAAACTCGCCAAACAAAGTGTCGTCCGCATCGTATAGAGTGACCGTAAAGTCCTTAAGGATACTGCCGCCTAGACCGAAGGCTTTAAAGGTCATATCGGCTTCTATGGTATCGCCCAGCGTAATCGTCAGGTCCTGATCTGTGGTAAATTCCCCGTCACTGATGCTGACCGAGAGTCCGAAAACATTATTGCCGTCCCCGTCCACCGGAGCTTCGAAATCAAATTCAGTATTGGCGCTCAGCATGCCGTCCGCGCTCATGGAGAAATATTGACCATCGCCGGAGCCGTCCAGTTCAAAGGTCAAAGTGTCTTCTTCCGGATCGAGGGCCGAGAGCGCCGCCGCAAACACTTCTCTTTCAACAGCTGAAAAACTGCTCACGCCCATAAACGCCGGGGCCTCGTTGACCTGCCCGACATTGACCGTGACGCTGGCCGTTGTTGTATCCTCACCGTCACTGATTTCAATGGTCAGGGTGTAAGCATTATCCCCGCCTGCATCCTGCGGGTCTTCAAAATCAAAAGGACTGGCCGCGCTCAGCGTTCCGTTAGATGCCAAAGAGAAAAACTGGCCATCCCCGGAGCCGTCCATTGAAAACGTCAGAGGATCATTATCCGCGTCCGTAGCGGTCAGTGTGGTTTCAAAATCGCTATTCTCGTCGAGCTCAAAGCTCATATCTCCGGACAGGACAGGCGCACTGTTAGGCGGCGTCACTACAACCGGCGGCGGGGGGGCGCTCGAACTCCCGCTGCCGCTACAGGCCGACAGGGTCAGCCCGGCGACACCTGTCATCAAAAACTGTATAAGGCTAATTCGACTCCGGCCAGGCATAAGCGCTCCACATTACTTATGCGGGTATCTTACATAATTTCCCACAAAAGTCTAATACTCGGTCCCGACCTATGCGAAAAACATCAGGGCGAAAAACACGATCGTGCCCAGGCCTGTTGCGACCAAAGTCTTGCGCCGATAGGCCGGCGCCAGAATTCCGGCGAGAAACCCGCCCAGAACCACACCGATGAGACCCAGCGCCACGAGCTTTTGATAGTGTTTAAACAGTTTCGGACCGTGGCCTTTGTGCAGCTCCATCAGGCCGGCCTGTAAGCTTGGCTGTACCCAACTCGCCTTGAGGCCGTCAGGCGTTTGGTTGAGCTCAATATATTTGCGAGAAGTCGGCCGCAGCTGCACGGTTTGACCCCGGTTTTTCACATATTCGAATTTGTGCTCAATTTTATTATCGGCGAGAAGCTTGATGATATCGTCTCGTAATATATCGGATTTGAAATCCAGCGCACTTCCGGCTGCCAGCGTGATGGGCGTTTTGTCCATGCTGCCCTTATTGCCCAGCAAATAGTTGCCGCCGGTGATAGCCAGCAATAGAAAGGCGGGCGTCAAAAATCCCGCAAAAATCAAATGCAGTGTTACGATAAGTTTTCTAAATTTGGGATCCATCCTGAAACACCTTAATTGCGAACAATTCGCAACTAGCTAGCGAAGTCCAATGAAACTGTCCAGAAGTTTTCCTTGCGATAAAGGTCAAATCGCGGATATTAAGCGGGCCGCCTGTCGAGGAGGGTATTTTCTTCAGGCGGCCCCTATTTCCAATTAATCTCTATAGACCATCGGAATATTTACGGCGGCCCCTTCGAATCCGACGTTAATTTTAACGTCGCCGAAAGCCGGCTCTTTATCTGCGCTTGAGCTGCCGGACATGCCCCAGCCATCGGTTGGAATCCAGTTTTCGTCCATTGAAAACTTTCCGTCATTATCTGTGTCATGCCAGATGGAAATGGCGTAATCGCCCACCGGAACACTATAAGAATAAGACTGGTCACTGGCGACATCGATTTCATAGACCCCGCCAGCGGTTCCGCGCTGCTGCATAAAGTCAGCTTCCTTTTGAACAGACAGGAAAAGCTTGCCATCTGAGGGCTGTAGACCCGTCAGCGTCACGTCAAGCGTGGCGTGAAGTTCTCCTGCGGATGCGGTTGACGTGGCCAAAACCACCGCTGAGAGGGCTAAAAGACCCGATTTCATGGATTTTACAAACATAATTTTCTCCTTTTCAAATAAGTTTGTATTTCAAACTTGACATAAACATGTTTGTATTGCAAACTAATTTTACATTTTTTCGAAAAGGAGAGAAAAATGACAAATCAAGAGGTGAAAGAAAACCTGGGTTATTTAAAGGAGCTTGCTGAACAAGGGTCCAACGCGCCCTTGCTCGGTGGACGCGTCGGATTGATGTGGACCGGACTATTAGTCCCTACTCTTTTAATTCACGGGCTCGCAGCTACGGGTAAAATTGGATTTCCCGTTCAAAATATCGGCATGCTCTGGATGGGTTTCGGGATTGTGGGCGGCATCCTGTCGGCGCTATTAGCGCGCGGTCTGGATAAAAAGCCGGGCTCGGGATCCCTTGGCAACCGGATTGAGAGTATTAGCTGGCCGGTTACCGCCGTTTTGATATTCGCTTTCGCGATTTCAATTGCCGTAGCCGTTATGACTCAAGGCGCAGGCCATGAATTGTTTAATATGATTGTGCCGTTTGCCTTTGGACTTGGCGCGGTGAATATGATTTTGCTTGGCCGGATCACGCGTCAGTCTTTTCTGACAATGTCCGGTATAGCCTCAGGACTGTTCATGATTTTGACGGCCATATTCATCCAAAATCCGAATCTATACTTTGTGGCAGCCGCGGGTGTTGTTGTGACGGGTATCTTGCCAGGCCTCATTCAAATGCGCAAAGAGCCAGCTAATGTCGCCTGAAACTGATTCTAACCCAAACGAGGATTCTGGCCTGGATATCTCGGCTCTGGACGAAGCTATCCTTAGCCGTATCCGGCTGGGCGTTATGGCTTATCTGTCGACCTCCAGCCCGGCCACCTTTCCCGAGCTCGCCAAAAGACTGGAAACGACAAACGGGAATCTTTCGACCCATCTGACCAAGCTGGAAAAGTCAGGCTATGTGAAGCTGGAAAAGGGATATAACGGTAAACGCCCGCAAACTCTGGTTCACCTGACAGAACCGGGCCGGGACATCTGGATGCAATATCTGGGCGAGATGGAGAAGTTGCTGGGGGGATAGAGGCACTTACGGATCGCATCCAGAGGCCAGAACTTAAGGAAATGATGTCAACTGCCGACCGGGCTCAAAACCCCACGGCGGTCTAGCTCAAATAGATCCAAATCCTGCGCTAAAAACAGTGTCCCCGAATAATGCTCTTTGGCCTCTGCCTCTATATCGGCAATTGATAGGCCTCGCCCGCCCGGCTCCATAGCAAAGCGCGGACTAATATGGGTAAGAATAAGGTTCTTAAGGCCCGCCGCTTGCGCCGCTTTGCCGACATCGGCGGCCGTGGAATGACGGGATTGAAACGACAGTCCGGCTTTGACAGGCTCGATCAGCGTTGCTTCATGAATAAACAAATCCGCAGATTTTAAATGATCGGCCATAAGAGCCGGATCATCATTGTCTCCGCCTATAATCACCGTGCGTCCGGGCCGGGTTGGCCCCGCGAAATCCGATCCTTTAAGGATAGTTCCATCTTCAAGCGCAACCGTCTCGCCGCGGTGCAGTTGTCCTAAAACAGGTCCGTCCGAAATACCGGCAGCCTTGGCTTTGGCGATATCAAACCGTCCGGGACGGTCCGCCTCTCGGATTACATATGCAAAGGACGGCACATCATGAGACAAGCGCACTGTCGTGACGGTTTCCTGATCATTTGCATAGACTTCGCCCGCCTTGGCAAACTCGTTGATCTTCAGGGGATAAGTTATTTGAGAGGCCGACAGGCGCAGGGATGTTTCGATATATTCTTTGATGCCTTTGGGTCCGTAAATCGTCACCGAAGACTTCGCCCCGCCTGCCATGCTGCGCGAAGTCAATAGACCGGGCAGGCCAAAAATATGGTCTCCATGCAAATGGGTGATGAAAATTTTCGACAGACGACCCAGGGAAAACGGGCTTTTCAGCAATTGATGCTGAGTGGCTTCCCCGCAGTCAAAAAAATACCAGTCCGAGCGCTGTTCAAACCCGAATGCCAGCGCCGTCACATTTCGCGTGCGCGTCGGCGTACCCGCCGAGGTCCCTAAAAACTGCAGTTTCATGATGGCTGCGCCTTACAAGGGTGGTCTTTTACAATCAAGGTAGCGTCGAGATTTTTCGCCTGATCGAATAAAGAGGTTTTAGGATGAGCCTAAGGAAATAAGAAAAACCCTACCGCTCAAATTTCACAAACTTAAGCTTCTTGGGCAGGTCCGCATCCGGGCCAAGGCGGCGCTTTTTATCTTCGATATAATCAGCAAAATTCCCTTCAAACCACTCCACATGACTGTCGCCTTCGAAAGCCAGAATGTGCGTGGCCAAACGGTCGAGGAAGAAGCGGTCGTGGGAGATGACCACGGCGCAGCCCGGGAATTTTTCCAGCGCCACTTCGAGCGAGGCCAGGGTTTCACGGTCAAGGTCATTCGTCGGCTCATCAAGGAGCAGGACGTTACAGGGCTTGGACAGCATTTTGGCCAGATTAACCCGGTTGCGCTCACCGCCTGATAATTGCCCAACATTCTTCTGCTGGTCCGTGCCTTTAAAATTAAAGGCACCTACATAGGCCCGGCTGGGCACATCTCGCTTGCCCATAGTGATGATATCAAGACCGTCGGAAATAGCTTCCCAGACATTCTTTGACGGATCGAGATTATCGCGCATCTGATCCACATAGCCGAGCTGTACAGTCTCGCCGACTTTGAACGTCCCTTCATCGGGGTTTTCAGTGCCCGTGATCATTTTAAACAGGGTCGTCTTACCGGCGCCGTTGGGACCGATAATGCCCACAATGCCGCCCGGCGGCAGGCGGAAAGATAAGTCCTTGATCAGAAGTTTTTCGCCGAACGCCTTTGCGATTTCATTGGCCTCAATGACGACGCCGCCCAGACGATCGCCCATGGGAATGCGAATATCGGCGTGGCCAACCTTTTCGTTCTCCGCCTCTTCCAGAAGTTTGTCATAAGCCTTGATCCGCGCCTTTGATTTACTCTGACGCGCTTTGGGGTTTTGATTGATCCATTCCAGTTCTCTTTTAAGGGCCTTGGTTTTAGAATCCGCCTCGCGGCCTTCCTGATCCAGTCGCTTGCCCTTGGCGGCCAGCCAAGACGAGTAATTGCCCTCATGTGGCAGGCCCCTGCCCCGGTCCAGCTCCAATGTCCAGCCGGTGATATTATCGAGGAAATATCGATCGTGGGTGATGAGAATAATCGCGCCTTTGTAATTGACGAGATAATTTTCCAGCCAGGCCACGGTTTCGGCGTCCAAATGGTTGGTCGGTTCGTCCAGCAATAGTAAATCCGGTTTGGACAGCAACAGCTGACACAAGGCGGCGCGGCGGGCTTCACCGCCGGAAAGATTATCGACGGGAGACTCGGCAGGTGGACAGCGCAGGGCCTGCATGGCCATTTCGATTTTGCTGTCGATATCCCAGGCATCGCGGGCATCGACCTGCTCTTGCAGCTCGGTCATTTGCTCCATGAGCTCGTCCGTATATTCTTCGGCCATTTTGGTCGCAACGTCGTTATAGGCGTCAAAAATCTGCTTGTCTTCGCAGCCTTCGATGACATTTCCCCAGACGTCTTTGTCCGTGTTCAGACGCGGCTCCTGCGGCAGGTAACCGACTTTAACGCCCTCGGCCGCCCAATGTTCACCGGTGACTTCAGTATCAAGACCGGCCATAATTTTCATGAGCGTCGATTTACCGGCGCCGTTAATACCGACAAGGCCGATTTTGGCGTCCGGATAAAAAGACAAATGGACGTTGTCCAAAATGGTCTTATTGCCGAACTTCTTGGTCAGGCCTTGCATATGGTAACAAAACTGTCGCGCCATGGCGGGCATTCCTTATAGGGTCAGGGAGTCTACGAGCCGCGCATATGCGCCGGGCGCAGGAAAAATTCAAGACCTGTTTTTAGCAGAATTGACAGAGGTCCCCAAAATTGGAAAACAGAGCCTATGAGCGACAAGGCAAATCCAAATTCCAAAAAGAAAGGATCTTTCAGCACCGCTGATTTTTTCAAGCGGGATAAGGGCAGCGATTTCGTCAGAAAATCAAAGAAAAACCCTGACGCAAAATCATCCCCTCGCCTCGAATATGTTCCGCCTGAATTGAAAAAAATTTTTGGTGAAATGACCATGCTTATTTATAACCGTAGACGGCGCAATCGCACGGATTCCTGGGACCGATTATTTACGCGGCTTCGAGATGCGGACTATTGGGGCTCGGCGGAGTTTTCCGGTCGCCTTCACGAAGCCCTTTTACAGGAATTCGGCTATTATGAGAGCTTCGAAGACGGACCGCTTGAAAGCGATCCGGAGCCCATGAAAAACCCGCCTATCCACCCGCGGGTCATTGCGTATATTTTCAGGCGAATGAATTGGTATCAAGACCGCACGGACCGAGAAACCGCCAAGCAGCGACGCTGGCTCAAAAAGCGCTCAGGACATAAATAAAAAGCCGCCCTGAAAGAACGGCTTAATTCAGTCATTATATGAGGCTATTGAACTTTTTCAATCTTGCGCCCGTTGGCTTCAAGCATTTTCAAAACGCTGTCAGAACCTGCTAAATGAGCAGCACCAACGGCAACCAAACTCGTTCCAGGTACGTCGAGAATAGCCTCAATTTTTGGAACCCAGTTCCGATTTCGAACCGTCAACATGCGATCATATAGACCTGCGTCTCCCATCGCGTCTGGATTGGCCACCAAAACCTCCAGACCTTTGACATCACCATCTGCCCATTCATCAATAAGCAAATCTAAAACTTCTGTCGTTTTATCCATATGTTTAGATTGGAATACCAGTCCCTCCACTTGATTCTCAATATCGCTACCTGAAAGTGCCGCGATTTGATCCTCTCCCGATTCCAGAAAGGCAACGATCTTGGAACCTTTTTTGGCTTCGGCTAAAAGATACGCTTCAACACCCGCATCCGGCGTCAGTCCTTCTTTTGTCATTTGCAATTGAGCCATCTGCAAACCAACAAGCCATGGCTTCATGGGTTGCACTTGTGCGAATGGCACACCCAATTCTTCCGCTGCTTCTTGCACGACAACCGCCTGATCACCCAAAACGGAAGACAAAGTCGACCCATCTGTGAAAATTCCATATTTCGGAATTGAAGCCATCATAGCTTGTTGCGCCTCAGGACTTTCAATATCCGCTTCTATGTAAAGCGTGTTCATATCAGAAATAATGGTGCTTAGTTTGTCTGATTTCCAATCAACACCTTCAGGCAGAAGATGCACGGTACCGAAAAAATAAACCTCAGTATCTTCGTCTGACATTTTCCAGATTTCAGGATCGCCGTCCCCTTTGGACTTTTTTGCCAAGGATACAGCCTGATTGAGTTTCTCCAGCATGGTGCCTTCAAGCTTGAAGCTTTCTTCGACAACCTCTTTGACAGACGCCGTTGTTTCAACGGCAGCGTCTTTTGCCTTTTCTGCAGTTTTCTCACCGCCCTTACAGGCTGACAAGGCCAGCGCGGCCGCCAAAGTTATAATTCCAGTTTGTGTAAATTTACTCAACATAGTTCCCTCTCAATTGCTCTGCTCGTTAATTATAGATAGATAATCTAAGCGGCAAAACAAGCCCAATAAGCGTCGTAAGGCATATACTAAGTTCTAGACGGAAGCCCCGTGCATGCCGAACACCTCGCCGAGCAGATCAACTGTGGAAAGCCAGGACCGACGCTCAGAATCTGCATTATGCTTTAGGGTCCCGTCGCCAGAGTCCGCGCCTGGCACGGTAAAAGCGTGTGTTGTCCCGCCATATGCATGGATCTGCCAGTCGCATTCCATCTCGGTCAGCTCTTTGCCGAGCGCGGTGACGGTGAAGGGCTGCGCCATTGGATCGTCCCAGCCATGGGCGACCAGAACTTTAGTTTTGCTTTTCTTGGACGTGTAATCGGGGGCATCCAATAATCCGTGGAAGGACACCGCTGCTTTCAGATCAAGACCGCCGCGAACCATGTCCAGCGTGCTGAGCCCCCCAAAACAATAGCCAATAGCCGCCATGAAGTTTTCGTCGACCGCATCGAGCCCTGCCGCCGCATTATATCCCGCTTTCAGGCGCTTTAAGAGGGCCTTTCGATCATCTTTGAGCGGCATCATATAGCCTTGCTTGTCTTCGACAGACTCAGGGAGTGCGCCGTCACCATAATTGTCCAGGGCAAACCCCACATAGCCCAATGCGGCCATTTGAATGGCTTTTTCCTCGGCGAAACTGTCTCTGCCGCCCCAGGCATGATTGATCAAAACGCAAGGTTTTGGGTCAGCATAGCTTTCATCCCAAGCCAAAAATCCGATGCAAGTCTGCTTGCCGTCCTTATACTCGACAGGTTTTGTTGTAATATCCATTTCATCCTCCGAATGCTTGCCTTGTAATTAGCGAGCCTTTTTTCAGGGTCAACCAGTCTGATTAATCTTTTTCGCGAAACACAGCTATTAAGACAATATTAGCCATATCCCGTCAGGCTTGATGCGAACTTTTCTATAGGTGTGTCATGTCTGTCAGAAATATATTGGTTCTGGTGTCTATTCCGGCCTTGCTAGCCGCCTGCTCTACAACGCAGGAAAGCCCGATTTACCAACAAAGCACAAAATACAAAGTCCACTCCCCTCATCAATCCCAAGGCACGGCTACGACGCAGCAAGCGACGTATCAGGCGCCAACTTACCATCAGCCGGCGACATACACGTCCGGGTCTGCGGCGCCTATCTATCACCACACAGCCAGTACAACGGGCCAGGTGGTGACCACACAGGTCAATCACGAATGTTTGGACAAAGAAGGCAATCGCAAACTTATCGGAACGGCCGTTGGCGGCGCAGCCGGCGCTTTTGCCGGCAATAAAATAGGCGATACCACAGGGACCATCATTGGCGCAGTGGCCGGCGGAGCTCTAGGCTACGGCGTCGCGGACGTCCTAACGGATTGCGACCCGATTGAGGTTGCGAGCCCCGTTCCGGCGCCCGTGACCTATCAATCCCACTCGTCAACAACGCCCGCGCAGTATCACCACACCGCCTCAAACTCTACGCATTCAGCGCCTGTGGTCCACGACTCTGCGGCCACAGAGCAAATGGTCAATGCGGAAGCTACGCCAGCCCCTGCGCCGACGGATAGCGCTTATGGCGATACATTTGGAACGCCCGGATACCACGCCATGATCGCCAATGGCGAACTGGACGAAACGCAAACGGCATCTATTTCCGTCCCGGAAGCTCCGGCCACGCCCGCGCCTTTTACCCCGCAGCCAGCGCCGAGCTATCCACAATCCTCACAGCTGACCTATCCTCAAACGACTGCCCCTGCACCTGCACCAAGATATCCGGGACAACAATATAGCGGGGCGGTTTCAACCCATAAAGTGGTTGAAGGTGATACGGTCTATAATCTATCGCGGCGTCTCTGCGTCGATGTTGAAGACATTCGGCGGCTCAATAATCTGAACGCAGCCTTTTATATTCGCCTGGACGACCATATCAAACTTCCGGCCTCTCGCTGTTAAGAATACGCGGCACCCGAAAGTGCCGCGCCCCACATTACCTAACTATTTGCCACATATTCCTGCAGTAATCGGTCCTGTTTGGCCCGCTCCAGCTTGGTAATACCTTCACGCTCTACGCGTAAGTCATGCAGGGTTTTAACCAAGGTGACCAATGAGCCGGACAGGAAGATAACGCCCATGGCGATATATCCCTTTGTCGCAAGATTGACCGGCATGAGCACCAGAGACGCCGCCAGCATGGTATAGGCGACAAAGACACAGACATAGTTGAAGTTTATCCAAAGATTGGAATGACTCAGCATAATACTCTCCTTTACTGAATTAGACTTTAGGCTGATTTAGGTTTCTTTGATGGCTTTACGGATCCTATCTCTGACTTAATTCTCGCCAGAATATCCGCGCCGCGAAGTTTTAACGGATCCCCAAAACCGGCATTGGCCATGTCCTGAATTATGCGATCGCCGGAGAGATCTGCCTCTATCTCGTCCAGGCTTTCCATGAGGTCCACGGGATCTTCGGAACGCAGCAGACGCTGCAAAACAGCTTCTCCGTCGCGAATGGCGCTGCGGGCATTTATGTCGCCCTTGACCTGACGAAAGGCGCGGCGCTCGGACCCTATAGCGCGGGCAGTCATAAGCCCCTGCTGCAAGTCGATAAGCTGACGATGGGTTTTTTCGATGGCCAGCTTCAGACGCTGCGCCTTTTCATCGGAACGTCGCAGTGTTTCCTGGCGCAGGTGTCTTTCATTTTCCATGGACGCCAGCATTTGCGCTGCATCTTCTGCAAGTTTCGTTTGCTGGGCCTCAAGCGCCTGACGAATACGGCTTTCCAAATCCGCAATGCGTTTTTCAAGAGCGCCTAAGGCTCTGCGCTCAGATTTGGTTCGGGTTATCAGAGCGGCCAGAGCCGTTTTGGCTTGAGATTGACCGCGCTCCGCCTCCGCAACTTTGCCCTCGATGATGAGGGCAGCATTTTGAATTTCGATAGACCGCTCCGCCCGAACCGACTGTCCGGCAAGAATGGCTCTAAACATTTTCAGCATAGTGTTCTCCGTTAATATGAACGTCGTTCACATAAACACTCACAGAAATGAACGCTGTTCAAGTTAAACTTTCACGAAAGCGCCGCATGGCAAACATTCATTTATGAACGCAGTTCAATTAAACAGTTGAAACACAAGGATATTCCCCATACAAAGCCATATGGAAAAATCTTCCGCCAAGAAATCACGGCCCGGACGCCGGGGTCTGGACCCCAAAACCCTGAACGCAGCGATATCCGCCGCTCAGGACATTATCGAAGCCAAGGGCCTCGAAGCCGTAAAAGCCCGCAGCGTCGCCGCTCAAGTGGGAATTTCCGTTGGATCCATCTATAATTTGTTTGGCGATCTGGAGCATCTGATCCGATTAACCAATGCTCGAACCTATGACTCCCTTTACGAGATTGTCAGCGCTGCGCTTAACAGTTCCCGGCAGGCCGGTAAAAACATGCAGGGCGAGCTGATGGATCTGGCAATCGCCTATCTGGGGTTTGTTGAAAGCCACCAACGCGCCTGGCACGCAGTTCTGGCCTTTAACCGGGCGCAGACAGCCCCCCCGCCCCAGTGGTATCTTGAAAAAGAATTGTCTCTTTTGCGGATCATCGAAGATGCGATTTCCGACTTTGAGCTGACCCGGGATGAAGAATTCAGGCACAATACGGCCCGCGCCCTTTGGGCATCCATTCACGGCATTGTCACAATCGCTGTTGCCGACGGTTTTCTGATGCAGCCCATCGAAAAAGTGAAGCAACAGATTGAAGTTGTTGTCGTGTCCATTACAAACTACCTCCAACCTGCAAACTAGGAAAACCCTATGCCGAAAGTATTACGCACTCCTGATGAAAGATTTTCAAATTTACCGGGCTATGCATTCAAACCGAATTATATGGAAATTAATGACCCGGATCTGGGCGCCATGCGTTTGCATTATGCGGACGAAGGCCCGAAAGACGCTTTGACGGTCATCATGATCCACGGCGAGCCTAGCTGGTCTTATCTATATCGCGGCATGATAAAACGGGTTTCGGCCGCGGGTCTGCGGGTTCTGGCGCCAGACTTAATCGGATTTGGAAAATCAGACAAACCAACCCAAACATCGGATTATACTTATTCAAAACACGTGGGCTGGACTGCTCAATGGCTGGACGCCATGAATCTGGACCGGGCCGTTCTGTTTTGCCAAGATTGGGGCGGTCTGATCGGTTTGCGCCTGGTGGCCGAAAACCCGAATGTTTTTCAGGGCGTATTAGCCGGAAATACGTTTTTGCCGACAGGAAAAGGTGAGGTCTCAAAGGCTTTTGAAGCCTGGCAAGAATTCTCCCAAACAACGCCTGTCTTTAAAACCGGACGTATCATTCAAGGCGCGACGGTGACTGACCTGTCCGATGATATTGTGGCCGCCTATGACGCCCCCTATCCGGACGAAAGTTATAAAGCCGGCGCCCGGATCTTTCCCGCACTCGTTCCGACGACCCCTGACATGGACGGCGCCGCAGACAATCGTAAAGCCTGGCAGGTTTTATCCAAATGGCAAAAACCGTTTCTGACCTGTTTTTCCGATAGCGATCCGGTCACGGGCGGTCTTGATAAACATTTCCAGAAAATGATTCCCGGCTGCAAAGGCCAGGCCCACCGCACGGTAAAAGGCGGCGGCCATTTTCTGCAGGAGGACTGCCCGCAGGAGCTCTCTGAAATTATCGTCGATTTTTGCGCCCGTTTATAAAACTTCACTTTATAAAAACTTCACTAGCGAACGTAAGGCGTTTAATGTATGACAGCGCTGTCAATTGACGCTGACGACCATATGAAGGATGGGGGTTTATGGAACATCGATTCACAAAAATTTTGGCGACCATTGGACCGGCCAGTTCCGCGCCGGATACACTGCGCCTTCTCCATGATGTCGGGGTCAACGCTTTTCGGCTCAACTTCTCTCACGGCAGTCATGAGGACCATGCGAGATCCGTAAAAAATATCCGCCAAATCGCAGAAGAAAAAGACCGTCCCATTTGCATTGTGGCTGATATGCAAGGCCCAAAACTCCGTGTCGGCCCCTTTAAAGACGGCGGCATTGACCTGCGATATGGCGGCACGGTCCATCTGAAACTCGGCGATGATGAGGGCAAAGACGGCACCATCATGGTCCCTCACCCGGAACTCTTCGCCGCGCTTGAGCCCGGACATGTCCTGAAATTTGATGACGGTAAGCTGCAGGTCACCGTCGAGACAAATAACGGAAAAGACACGATCAAAGCCAAAATTGATGTCCCCGGCCGGTTGTCTGACCGAAAGGGGCTTAACGTTATCGGCGCGGTCCTGCCAATGTCCGCTATGACCCAAAAAGACCGCGAGGACATGGCTTTCGCGCTGGAGCAAGACGTGGACTATATCGCCCTTTCCTTTGTTCAGACGCCAAAAGATGTCAGCGACGCCAGAGAGATTATCGGCGATAAGGCCGGCATCATTGTCAAAGTGGAAAAGCCGTCAGCCGTCGAGCAGCTTGACGACATTCTGGCCATTACTGACGCAGTTATGGTTGCGCGCGGTGACCTTGGCGTCGAGCTGCCACTAGAACAGGTCCCGGTTGTTCAGCGGCGGATCATCCGTAAAGCCCGCGGCCTCGGTAAGCCGGTCATTGTCGCCACCCATATGCTGGAGAGTATGATTGACAGCCCGACGCCCACACGGGCCGAAGCCTCAGACGTTGCGACTGCCGTTTATCTGGGCACGGACGCCGTGATGCTATCCGCCGAAACAGCCGTCGGCCGCCACCCGGCAACTGCAGTGGCGATTATGGACCGTATCATCCGCGCCGCCGAGACAGATCCGGAGTTCTGGGATTACTTCCGCAATCGCCGCCTGAATTCCGATGCGACGTCCGAAGACGCCATCAGCCATTCCGTGCGGGGCATTGCGGAGATTATGAAATGCAAAGCCGTGTTCGGATATACAGCCAGCGGCTCAACCGTTCAGCGCATATCCAGAGAGCGCCCGCCCTGCCAGATTGTCGGACTGACGCCCCATCAGGGGACCGCCAATCGTATGGCGCTGACTTGGGGCGTGCAGCCGCTCAAAACCATCGATCCGTCAAGTTTTGATGAAATGCTGCGCCACATCCAGCACCTAGCAACGGATTATGTGGGGCTTGAAAGCGGCGATAAAATCATGATCTCCGCCGGCATCCCCTTTGGCCGCCCGGGCTCGACGGATACGCTCAAAGTCGCAACGGTGGATTAGAGTTTTAACAAAAGTAGGAATTATGAAAAAAATTGGAAGATTTCTAACGTTCAGCATAACTTTCGGACTTGCTGCGTGCTCAAATCCGGGAGCCGAATTTCAAGATTCATGCGCCAGACTTTTTGTAGCTGCTGGCGAGACAACGGCGAAAGATAGCGGGGGTCTTTGTAAGTGTATCTATGAAAATTTTGAAGTCGGGCTGAACAAGAGCGAATTGGAAAACATTACAGCCTTTTTCAACGAATCCGGTTCCGTTAAAGAATTCGAGAAAAATTTCAGAAAAAAATTTACGTCAGATCAACGTGATAAAATCGAAAACATGGCAGAGAGCTGTGAACCCTAACGCAGTTATATCATCGTGAACAGCCGGCTCACTGACACCAAGACCCTTTGGAGACTATTCTGGGTTTTCGCTGTTTTGTCCTTGGCCATGCTGGCCTGGATTACATATCACGAACTCCAAATTATCGATGAAATCTGGGAGCCGGAGAAAGTGAGAGCAGCTCTCGATGCCCAGACCGAAAAGCAGCATGCGGCGCATTTCAAAATGACGCTTTATTTTGATCTGCTTTATCCTTTTATCTACGCTCCTTTATTTGCAGGCCTCACGCTTAAATATCTAAAGCGTTTCTGGCTCACCCTTCCCGCTTTTCTATGCATTCCTGCTGATACGATTGAAAATATTGCCCAGCTATTCCTCTTAAGCGGCAATAGCGGCGCCATGGCGGTCAAAGCCATTGCGACGCCCATAAAACT
>CAYQNQ010000011.1:16041-25535 GCA_964418815.1 uncultured Hellea sp.
CTAACCTAGCTCGCCCAGATATTGCTGCAATTTCATAACGGCCATTGGCGCGTTTTTGCGGATACGTTTAAGGACAGCGACTTTCTCTGTGTCTTCACGGTCAACGCCTGCGACCATATCTGAGAAGCCGTCGAGGCGATTGCCGAGCAGCCATTTGGATAATTCTTTATCCTGCCCCCAATTATACTGGTTCATCATAAAGGCAGAGGTAAACTTAATATAATCCGTATCGTGATTGGGCAAAGGGACGACGCCGCATAGCCGGTTTTTCTCAGCCTCATCCGAATAGGCGGCTTCAACATGAGCGATTAAGGCCGCGCTGAAGACCGGCTGATAGGACCGTACCATTTGCGGCACTATGAGATCACCTTGAAAGACCGGAACAATGTCCTCATTCATAACGGCGCGCGCCGAGCAGTCCACATGGACAATGTTTTCGGATGTGGGGATATTGCCCCTATCCAGAACGATTTCGGTTTTTGAAATGCGCTGCACCCGTCCCATGCGGACAATGCTTTTAACCCGGCGTAATTCTTCAATTTCTGCCTTGCTGATGGTGGCGCCGTGGAACATTTTCGGACGTACATCCTGGTCCAAACGGAGGAAGTAACCGCAGGCTTCCAGTCTGCCAAACATGTCTTCAATGGAAACGGAATTGACAATCGCTTCAAACTGTCCGGCCTGCGCCTCCATCGTGCTATGAAAAAATTCAATACCCGGCTGCGTATTCTCTCGGTTGAGGAGCCAGGCATCGCGCGGCATTATCCAGCGGATCATTTCTGGATCGACGCGGTTCTCCAATAGCCAGAGCACGGCATCAATGCCTGTTTTACCAGCGCCAATGACCACATAGCCTGCCGGGGCTTTTTTGATTTTAGTGAGGTCATTGAGGGGGATAAAATTTACGCCCGGATCAATTTTAAAATTGGGTGTGTGGGTCGAAGGTACAGATGTTTTAAGCCAGGTCGCGTCAACTTCTTTCCTGAAATCTGCCGAATAGGTTTTTCCGGAAAGCATGGACTCGAAACGGCCATCACCTTTGTAGTCGCACATTGGGAAATATTGTACACGGCCCGTGGGCAGGAAGACATGGCGCATGACTTCGTCATAATAGGCTGATACGGCCTGCCCGCTGGCGAGATCGGACAGCCCTTTATTAAGGCCAACCTGGTCTTTTTTACCCGTCGAAAGCTCGACAGAACTGACTCCGTAATATTGGGACGGCTGGTGCAAAGTCACGTAGGGATAAGCAACATTCCAGTGCCCGCCGGGCTTGGGATAGCGATCCACCAGAATGATATTGGCGTCAGTTTCGTGAAGGATTGTATCGGCAAACGCCATACCAACCGCGCCGCTGCCGACTATCAGGTAGTCGGCTGAAAGAGTGGTTTCATTCACTAGAAAAGCTCAGGATCGACCGTTTTCTCAACCACATTTTTAATGGTCAGCCCCTGAACGATGATTGAGAACACCACGACGCCATATGTTGCGGCCAGAATAATCGGGTAATAGTCATTGGCCATGCTCGACCCGTCGGCCATTTTGAGCTGGCTCGGCAGTGAAAGTGCGAGGGCCACTGAAATTCCGCCGCGCACCCCGCCCCAGGTCAGAACCGGGATGGCGCCTTTGGTGAAGCGCTTGAACATGCCCAAGAACCTCATGGGTATAGAAACGGCCGCGAAGCGAGCAATCAACACCAGCGGAATAGCCAGCAAGGCGATAAAGGCAAAGTTTCGGGTTACGGCGCCTTCTGAACCGAATAGGACCAATAATTCCAGACCGATTAACAGGAATAGGACCGAGTTCAGGATTTCATCGATCATCTCCCAAAAGCCGAACAGATAGGTCTTCGTGCTTTCGCTCATGGCAAATTCGGCGCCTTTATTGCCAATCATCAGACCGGCGACAACCACGGCCAAAGGACCGGAGAGATGATGTCCTAATATTTCAATCCGGGAAGCCAAGGCGTAAGTCCCGGCCACAGCGCCAAGCGTGATGAGGATTTCAATGGCGTGATCATCGAGCTTGGCCATGGACCGATAAGTAATCCAGCCCGCAATCAGGCCTAGAATAGCCCCGCCAACGGCCTCCACAAGGAAGAGCTCGACCACGTCCAGCACTCCTTCAGGCCCGTGGCCCGACCCCGCGCCCAGAGACGACACGGCAAGCGCCGCGATAATGGAAAACACGACAACGCCGACACCGTCATTAAACAGGCTTTCACCAGCGATCTTGGCCTCCAAAGCATGCGGCATGTTCACCGTTTTTAGAATGGACAAAACAGCTACCGGGTCTGTCGGGCTGATCAGCGCGCCAAATACAAGCGCCCAGATAAACGGCATCTCAACACCAAAGAGCTTGCAAAGGAAGAAAAAACCTGTGCCGACGATAAAGGTCGACATAATGACCCCAATGGTCGCCATAGAGCCGATGGCCCATTTTTCGGACTTCAAAAAGCTCATATCCACGTGCAAAGCACCTGCAAAAAGCAAAAAGCCAAGCATACCCTTCATGAGGGCCTCGTTAAAATCTATCTGGCCGATTGCGCCTTGCAGCATGTCCGTCATGCCCAGGGCGGGAAATGCGATCTCCGAGCCCAGCAGGACCATGGAAGCAACCAACGCTATTACCAGAAGGCCAATTGTATGAGGCAGCTTAAAAAAGACTTTGTTGAGCCAGGAGAAAACAGCCGATAGCACCAACAGCAAAGCCACAATTTCAAAAATTGACAAGCCCGAGGACGCCTTGCCAGACGCGGCGCCGGCCGCGAATACTAATGTGGTGAGTCCAGATATCATCGAATCCCCCAATAAAGATCGAGTTTTTGAATAAGACTGTTCGTAAAATGGGGCAACGTAATTTACGCAATAAAAGTAACTATTACTTCCGATAATGCCCCTGATATTGCGGCTTGTTAATAAATTCTAACCGCGCTAGACAGCTTTTGGGGGAAATAAGAGAGAGATAAGTAAATCATGTTTAAACATGATGATATACTCATGCCGCTGGCACTGACGGTCATGATTGATAGCAAAATCAAGGACCCGGAACTCAGAGAATTCCGGCAGCAGGCGGCTGCACTTTTTAACCTGTTTGAGTTGGAACAGTGGACGGAAGAAGAACTGGCCGCGTGGTTTTTGGCTAAAGAATCCGAACTCAAAACTGTTCTGGACGGGCGGCGAAAAAACACGGAAATATTGCGGGCTTTAACCCGCTTTAGTGATGATGCTCATGTGGAAGCCATGTATGACGCCATGGTCACGATTTCAGTCGCCGATAAAGAATATCACCGCGAAGAGTCCGATCTGATTAAATCGGCTTCGACAATCTGGGGATTTCAGCGTCCCCCGCTTAAAATCGTAGGCTAAAGTTTCTGATCAGGCGCACGGCCCGTTAGCCAGCAAAAGCCTTTCTTGCGGTCATGTTCGACCTCGCCTCTCGCTTCCATATCCAGTTTCACTGAAACCGTATACCAGGCAATGGATCCGTCCATCTGACCTTTTAAGCTTTCGGCAACGCCGCTAAACAGGGCTTTAGGTTTCATTTTCTCGTTTTCCGTCAGCACATTGATAATTCCGGCCTTAACCAGATCATATTTAGCTCGATCAATATTGACACCCTGCTTGGCTGGATCGGGATGAAGGGTTTTTATTTTATCAGTCATATCCGTGGATGCCTTAATCAATCTACGCAAAGTGTAGGTTCAGCTTTGCCGCCTGAAACCCGGGTAAAACAACCAAAGACCTCGTCGGTTTGGGCGCAGGCGCCTGTGGCCGGTTCGCCGGGACTGTATTCCCGGCCCTCTTGTATCGGTATCGTGCAGCGGGCGACGCATTCTGAGCTGTCTGAACAAGTCTTGCCAGCATCGGGCATATCCTGAATACAGTGCTCCCAGCCCCGCAGCCCGGCTCGGCGAACCGTTCCGCCAACGGCCTCACAGGCGGAGCGCTCATCGGAGGTCGCTTTTTCCCCCGCAAAGTCTATTTTTTGATAAGCGCTTTCCGAAGGCGCCGTGGATTCTTCGGTAGCGCAGGCGCTCAAAACCAAAACGGCAGCGAGAAAAATAATCAGAAAAAATTTATTCACGTTTTTCTCCACAATACGGCGATGCTATACCGCAAAATACAAATACCCCAAACCACACATTATCGCTCACCCCGCTGTAGAGCGGGGTCCACGCCTCGTATGACACAAAAGTCACCACTTTTCATCGTTGAAACTTGATCTTGGATCCCGCCCTGCGGCGGGATGAACGAAGTATTTATTTTATGTATTTCACCACTTTGTTGTGAATGCGCCCGAAAATCGAGTTTCCATTTTCATCGCTCATCTCGATAGCGACGTCATCGCCAAAGCGCATGAAAGGCGTTTTAAATTCGCCGGTCTGAATTTTCTCGATCATACGGATTTCTGCAATGCAGGAGTAACCAACCCCGCCATGTTCGATTTTCTTGCCCTCTCCGCCTTCGAATTTATTGGAGACCGTGCCTGAGCCGACAATGGTTCCGGCGCAGAGATGACGGGTCTTGGCGGCATGAGCCACAAGCTCGGCCATGTTAAAAGTCATGTCCGTTTTGACATTGGCTTTACCGAAAGGCTGGCCGTTATATTCCACATTGAGCGGCAGATCAATGGTGCCGCCTGCCCATTTATCTCCCAGCTCATCAGGCGTGACAGCGACGGGCGAAAAAGCGGACGAAGCCTTGCCGTGTAAAAAACCAAAGCCTTTTCGTAGTTCATTGGGGATCAGCCCGCGTAAGGACACATCATTGACCAGCATGATCAGTTTGATGTGCTTGGCTGCATCCTTGGCCGTAACGGCCATGGGCACATCGTCCGTGATAATGGTGAGCTCGGCCTCCATATCGATTCCGTAGTCCTCGCTTTCGGCAATAATGTCGTCTCGCGGCCCGATAAATGTATCGCCCGCGCCCTGATACATGAGCGGGTCGGAATAAAAACTCTCCGGCACTTCCGCGCCGCGCGCTTTGCGAACGAGCTCAACATGGTTGAGATAGGCGGAGCCGTCCAGCCACTGAAATGCCCGCGGCAGCGGCGAGGCGCAGGCGGTCTCATTAAATTCAAAAGTCACGAGGGATTTATCGCCACCGTTCAGCTTGTCTGACACGGCTTGCAGCTTCGGCTCGGCCGCAGCCCAATTATCAAGAGCAGATTGCATAGTCTGCGCGATATTGTCGACAAAGGTCGCTTTTGTGAGATCTCTAGAAACGACAACAAGACGCCCGTCGCGTCCTTCTTTTATTGAAGCGAGTTTCATTATTTTTCTTTCTATGTTTCCGCGGCTATTTTCTCATGAAGCCATGCGGCGTGGCGTGGGGCCTTCTTGGTCTCGCTCCATTCTTCGAGCATGGCGGGAGCGACTTCGTGGAGCTGCGCCATTTGGTCCGGCGTGCCGATATCGGCGACCAGTTCCAAACGGTGGCCATTAGGATCGAAGAAATAGATGCTTTTGAATATACCGTGATGGGTCGGGCCTAAAACATCCAATCCACTGGCTTCCAGATGGGTCTTTGCTTCGAGCAATTTGTCCATGCTTTCGACGCGCATAGCGATATGCTGCACCCACACGGGTGTATTTTGATCCCGGTCCATATCCGGCTGTTCTGGCAATTCGAAAAAGGCAAGGACATTGTCGTTTCCGGCGTCCAGAAAGATATGCATGTATGGATCATAAGCCCCTGTTGACGGCACATGGTCTTCAGCGATGGCCAGTTGAAAATCCATGCCCAGAATACCGTTATAAAACTCAACCGTTTCCTTGGCATCTTTGCAGCGATAGGCGACGTGGTGAAATCCTTGGATGTTTGGGGTGCTCATGACTATTGCCTCGCGATGTCGAGAACGCCGCGATTAATCTGATCGCGTTCGATGGACTTGAACAGAGCTTTAAAATTCCCTTCGCCAAAGCCCTCTTTGTAATCCCCTTTGCGCTGAATAAATTCAAAAAAGACCGGACCGATCTTGGGCTCGGCAAAAATCTGCAGCAGTAATTTCGGTTCACTGCCTTCGGTCGTTCCGTCAAGGAGAATACCCCGTGTCTTAAGCGAGGCCTCGTCTTCGCCGTGGCCCGGAAGGCGCTCCGTGAGCATCTCGTAATATGTGTCGGGCGGCGCGGTCATGAGTTCAACCCCGCCTTTGCGCAGCTTATCAACACAGGCGTAAAGGTCGTCACAGGACAGCGCGATATGCTGGATGCCCTCACCGCGGTGCTCCAGCAGATATTCCTGGATTTGGCCTTTGCCGTTCTCGCCCTCTTCATTGAGCGGGATACGGATTTTCCCGTCCGGCGCGGTGAGCGCCCGTGATGTCAGGCCGGTATATTCGCCTTTAATATCAAAATAGCGGATTTCCCGGAAATTAAACAGGCGCTCATAATATTCCGCCCAGTAATCCATACGGCCCTTGTACACATTGTGGGTCAAGTGATCGACCACATTAAATCCATAACCAACCGGATTTTGATCCGCCCCTTCAATCTCGACAAAATCGATATCATAGATGTTCAAATCATCGCCGTAGCGGTCGATGAGATAGATAACCGCGCCGCCAATACCGCGTATGGCCGGGATGGCCAGCTCCATAGGGCCAGGATGATTTTTGACGGGCTCTGCACCGCGCGCAATGAGCTCCGCATAGGCCTTGCCTGCATCCTTAACCCGAAACCCCATGCCGCAAGCGGACGGACCGTGTTCGCGGCAGAAATAGCCGGCAGGTGAATTGACCTCATAATTGGTGATCAGATTGATATCGCCCTGTTTCCACAAATCCACATCTTTGGATCTGTGTGTGGCGACTTTTGCGAATCCCATAGCCGAGAATATTTTTTCAAGATGGCCTCGCTCCGGCGCAGAAAATTCAATAAATTCAAAGCCGTCGAGACCGATGGGATTGTCAAATAAATCTGTCATGTCTCGCTCCTGACCATTAGTTGTGATTGCAACTAACATAATATAGTTGTCAACACAACCTTTTTGTTTATGTTGCAATTATGACCGACGATCAAATCATGAAGCTTGATGAATACTGGCCCTATCAAGTTGTTGTATTGGCGGATCATATCGCCAAACACACGACATCTGTTCTGAGAAAGCACGGCGATCTCAACCTGTCCCAGTGGCGAGTCCTCGCCGCTGTTGCTGAAAAAGAAGGCCGAACAGCCGCCGAGGTGGTGGCTGTAACGCCCATGGACAAGGGCATCGTTAGCCGGGCGACAGCGACATTAGTTGAGGACGGGTTACTCGAGAAAAAACATGATCGCGACGACAAGAGACGTTCAAAACTGTTCCTGACCAAAACAGGTAAGAAGTCCTACCGCGCAATCCGCAAAGATTTAATGAAAGAAACCGGATCAGTGACGGTTTCCAATAAATTAAATGTCGAGTTACTAAAAACAATCTCAAATTTGAAATTGTTAAGTCAGAAATAAACGCTCATCCCGCCGAAGGGCGGGATCCAAGACCATGTTTGTTACTAAGACAACTTGTGACATAAATGTCTCGACCTTGAGCGTGGACCCCGCTTTACAGCGGGGTGAGCGGAAGATTGGGCTAGACTTTCACTTCAAATCCCCTAAAGCGGCGGCGAATTTCCAAAACGGACAGGTTCATGACCGACTCAATCAAATATTTGCGCAATGTCGCCATTGTCGCCCACGTTGACCACGGCAAGACAACGCTGGTGGATCAGCTCCTGCGTCAAAGCGGGACCTTGCAGGAACGCGGCGAACAGGCTGAGCGGGTTATGGATAGCGGCGACATTGAAAAAGAACGCGGCATTACCATCCTGGCCAAAAACACAGCCATTGGCTGGAACGATGGTTCGCAAGAGTGGCGCATCAATATTGTCGATACACCGGGCCATGCCGACTTTGGCGGTGAGGTTGAACGCGTCCTCTCCATGGTGGACTCGGTTGTCCTTCTTGTGGACGCGGTGGAAGGCCCCATGCCTCAAACCACATTCGTCACCAAGAAAGCGCTCTCGCAGGGCCTGAAGCCCATTGTTGTGGTCAACAAAGTTGACCGTCAGGGTGCCCGGCCTGATTGGGTCGTTGACCAGACCTTTGATTTGTTTGACCGCTGCGGCGCCACCGATGAACAGCTGGACTTTCCCGTTGTCTATGCTTCGGCCCTGAACGGCTGGGCGTCCCTTAATGTAGAAGACACAGACGGCGACATGACGCCCTTGTTCCAAACCATCGTCGAGCACGCCCCCGTCCCGGATGTAGACCCCAATGCGCCGTTGCAGCTGCAGGTCTCGGCGCTGGACTATAATAGCTATCAAGGCGTCATCGGTATTGGCCGAGTGGTGCGCGGGTCTCTGGGCAAAAACACGCAGGTCGTCATCGCCTCGCCGGACGGCAGTGAGCGCAAAGGTAAAGTCCTGCAATGTTACGGCTTTATGGGGCTGGAGCGGGTTGAAATGGACAGTGTCTCAGCCGGCGACATCATTGCCTTTACGGGCATAGAAGGCCTCGGCATTTCGGACACCATTTGCGATCCGGAACACATAGAGCGCATCCCGGCCCTCACCGTTGATGAGCCCACACTCTCCATGACCTTTCAGGTCAATGACAGCCCCTTTGCCGGACGGGAGGGCAAATATGTCACTTCGCGCAATATCAAAGAGCGCCTCGACCGGGAGCTTATTCACAATGTGGCCCTAAAGGTCGAACAGCTGGACGAAGCCGATAAGTTTCGGGTGTCGGGCCGGGGCGAGCTGCATATTTCCATCCTGATCGAGAATATGCGCCGCGAAGGTTATGAGCTGGCCATTTCGCGGCCGCAGGTCATCAATAAAACCATTGACGGTGAGCTTTGCGAGCCGTGGGAGACGCTGACCGTCGATGTAGAAGAAGGCCATCAGGGCTCGATTATGGAAAAGCTGGGCGCGCGTAAAGGACAGCTTAAGGACATGACGCCGGATGGCCAAGGCCGTGTGCGGCTGGATTATGACATTCCAACACGCGGGCTAATTGGTTTTAGATCGGAATTTCTGACTCTCACCTCTGGCACCGGCCTGCTCTACCATATCTTTGACCGATACGCCCCGCGGACGACTGCCGGAATTGGCCGCCGCCAGAAAGGTGTTTTGATTTCAAAGGATACAGGCAAGGCCCTCGCCTTCGCCCTCTGGAACCTGCAGGAACGCGGGAAGCTTTTCATCGGTCACGCCACGGAAGTTTACGAGGGCATGATTATCGGCATACATTCCCGAGACAACGACCTGACCGTTAATCCGCTCAAGGGTAAGAAACTAACCAATATTCGCGCCGCCGGCACTGATGAAGCGGTCGTTCTGACCACGCCCATTCAGACAACGCTCGAATACGCTCTGGAGTTTATCAATGACGATGAGCTGGTCGAAGTGACGCCTGAAAGCATCCGCATTCGAAAGAGATATTTACTCGAACACGAGCGCAAAAAAGACCAACGCGCCCGAGAGGCGATGGAATCTACTTAGAGGAAGCGGGTTAG
>CAYQNQ010000012.1:0-24702 GCA_964418815.1 uncultured Hellea sp.
AATTCGTCGAGGGCAGTGCCGGTCAGACCCTGGACAGCCTTAACCCGGCAAATGGCGAGCCATGGGCGTCATTCGCCTGCGCCTCCAAGCAAGATGTTGGGCGCGCTGTTATGGCCGCCCGCCGCGCCCAAAACGACCCAGAGTGGCGGGACATGCTCCCGACCCAGCGCGGCAAGCTTTTATACCGCCTCGCCGAACTGGTTGGCGCGCGCGCCCAAGAACTGGGCGAAATAGAAACCAATGGCAGCGGAAAACTTCTGGCGGAAACCTCCGTTCAGACCGGATATGTGGCCGATTATTACCGCTATTACGCCGGACTGGCCGATAAAATCGAAGGGGCCGTCCTGCCGATCGACAAACCCCATATGCAGGTTTTCACCCGGCCCATGCCCATAGGCGTGGTCGCCGCCATCGTCCCGTGGAACGCACAGATGTTTCTGGCCGCCACCAAAATCGGCCCGGCGCTGGCGGCCGGCTGTTCGGTTATTGTCAAAGCCTCGGAGGAAGCCCCCTGCGCCATGCTGGAATTCGCCAAAATTTTCCACGAAGCGGGATTTCCCAAAGGCGTTTTTTCCGTGATCACGGGCGACGTTGAAAACTGTGCCGTGCCCCTCACCTCCCATCCGGATATTGACCGGATAGCCTTTACGGGCGGACCTGACGCGGCGCGCCATGTGGTTAGAAATTCGGCCGAGAGCTTTGCCGTAACTTCGCTGGAGCTGGGCGGAAAATCTCCGATTATTGTGTTTGATGATGCAGATCTGGACAGCGCCTCAAACGGGCTGATTGCCGGCAATTTCGGCGCTTCGGGGCAATCCTGCGTGGCGGGCTCCCGGGGGATAATTCACCGCTCGATTCTGCCAAAAATTATTGAGCTCATATCGGAAAAGGCCAAGGGCATTGTCATTGGCGATCCGCTTGATCCCAAAACCAATGTGGGGCCTTTATGTACGGGCGCGCAAGTCTCCAAAATCGAAGACACGCTGGCCAAGGCCAAAGATCAGGGCGCCACAATCCACTTTGGCGGCGCCCGACCAGAATCGCCCGGGAAAGGGAATTACTTTCAGCCCACATTGGTCGAATGTCCCAACGGAGATATTGAAACCCTGAAGATAGAAATGTTCGGCCCGGTCATGTCGCTCATCGCCTTTGACACGGAAGACGAGGCCATCGAGATCGCCAATGACACGGTTTACGGCTTGGGATCGGGCGTCTTTACCAATAATGTGGCGCGGGCCCACCGGGTTTCAAACCGCATTCAGGCCGGGATTTGCTGGGTCAATACCTACCGGGCCATTTCGCCAATCGCCCCCTTTGGCGGGCTTAATCAATCCGGCTATGGCCGGGAAGCCGGGATGCAGGCCATAAAGGACTATACCCGAACCAAAACAACCTGGATCAATACCTCGGACGCGCCCATGTCCAACCCGTTTGTTATGCGCTAATCATTAGCGGCATTAATAAGAGGCATGGGTGGAGCCATAGATTAAATGTCTATAGCATCCGAATGAATATTGGGAGTGATAATGCCGCTAGCGATTAATAAAAATGTCTTCATCACCTGCGCTGTCACCGGCTCTGGCGGGACGCAGGACCGCAGTCCGCATGTCCCGCGCTCACCGGAACAAATCGCCGATAGCGCTATCGCTGCCGCGCGGGCCGGCGCCGCTGTTGTCCATTGTCATGTCCGAGATCCGGAAACAGGCGCGGCCTCTCGTGATCCCAAGCTATACCGGGAATTGACGGAACGGATCCGGGATTCGAAAACGGATGTCGTGCTTAACCTGACCGCCGGCATGGGCGGGGATCTTTATTTTGGCCCGCCGGACAAACCTTTGCCCTTGCAGGGCGGGACCGATATGGGCAGCGCGGAGGACCGCATGGAGCCCATCGCCGACTGCCTGCCGGAAATCTGTACGCTGGATTGCGGCACGATGAACTTTGCCGAAGCGGATTATGTCATGACCAATACGCCGGGCATGCTGACTGAGATGGGTTCCATGATGACCAAGCTCGGCGTCAAGCCGGAGATCGAAGCCTTTGATACGGGGCATCTCTGGTATGCGAAACAACTGGTTGAGGACGGCGTATTGGACAGCCCGGCGCTCGTGCAGCTTTGCATGGGTATTCCCTGGGGCGCGCCGGATGATCTCAATACATTTATGGCCATGGTCAATAATATCCCCAGTGACTGGAACTGGTCGGCCTTTTCCATTGGCCGCAACCAAATGCCGTTTGTCGCCGCAGCGGTTCTCGCGGGCGGAAATGTTCGGGTCGGTCTGGAAGACAATCTCTGGCTCGAGAAAGGCGTTCTCGCCACCAATGAAAGCCTGGTTCAAAAGGCCGTCGGCATAATCGAGCGCATGGGCGCCAATATCATGACCCCGGCGCAGGTTCGCGAAAAAATTGGCCTGACAAAACGAGCGCCCGCCTGATGCCCGCGGCAGCCATTATCGGGGGCGGCGTTATCGGCGGCGGCTGGGCCGCGCGTTTCCTGCTAAATGGCTGGGACGTCTCCATCTTTGACCCGGACCCTGACGCGAAACGTAAAATCGGTGAAGTCATTTCAAATGCCCGCCGCGCTCTGCCCGCGCTTTACGATCATGCGCTGCCGGAAGAAGGCAAGCTTACTTTTCATGGCACGCTGGAAGCCGCCGTCAAAACCGCCAGCTGGATAGCCGAGTCCGTACCGGAGCGGCTGGAGCTGAAACAGAAAATCCTCGGCCAAATCGAAGATCACGCGCCCGGCGACGCCATCATCGCCTCATCCACCTCCGGCTTCAAACCCAGTGAACTCCACGAAGGCCGGACGACAGCCGAGCGCATAATCGTCGCCCATCCGTTTAACCCGGTTTATCTGATTCCCCTGGTCGAGCTCGTGGGCCCCGAACCGGCCGTCAAGAAAGCGCAAAGCATTTTAAGAAAGCTCGGCTCTTATCCGCTTCATGTGCGCAAAGAAATAGATGCCCATATCGCCGACCGTCTGCTGGAAGCCGTCTGGCGCGAGGGGCTCTGGCTGGTCAATGACGGCATCGCCACAACCGAAGAAATCGACGCCACATTTACTTATGGATTTGGCCTGCGCTGGGCGCAAATGGGTCTATTTGAAACTTACCGTGTGGCCGGCGGCGAAGCGGGCATGGCCCATTTCATGGCCCAGTTCGGCCCGGCTCTGAAATGGCCGTGGACCAAACTTATGGACGTGCCGGAACTGACCGATGAACTGGTGCAAAAAATCGCGGACCAGTCCGATGACCAGTCCGGCGCTTTTTCTATTCGCGAGCTGGAACGTAAGCGTGATGACAATCTGGTGGCTATTATGCGCGCCCTTAAAAACCGGGATTGGGGCGCGGGCGCGCTTCTCAATCAAATGGACGCCAAGCTGTCGGGCGACGGCACTATGGATGCGGGCTATTTTCGTTCCGTCAACCGGAGCGTTCCCGTCGACTGGACGGACTATAACCTTCATATGAATGAGGGCCGTTACGGTCAGGTGTTCTCGGACGCGGCAGACGCTGTGATGATCGCCATTGGCGCCAATGCCGAATACATCAAATCCGGCCTTTCCTATTTCACCGTAGAAACCAAGGTCAATTATCTGGAAGAATGTGTCGCCGGAGACCGGTTTTACGTGGACAGCCAGATTATTCTGGCCGACGGTAAAAAGCTCAAACTGGCTCATAAAATGTGCGCGGCGGATAACAGCGTTATTGCCACATGCGAACAGTTCCTGCTGCATGTGAACCTTGAAACCCGCAAATCCTGTCCGCCGCGCCGGGACGTTGAAGATAACATGATGAAAATGGCCAAGGTCCACGGCGGCCTTCCGGCCCTATTGGAGGCGTAAGTGGATTTCGCCCTGACAGAAGAACAAGAACTCATAATCGCCACCACGCGCGCCTTTGTCGAAAACGAGCTTTATCCCCACGAAGCGGAGATTGAGCGCACGGGCGTTTTGCGCCCTGAGCTGGCAGCAGAGCTGAAACAAAAAGCTATCGCCGCCGGTCTTTACGCGGCCAATATCCCGGAAGAGTTTGGCGGGGTTGGGCTCGATACTCTGACATGGCTTTTATATGAAAAAGAGCTCGGCAAGACGTCTTACGCCCTGCACTGGACCTGCGTTGCCAGACCTTCGAATATTCTTTGCGCCGGGACGGAGGCGCAGAGGAAAAAATATCTTGAGCCCTGTCTTCGCGGTGAAAAATCCGATTGTCTGGCTATGACAGAGCCGGGCGCCGGATCGGATCTGCGCGGCATGACGGCCAGCGCCAAAAAGGACGGTGATGACTGGGTATTAAACGGAACCAAACATTTCATTAGTCACGCGGACACGGCCGATTTTACCATTACCTTTATGGCCACGGGCGAAGAAGATACGCCGCGGGGCAAAAAGAAACTGATCTCGGCTTTTTTCGTTGATCACGACCATCCGGGCCTAACCATTCGCGACGGCTATAATAATGTTTCCCACCGGGGCTATACCAATTCCGTTCTCGAATTTGATGATTGCCGCCTGCCTGCAGAGGCTTTGCTCGGCGAGGTCCACAAAGGTTTTGCGGTTGCCAATGACTGGCTCGGCGCAACCCGGCTGCAAGTCGCCTCGACCTGCCTTGGCAGAGCGGAGCGCGCGTTTGATCTGGCCGTCAATTACGCCGCCGAGCGCGAACAGTTCGGCCAGAAAATCGGCAAGTTTCAGGGCGTTTCCTTCAAGCTCGCCGATATGGCCACAGAGATGAAAGCCGCTGAGCTTCTGGTCCGGGAAGCCGGCTGGAAATATGATCAGGGCACTTGCACCGACATGGATATGGCCATGGCGAAATTAAAAGCGTCAGAGATGCTGGCCTATGTCGCCGATGAGGCCATTCAGATTTATGGCGGCATGGGGCTTATGGATGATCTGCCGCTGGAGCGCATCTGGCGCGATGCCCGCATTGAGCGTATCTGGGAAGGCACATCTGAAATCCAGCGCCACATTATTTCGCGCAGCCTGCTTCGGCCGCTCGGCGCTTAAAGGAGGCCGCAATTGAACCGGCTTTCGCGACTTCTCAATCCCGGGTCCATCGCGCTTTACGGCGGCAGCTGGTCGGTGAATGTTCTGGAGCAGCTTCGAAAATCCGGTTTTGACGGCGATATCTGGCCGGTTCATCCCAAAAAAAGCGAGCTTGGCGGACGGGCCTGTTACCCGGATACGGCGAGCCTGCCCGGTGTTCCTGACGCGGCCTTTCTCGGCGTCAACCGAGAGCTGTCCGTCTCCATCATAAAAGAATTGTCAGACAAAGGTGCTGGCGGCGCTATCTGTTTTGCCTCCGGATTTGCGGAAAGCAATACGGCAGACTTGCAGGACGCTTTGGTTAAGGCCGCGGGCGACATGCCCTTTCTCGGACCCAATTGTTACGGGTTTTTGAATTATCTCGACAATGTCACCCTTTGGCCGGACCAGCACGGCGGCCAGCAGGTGGACGCGGGCGTCGGGATTATCGCGCAATCCTCCAACATCGCCATTAACCTGACCATGCAAAAGCGCGGGCTGGATATCGGCCAGCTTTTCACCATCGGCAATCAGGCCGCAATCGGCATTGCCGATCTGGGCCGGTTCATGCTCGCCGATGAGCGGGTCAAGGCTATCGGGCTTTACCTGGAAGGCTTTGGAGACATTCGCGATCTTGAGAGTTTCGCCGTTCAGGCCCGCTCTCAAAATATACCGGTTGTCATTTTAAAAACCGGCAAAACCGAGCAGTCCCGCTCCGCCGCGATTTCTCATACGGCATCTTTGTCAGGAAGCGACAAAGTGGCTTCGGCCTTTATTAAAAGGCTCGGGTTTTATGAGGTGGAAACTCTGGCCGAGTTTCTGGAGTGTTTAAAATTCCTGCAAATTTTGGGACCTCTTCCGGGCAATAGAGTCGCCTCGGTCAGCTGCTCCGGCGGAGAAGCCAGCCTAATGTCCGATCTCTCGCGGCATACGTCCCTGTCTTATCCGCAGTTAAGCCCAAACGGCCGCCGGAAATTGAACGCGCTTCTGGGCGACAAAGTCGATCTGGCCAATCCGCTGGATTACCACACTTATATCTGGGGCGACGTTACGGTCATGACCGATGTGTTTTCGGCCGTTATGAACGAAGATTTGGACCTAAGTCTTTTTGTTCTGGATATTCCGAGGGCCGATCAGTGCGACCCGGCCGGTCATGACTGCGCTATCGAAGCCATTATCAAGGCCAAAGCCCGGACGGGCGCCAAAGCTGCGGTCATTGGCAGCCTGCCTGAAAATCTGGAGGAAAATGTCATTGAGCGATTTATCAAAGGCGGCGTCGTGCCGCTTTTAGATATGCAGGTCGCACTGCGGGTTGTTGATATTCTTTCAAGTTCAAAACCTGACGACACCCGCCCCGTTTTGATGACAGATGGGGAAACCAGCGCCACACTTGCTTCCAGCACCACACACGCTTTAAGCGAATATGCGGCGAAACAAAAACTTCGCGCCTTTGGCATCGAAGTCCCCAAAGGCCGCCTGATAAGCGGCCAAGACTTACCAGATGATTTGTCTTTTCCCATTGCCGCCAAGGTATCCGGACTGGCCCATAAAAGCGAAACCGGCGGCGTTATTTTGGGTATCGAAAACCGCGAAGAGTTAGAATCCGCCCTTAAAACTCTTGGCGAATTATCAGACGCGTTTTTAATCGAAGAGATGATAGGCGGCCCGTTTGTGGAGCTCATTGTCGGTGCCCTAATCGACCCGACCGGAATCTGGACGCTCACAATTGGAGCGGGCGGCGTGCTGACTGAACTGCTGGAGGATAGCGCGACCTTGACCTTACCGACAACCGTGCCCGATATTGAGACGGCTTTGTCATCTCTTAAACTACACAAACTTCTCGCGGGTTATCGCGGAAAACCGGCGGCCCACATGGACGGCCTGACAAGCGCAATATTGAAAATCACCCAATTCATTGAAGAAAACAAGAACACGTTGATCGAACTGGATATCAATCCGCTGGCAGCAAGCGAAGCAGGCGCTGTCGCGCTCGATGCCCTGATCATTGAGAAACAGGAGACATAAATGCCCAATCCCATTAAAACCCGCAAAGAGGGCCATATTCTGGAAGTCACCATTGACCGGCCCAAGGCTAATGCCATTGATCTGGCGACCAGCCGGGTCATGGGAGATGTGTTCCAGGAATTTCGCGACGACCCGGATATGCGCGTGGCAATTATTACGGCCGCCGGTCCGAAATTCTTTTGTCCGGGCTGGGACTTGAAAGCAGCGGCGGGCGGCGACGAAGTCGACGGCGATTACGGTGTCGGCGGATTTGGCGGTATGCAGGAGCTTCCGGAACTGAACAAGCCTGTCATCAGCGCCGTTAACGGCATTTGCTGCGGCGGCGGTCTGGAAATCGCGCTCTCAACTGACATCATTCTCGCTGCTGAACATGCGACCTTCGCCCTGCCCGAGATAAACTCCGGCACAGTAGCAGACGCGGCCTCCATCAAACTGCCCAAGCGCATTCCCTATCATATCGCCATGGAAATGCTGCTGACAGGCCGCTGGCTCGACGCCGAGGAAGCCCACCGCTGGGGCTTCGTCAACGAAATCCTTGCGGCGGACAAACTTATGGACCGGGCGTGGGAGCTGGCCCGTCTTATCGCCTCCGGACCGCCTCTGGTCATGGCCGCCATTAAAGAGATTGTCCGCGAAGCCGAGGATGAAAAATTTCAGGATACGCTGAGTAAAGTGACATCGCGAAAGCTGGCGACGGTCGACAAGCTTTACGGCAGTGAAGACATGCTCGAAGGCTTCAAGGCTTTTGCTGAAAAACGCGATCCGGTCTGGAAAGGTCGCTGAAACGTTTAAGCGTGTTGGCTGTGATAAAGCTCAACCATGGTTTTGGAATATTGCTCGTGACGCGCCATTGAGACAGCATCGGCCTCACCCTCGGCCGGGATTTCCGTCTCGAAGTGGTCAAACTTGTTTTCACCTCTCATCAACAAAGCCGGAATTTTAATGCCGGCCGTATTGTAAACTTCCGGCGCAATATATTGCGCGTTAAACCCGATACGCCGGTCATCTGTTGTATTGGGCAAAGACGAATGGACGGTCCAGCCATGATGAATGGACGCCTCGCCTGATTTTAGCGAACAAGGGCGGGCTGAATTGACGTCAACGCCCGTTACCTCTTGGCCCATATATAGGACATTATTGTCATCATAAGTTTTCAAATGTTCCTGCTGACCTAATTTATGACTACCGGGCACCATTTTCATACAGCCGTTTTCCGGCGTAGCATCAGTGATAGCCAGCCAGGTCGACGTAACTTTTTCCGTATGGCTAAGCCCCCAATAGGTCAGATCCTGATGCCAGGAAACATAGGCCGGGTCATTCGCCTCTTTGATAATGAAGGTCGCGTCATAGAGCATGATATTCGGCCCGATAACGGCCTCGACCGCATCTAAAATAGCGGGATGAGCTGCGAGTTCATGGGCAGACTTCAATAAGGTGTGCAGGCTGGGCTTAAAATGCAGTGACCCGAGCCTGGCCTCTGCAGCCTCAAGCTTTTGGCGGTACATGGCCGCCTCTTCGCGGGACAGAACAGGGATACGCCCTGCATATCCATCCGATTTATAGGCGTTCAAAAAGGCCATTATCAAGGCTTCGAATAAGTTCTACTTTGAGCGGTCATTACCGACTTTTCTCATGTTGACTATTAATAGGCAAACTTCAAAAGTATAATAGTAATAAACGGGCAAAAATCGGCCCGGAAATACTATCTTTTGGACCAGGCTTTTGACATGGATACAGTTCAAACAAGGCAGGCCTTCGCTGCCGCAAGGCGTTCCTGAAACTATCGCCCAACATCTATCCCGGAATTTTGGATCCCATTAATGGCCGCTAGCATTGAAAAGATAAAAGGTATTCTTCCGGGACTCCTGTTATCCGTCGTCATCGGACTGGTTGCTATGGCAATAGCCCATCAGTTTAGTCTGCCGGTCATGATGATTGCCGTCATATTAGGTCTGGCGCTTAGCCGGATTTCCCATATTGAAATTTTGAAACCCGGCCTGCAATGGAGCGCTCAAACTCTCCTTTACCTGGGCGTTGCGCTTTTGGGGTTGCGGATCGATTTATCGCTTTTATTAGGCTCGGGGTTTTATCTGCCCGCTCTGGCTATCGGACTTGTGACGTTCACATTACTGGCCGGATTTATAATTTCAAAATGGCTTGTGAAAGACAGTCATTTTGCACTTTTGATTGCGACAGCTGTTGCTGTTTGCGGCGTTTCGGCTGCGGCTGCTCTTTGTCTTGCACTGCCCAAATGCGACAAGCGCAATTCTCAATTGGCGCTTACAATTGGAGGCATCACAGTCCTCAGCACAATTGCCATGATTGCCTATCCCTTTATTTCTCAAGCCCTGTCCATGTCTGACAATGACAGTGGGCTGTTTTTGGGCGGGACTATTCATAATGTCTCACAAGCCGTTGGCGCGGGGTATTCCGTCAATGATCAGGCAGGCGATATGGCCACGCTTATCAAGCTTATGCGCGTGTCTCTACTCCTGCCTGTCATCGTTATCGTCAGCTGGATGTTTGCCCGCCAATCCCCGGATTCGAAAGTTGGATGGAATACCTATTTCCCGCCGTTCATGATCGCCTTTTTTATTCTGGCCCTCATGCGGTATTATGCCGTCATCCCGACAAATATTGCGGATATCGGCAGCGAAGTTTCGAGGTTCTTCCTGATTGTATCTCTTGTCGCGATTGGCATGCGCACCTACGTGAAAGAAATCATCAATATGGGCGCACGCCCGGTTATAGCTCTGTCTTTGACAACAATTTTAATGGTAGCGGCGGCCATCATTTTTTTAAAGCTGGCCTAGATTCACACAGGCTTACAAAGGCAGCTCAGTCGTGTATTTCAGCCGCTCCATGGCAAAACTGGCAGATACATCTGATATCTTCACCTTTGAAATCAGCGACTGGTAAACTTTGTCATAATCGGACACGCTCGCCACAGTCATTTTCAGAAGGTAGTCCACATTCCCGGCCAAACGGTAAAACTCCACGATTTGCGGTATCTCCCTGGCCGCATTGGAAAACCGATCTGACCAATCCTGGGAATGATCATCTGTGCGAACCGAAACGAATACAGTCAGCGGCAGGCCGACTTTGTCTTGATCCAGCAGAGCCACGCGCCCTCGAATAATGCCGGACTTTTCAAGGGCTTGCACGCGGCGCCAGCAAGTATTCAAACTGACCCCGACCTGTTCCGCGATTGCCTCAAGAGACATGGTCGCGTCCTTTTGTAGGTATTTTAGAATATTTTGGTCAGTTTTATCAATATTTTTTAACATTATAGACAAATATCGAATATTTTCACAATAATCCAATCATATATTGAATATTTTCATAATGAGTTTCCAAAGAGATTTATAGATAAATCAAGCGTATTTTATCAACAGGGTTTGGCCATGCGCTTATTTAAAGAACATCCCAAAAGCGTCGGGGAAAACTATGGCGAGCACTTTGTTTTTGCCAACGCCTTTGGACTTAAAATGATTCTGGGCGGACTGGCCTGTTGTCTACACGGAATATTCCCGTGGATGTTCGAATGCACAGGCAGCAATACAGTGCGAAAGCTCCATGCCGATCTGCAGGATTGCCGGCATCAACTTTTTGAAGACTGCCCTGACGCTTAATCGATCCCCCAGTGACGATTGAGCGGCCCTGACTGTAACATTTGTTGTTGAAAAGCTCTGCATTAGGCAGCTCGGAATTGCCATTTCGACAAGTTTCAACACCCGTTATGAGCATCAAAGAACGGCTATACCCGGTTATGGGTATACATTGCGAAGTTTCCGGGTATTTTCTTGAAAAATTCGAAAGAAAAATATGCTTGATGCCATCATAGTGGGCGGGGGCCACAATGGTCTTGTTTGTGCCAATTATCTAGCAATGGCCGGCATGAAAACCCGGGTCCTGGAGCGGCGGTCTGTTATTGGCGGCGCCGCTGTGACCGAAGAGTTTCATCCGGGCTTTAGAAATTCGGTCGCGTCATACACGGTCAGTCTTCTCAATCCCAAAATCATCTCTGATTTGAAGCTGCATGAGCACGGACTTGAAATTGTCCATCGCCGCGTGAATAATTTCTGGCCTCATGAAGATGGAAACTTTTTAGCCTTTGTCCTGGGTAGCGGCGCGCTCAAACGTGAAATCGCCCTGTTTTCCCAAAAAGACTCCGAAGCTCTGGATCGATACTTTCGAGATGTCGGCATGGTTGCCGATTTGATCCGAGATAATATTTTAACGACGCCGCCCAATGCCGGGGGCGGACTTCGGGATTTTTTCAGAGCTGCCAAACTCGGTAACAAGATGCGCAAATTATCTCTGGAAGACGAGCGTATTGTTTTAGATATTTTCACCAAAAGCGTCTCGGACTTTCTGGGTCTGTATTTTGAAAACGAGCATGTCAAAGCCGCTTTTGCCTTTGACGGTATTGTAGGAAATTATGCGAGCACTCAAAGCCCCGGATCAGCCTATGTGTTGATGCACCATGCCTTTGGTGAGGTGAACGGGGAGAAAGGCGTTTGGGGCCACGCCATAGGCGGAATGGGGGCTATTACGCAGGCTATGGCAAGTTCAGCGCGGCAAAAAGGCGTTGAGATTGAAACGGATAATGCTGTGGTAGAAATTCTGATTAAAGACAAAAAGGCTTACGGAGTCCGGCTGGAAAACGGCGATATCGTTGAGGCCAAAATCATAGCTTCGAATTTAAATCCAAGTCTGCTCTTTGGCAAACTTGTCGATCCAAAATATCTACCGGAAGATTTTTCAAATCGGATGACGCATTATAAGAATGGGTCCGGTACGTTCCGGATGAATGTGGCGCTGGACAAACTTCCTGAGTTTACCTGCTTAAAAAACCAGAGCCGCGCGACGCCCGACCATTTGACTGGCGGCATCGTCATTGCGCCGACCATGGATTATCTGGACACGGCCTTCTTTGACGCCAAAACCCAAGGCTGGTCCAAAAACCCAATCGTTGAGATACTTATTCCGTCGACACTAGACGATAGTCTGGCGCCCGAAGGCCAGCACGTTGCCAGCCTGTTCTGCCAGCAATTTGATCCGGATGTAGATTGGGACAAACACCGCGAAGAGGTTGCCGACCTGATTATCGATATTGTGGATAAATACGCCCCCGGTTTCAAGAAAAGCGTTGTTGGGCGGCAAGTTTTGAGCCCGCTGGATCTGGAGCGGATTTTTGGTTTGTCAAAAGGCGATATCATGCATGGCCATTTAAGTTTGGATCAGATGTTTAGCGGCCGACCTTTACTGGGCCATGGGGATTACCGCTCTCCTATTAAAGGGCTATATATGTGCGGATCGGGCACTCACCCCGGCGGCGGCGTCACCGGCGCGCCCGGCCATAATGCAGCCAAAGAAATTATACGTGATCGGCGCAGGTTCTAAGGCCAATGCAAGATCCTTCCGATAATCATAAAATTTCACGTTTGAAAAAAGCGCATATCGCCGGTCAATCTTTGGCACGGGAATTTTATAAAGACCCCGAAATTTACAAAACGGAAATCGAAAACCTGTTTTTGAAACACTGGCTATTTGCCGGCCACGTCTCCCAAATTCCAAACCCGGGCGATTTCATTCTTTGTGAGTTCGATACAGAATCCGTAATTGTCGTGCGGTCCAAGAGCGACGAAATTAAAGCGCATATTAATGTGTGCCGCCATCGCGGATCTAAAATTTGCTTGGAAAAGTCCGGTCATAAAAAACACTTTTCCTGTCCCTATCATGCGTGGACCTATGATCTGGATGGGCGGTTGGTTTCAAACAATCAAATGCCCGAATATTTTAAGCCTGACGAAAACAGCCTCCATCAAGTTCATGTTCAGCTTGTAAGGGGTCTGATTTTTATTTGTCTCGCCGAGGCACCACTATCTTTGGAGCGCCTGAATGAGCAAACTTCAGAAGTGTTTGATCTTTTGGAATTGCAAAACCTGAAACTGGCGAAAAAGACATCTTATCCGATTGCGGCAAATTGGAAACTCGCGGTAGAAAACTATCAGGAATGTTACCACTGCGCCCCGTCTCACAAAGAATTTTCGCGTATTCATGCCATGGCTCGGCCTCTCGAGGTATTTCAAAAACGAAAAGAAGAATTCAATCAAGTTAACCCGCCCGGGGGTCTGATGACCGAGATCAATGCCTATTTTGATCTTGCGCGGCCGGGCGATGAGGGCTTCCAATATGGACGCAATCCCCTTGTGGAGAATATGCGTTCGGGTTCAAAAGACGGCTCCCCTTTAGCGCCCCTGCTCGGCAAATTGACCGAATATACAAGCGGCGCTTCTGAACTTATGATCGGGCCGCTAATGTATTTTCTCATCTATGATGATCATATGGTGGGCTATCGCTTCCTGCCTTTATCGCAGAGCGAATGCGTCTGTGATATTTATTGGTTCGTCCGCAGCGACGCCCGCGAAGGCATTGACTACGACATTTCAAATCTAACATGGCTTTGGGATGTCACAACAAAGGCCGATCAACAGATTATCGAAAACAATCAAAAAGGCGTAAATTCGCGATATTACAGCTCTGGCACTTTGTCAGAAATGGAGCATTTTTTGCAAAGTTTTCTGCGTTGGTACCTTGTCGCCTTGTCGTAAACGCGCTTTTCGCGGAGAGAAAATAGAATCAGTAATTTAGACTGAATGGTAGTCGACGCAGTCTTCAGCCAACCTGTCTCAGCACAAAAACTCATGCTCTCGCCGCGCTCCCATCCCATTGTCTCGTAAAGGGATTGTCCGGCCCGATTTGTTATGCCGGTTTCCCGTTCCAACCACGCGGCTTTGGACTGTATCCCAAGGTCTTTAGCCGCGTTGAGCAGCGCCTTTGCAATCCCGCGCCTCCGCGCATTTTTTGCGACAAACAGATCGTAAAGCACCCAAACATCTCCTGGCTGTGTGCCAAATTTATGATCACATATCAGGCGAAATTTTGCTATAAGCAATACGGGGATTATACTAAGTAACCCCAAAAAAGACGGATCAATATGACCGATGAATTTGACGATATCGATTTGGCGTTCACCCGAAAGCCGGGAACAGGGACGCTCGTTGAGCCCACCTATTCCGGAGCTCTGAGTTTTGCGCGGCGCCGCTTTTCGAAAGACCTGACCGGTGTTGATGTCGCGATTGTCGGAATTCCTTTTGATTTGGCAACAACATCAAGACCGGGCGCAAGATTGGGGCCGCGCGCTGTCCGCGAAGCTTCGTCTATGATCGCTTGGGACCGCGTGCACGCCTGGGAATATGATCCGTTTGATCGACTTTCGGTCGTAGATTACGGGGATGTGCTTTTTGATCCAGGCCTGCCGGCATCCGTACCTGATGACATTGAAAAACAGTTCAAGGTTATTCACAGCGAAAAAGTCAAAACCCTTATGATAGGCGGCGACCATTTTACGACTTATCCGGTTTTGAGATCTCTGGCGTCAGTCACGGACGGTCCCTTATCTTTGATTCATTTTGATGCGCATTCCGATACATGGGCCGAAGATGTTAAGCGGATCGATCACGGCTCCATGTTTTATCACGCGGCCCGGCAAGGTCTCGTTGATCCGGCAAAATCCGTCCAGATTGGTATTCGAACTTATAATGACGAAACGCACGGATTTAACATTTTCAGCTCCGAAGATGTGAACGGTATGGGCGTAGATGCGCTGCTCAAAAAAACCCGCTCCATCATTGGAAATCGGCCATGCTATTTAACTTTTGACGTGGATTGTCTCGACCCATCTATGGCGCCCGGAACGGGAACACCGGTCATCGGCGGGCTCAGCACATTGACCGCGCAAATGATATTGAGGGGCCTGCGGGGTATTGATCTAAAAGGTGCGGATGTCGTCGAAGTGGCCCCGGCCTATGATCACAGCCAGATTACTTCGCTCGCCGCCGCAACTCTAGCCATGAATATGATCGGGCTTTTTGCGGATATTAAATGAGGGTCCATGGGTCCGCATTAAAATATTGCGGGTGAGTGGTAGGGGGAGAGGGACTTGAACCCACAACCACCCCGTTATGAGCGGGGGGCTCTAACCAAATTGAGCTATCCCCCCATTGGTTCAGAGTTTAATCAGGCGCGCTATATAGCTTGCGCGCAAAAAGATGCAAAGATTATTTATATTTCCCTCTGAGCTTGGCACTGGAATAAATTGCCGCTTAATCATAGACTGGCTTTTGACAAAGGAGATGTCTGATGAAAACCCTTCTACCGATCCTTGCCGGAGCCCTGATTATGACCGCGACCCCTGCCAGTGGCCAAAGCCATCACCACGAAGACCTTGTCGGGAAAATTTCCGTCGCTGGCGTTGGCAAAAGCTATCAGGCCCCGGACGTTGCCACGGTATCTGCCGGGGTTGTAACCGAAGCGCCGACCGCGCAGGAGGCCATGAGCGCAAATGCCCGCAAAATGAACGCTGTTATCAGCGCGTTAAAAGCCGCCGGTATTCAAAACCGCCATATCCAGACATCCCAGCTTTCACTAAATCCGCAATATGATTACGCCAATCGGCGCAAACCTCGCATTACGGGATATAATGCCAGAAATACGGTGACGGCCAGAAGCGAAAATCTCGATCAGGTCGGGCCCATGCTCGACGCTCTTGTGGAATCCGGCGCCAACAACATCAACGGTATCAATTTCTCCATAAAAGACGCTGAAGGCGCCAAGTCGGAAGCGCGCCGTGAGGCTGTCAAAAATGCCCGGCGCAAAGCCGACGAAATGGCGACAGCTGCCGGTGTTCGCTTGGGACGAATTTTGCAGATGAGCGAAAGCAGCCACGGCTTTCGGCCCCAACCCATGATGATGGCCCGGGGCTTGGCCGCCGACGTGGCCGAAAGCACACCCGTACAGGGCGGCGAGCAGACTCTATCCGTGACCGTGAATATAACTTACGTCATCGAGTAGCTGTTTTCGCCGATAACGATCTAGCGGGGGCTGGAAAACCGGTCTCTACGCGCCGGGGTGATAGACCTCATTATTGTCATCCAGCAGGACCACATTGGGCGCATAATTGCGCGCCTTCTCGGCTTCCATCTGGCAATAGGTGATGATGATAATCTTGTCGCCAAGCTGGACACGGCGGGCCGCGGCGCCGTTAAGACCAAAGGTTTTGGATCCCCTCGGCGCGGTAATGGCATAGGTGGTAAAGCGTTCACCATTATTGATGTTGAGGATATCCACCTGCTCATTGGGCAGGATTCCAGCTTTGTCCAGCAGGTCCTGATCAATAGAAATTGAACCTTCATAGTGCAAATCCGCCTGAGTCACAGTTGCCCGGTGGATTTTACCCTTCATCATGGTGAGCAGCATACGTCCTCCTCTTGGTCGTTACATAACCTATGTGGGGACTATCGCATAAACTTAAAGGGCGCGTAAACCGAAGGGCCGCATAGGAGCTATGCGTTCAAAACAAGATTATTCAGAAAGTGTTCATCACCCGATAATGGCCTTGGTCTCAAGATATTCTTCCAGACCCGCTACGCCCCATTCCCGGCCATTGCCCGAGCGTTTGTAGCCGCCAAACGGCGCATGGAGGGAATAGCTGCCGCCCTGAATATAACATTGCCCTGCCCGCATCTGCTTGGCTATTTTCATGGCCTGAGATTTATCCTTGGCCCAAACCGCGGACGACAAACCAAATTCTGTGTTATTGGCCTGATCAATGGCCTCGCCCAGATCATCATAGGCAAGAATGCAGAGGACCGGTCCAAATATTTCTTCGCGCACAATTGTCATATCCGGTGTGACATCTGCAAATATCGTGGGCTTTACATATGCCCCTCTCAAAAGGCCATTGGGGCGCTCTGTCCCGCCGGTCACAAGGCGCGCGCCTTCATCAATGCCTTTTTCGATATACCGCAAAACCCGCTCTCGGTGAACCATGGAGGCCAGCGGCCCAATGGTTGTTTTTGGATCGAGAGGGTCGCCTATAATTTGTTCTTCTGCCACTTGCCTGGCAATCTTTAAGGCCTCCTCATATCGGGACTTTGGCACGAACATGCGGGTTAGAGCATCACAGGTTTGCCCCCCCATCAAAATGACATTTTCCGTGCCGTACCGCACGGCCGCAGAAAAATCCGCGTCTCCGGTAATGATAAACGGTGATTTTCCGCCGAGTTCCTGACAGACCCGTTTGACGCCCGGGGCGGCTGCTTGCGCAACTTTGATGCCGGACGCTGTTGAGCCTGTAAATGACACCATATCCACATCAGGATGGGACGAAAGCCGATGGCCTATCTCGGAGCCAATGCCCGTTACAAGATTGAATACGCCGTGCGGAAGGCCAACCTTTTCAAAAATCTCTGCCATAATGATATCGGTCAGGGGTGTTTGCTCAGCGGGTTTGGCGATCACCGTACAGCCTGCCGCTAAGGCGGGCGCGGCCTTTCCCACCATTTGCAATAAAGGGTAATTCCAGGGATTAATCAGGCTGCAGACACCAATGGCTTCTTTGACAACCATGGCCCCTTCGATAGCCTGCGTCTCGTCAACAAGGCTGCAAAGTCCTGCATAATAACGCATAGCGTCGATGGGCCCGGCAACTTGCCAGTCCATCGCCATGTGACGCGGAATCCCCATACACTTAACATGCGCGTCAACAAGATCATCAATCCGGTAGTTCATTTCATCGGCAACCGCCAGTAATATGGCTTTGCGTTCAGCCGACGGAGTTTGCGACCAAAGCGGGAACGCTGCCATTGCCGCGGCAATGGCCTTGTCCACATCGGCGATGCTGGCGCAGGCCATCGCAAGAACAGGTTCTTCGGTTGCCGGGTTATCGACATTTAGAGTTTGTCCTGAAGAGGCATCAACCCATTTCCCGCCAATATAAAGCTGATTGGTATTCATCAGAACCTGCCTAATAATCCTGCCGCCCACCGACAACCACTTCATAGCCCGGCTCTTCTGGTTCATCATCTACCATTTCTGGCGGAAAACCGACGCCCAGAACCCTGGTATTGCAAGGCTCCTCATAGCGGCGAATAATATTGGGGGAGAGCTCGCGCGGGCCAAAACGGTTTTCACCGTCTTTAAAAATGTCACATAAAAGCGGCGCAAGCTCGAGGGGAACATTATGTTCTTTGGCGATTTCGTGAAACAGTCCGATGTCTTTGCTAACCAGGTCCATGGTGAAACTGATATCCCGGGAGCCGTTGAGGATAACCTGACTTTCTGTTTCGTGGACAAAGGAATTCCCCGAGGAAGCTTTGATGGCCTCGTAGGTCACATTCATGTCCATGCCGGCCATTTTCATGGTCGTCAGAGCCTCTGACAAGGCCACCAGATGGGCGGTGGCCAGATAATTGGTCATAACTTTCAAAACGGATGCTGTCCCGAGTGGCCCGGTGTGCACCACGCGGCGACCCATTGTGGTCAGAAGCGGTAGAACCCGGTCAAAGGCCGCCCGGTCACAACCGGCGAATATGGATATATTGCCTGTATCCGCCCTGTGGCAGCCGCCTGAGACCGGACAATCCACGGGCATTGCGCCTACTTCCGAGACTTTTCCGGCGATGCGTTTGAGCTCCTCGGCGTCAGTTGTGCTCATCTCAAGCCAGATTTTACCCTCGGATAAACCGGCAATAATCCCGTCATCCGCCTCCATGACCTGCGAACAAGCGGCCGGCGATGGCAGGCAGGTAACCACCACATCAACGGACTCAGCAAGGTCTTTGGGCGAGCGGGCGGCTTTGGCCCCGCGGCTGACAAATTCAGCGACTAGATCAGGATTAAGGTCCCGCACGGTGACATCAAATCCGTTTCGGACCAGCGACCCCGCCAGCTTGCTGCCCACATTACCCAGTCCGACAAAGCCGATTTTAAGATCATCTTTTAACATGATTGGTCCTGCACTAAAAAACCCGCCCCGATGATTTATGCATCAGGGCGGGCTTATAGAAAACATAAATGTCGCCCGCGAGCGGGCGCTTTTTAGGCGGCGGTAGCCAGATTTCTCAGCACATAGTGCAGAATACCGCCGTTTTTATAATATTCATGCTCGTTATCTGTATCGATCCGAACTTTCGTGGTGACGGTTTTCTTATCACCATTGGGGAAGCTTATTTCAACATTGAGCGTCCCGCGCGGCTGAAGGCCCTCAATGCCGCGAATCGTGACGGTTTCATCACCGCTCATACCCAGTCCGGTCCAGCTCTGACCGTCCTGGAATTCGAGCGGCAGGACACCCATGCCGATCAGGTTTGAGCGGTGAATGCGCTCAAAGCTCGTCGCCACAACAGCTTTAACACCGAGCAGGATTGTGCCTTTTGCGGCCCAGTCCCGTGAAGATCCATTTCCGTAAAGTGAACCTGCAAAGACAACCAGATCTTTATCTTCGGCTTTATACTTTTCAGCCGCATCAAAAATGCTCATGACATCATTGGACGGAATATGTTTGGTAATGCCGCCTTCTGTCCCTGGAACCATTTGGTTCTTGATACGGATATTCGCAAAGGTTCCGCGCATCATCACTTCGTGGTTGCCGCGGCGAGATCCAAAGGAGTTGAATTCGGCCTTGGGAACCTGGCGCGCCGACAGGTAATCTCCGGCCGGACCATCATGTTTAATCGCGCCAGCGGGCGAAATATGGTCCGTTGTAATCGAATCTCCAAGTAGCGCCAATATGCCGGCATCGACAACATCTTCGATAGGATCGGGGGTTGTCGTCATACCGTCAAAATATGGCGGATTGCGAACATAGGTCGAGCCTGGTGCCCAGTTATAGGTTTTGCCGCCTTCGACTTTGATTTTGCGCCATTCCGCATCGCCTTTATAGACGTCCGCATATTTGGTTGTGAACATTTTCCGGTTAATGATTTTGCGGACAACTTCGGCGATTTCTTTTGAGGTTGGCCAGATGTCTTTGAGGAAGACCTCATTACCTTTATGATCGACGCCCAGCGGGTCGTTGTCAAAATCATGGTGCAGCGAACCCGCGAGCGCATAAGCGACGACCAGAGGCGGCGACGCGAGGAAATTAGCTTTTATATCCGGACCGATCCGGCCTTCAAAGTTCCGGTTGCCCGAGAGCACTGAACATGACACGAGATCACCATCAGCAATAGCCTTGGAGAGTTCCGGCGCTAGCGGGCCAGAATTACCGATACAAGTGGTACAGCCATAACCCACAACATCAAATCCGAGCTGGTTCAGTTCGTTCTGCAGTTTGGACTTTTCAAGATATTCCCCGACAACCTGAGAGCCCGGTGCAAGGGAAGTTTTTACCCAGGGCTTTACCTGCAGACCTAGGGCATTGGCCTTTTGGGCCACAAGGCCGGCGGCCATCATAACCGATGGATTGGAGGTATTGGTACAAGAAGTGATGGCGGCGATGACCACATCGCCGTGGTCCAGATCATAGCCTCGACCTTCGACTTCCACCGGCATATCGGCTGGTGTCTTGCCAAATTCATCGCGCAGTATTTTTGCAAAATGGCGGTTCGCACCCGACAGGTCGAAACGGTCCTGAGGCCGCTTAGGTCCGGAAATCGCTGGACGAACATCTTTCATATCGAGATGCAGCGTGTCCGTGAAGGTGGCGACGCTGTCATCACGCCAGAAACCATTAGCCTTGGCATAAGCTTCGACCAGTTCGATACGCTGTCTGTCCCGGCCCGTGACATCCAGATAACGCAGCGTGTCATCATCAACCGGGAAAAACCCGCAAGTGGCGCCATATTCCGGTGCCATATTGGCCAGAGTCGCTTGGTCTTCGAGTGAAAGGTGATCAAGGCCGGCGCCGAAAAATTCGACAAATTTTCCAACAACGCCTTTGGCCCGAAGCATTTCAACAACGCGCAGGACCAGATCCGTCGCCGTTGCGCCTTCCGGCAGTTTGCCTGTCAGCTCAAACCCGACAACTTCAGGTATGAGCATGGAAATGGGCTGGCCGAGCATGGCGGCTTCAGCTTCGATACCGCCAACGCCCCAGCCCAGAACAGACAGGCCGTTAATCATAGTGGTATGGGAGTCTGTCCCGACAAGCGTATCCGGGAAGGCATAGGTTTTGCCGTCCTGGGTTTTCGTCCAGACCGTTTGCGCAAGGTGCTCCAGATTGACCTGATGGCAAATGCCCGTGCCCGGCGGAACAACCGAGAAATTATCAAAGGCTTCCTGCCCCCATTTCAAAAAGTCATAACGCTCGCCGTTGCGCTCATATTCGCGCTGCACATTCTTTTTGAACGCATCTTTGGTGCCGAAATAATCCACCATAACGGAGTGGTCGATAACCAAATGAACCGGATTTAGCGGATTAATAGCTTCGGCATCGCCGCCGAGATTGACCATGGCATCTCGCATGGCCGCAAGATCCACAACCGCCGGGACGCCGGTAAAGTCCTGCATTAAAACCCGCGCCGGCCGATAGGCGATTTCGTGTGTAGAAGTTTTGGTTTTCAGCCAGTCAGCAATGGCCTGTATATCTTCCTTGGTTACCGTTGTCCCGTCTTCGTGACGCAGCAAATTCTCCAACAATACCTTAAGAGAACGCGGCAGTTTGGAAATTCCGGATAAACCGTTTTTCTCGGCAGCGGCCAAATCGTAATAGGTATAGGTTCCGCCTCGAACGGAAAGCTCACGTTCGCAATTAAAACTGTCTAGAGAGGCCATATTTCCATCCTTTTGTCGTGTTCTTGAAAATTTGCGCCCTTATATCACCACAAAACTTTGGCGCAATCGTAGAATACTGCATGTGATTAGATAAGTGTTTAGATAGTGGTAAGATTTAGCGTGTTATGCTACCCTTTACACGAGCATTAATTTGTGGGTACGGGGCGCGAAACTGCAAAGAAGCGGTGGAGCATAAAATGACCTCAGAAGAATGGCATGACGTTCTTACGATGCTGACAATAGTAATTCTTGCGGACCGTAGGGTTTACAAGGAAGAAGTGGATACATTTGTCAGCGCAGTTCAATTTCTAAATAAAGCGATTAGCCCGGATATGCTGATGACCAAAGGCATGGCCTTTGATTGGTTCAAATCCAATAAAAAGCGAGTGGCGAACCTATTAGTCGGGTCTAAGGTCGATAAGAACATTGAAAACCTGATCAAGCGAACCGATAAAATTCCCGGCCAAGGCGCCATCCTTGCAGCCATGCAGGACATTGCGCAGGCGGATAGCGATTTTCACAAAAATGAGCAGAACATAATCGAAAAATGTGCGCTGGGGTGGGGCATTGACTTGCCCGTTATAAGTCCGGCTTAATCCTGTCCCTTAACCTTGCCGTGTTTCAGGATGAACGGAATCTGGCTCATGGTGAAAACCAGCGTCAATGGTATGAGGCCAAAGGCTTTAAAACTCACCCAGAAATCCTCTGACTGAGTTCGCCAGACCAGTTCGTTCAGCCCGGCCAGAACAAAGAAAAACAGCCCCCAACGAATGGCGAGCGTGTTCCATTTATTGTCTGGAAGCTCAAAGGCTTCACCCAGCATCATTTTTATCACATTTTTCTTGATAAAAACGCCGCCTATAACGGCGACGCCAAACAAAATATTCATAAAGGTCGGTTTTTGGTAGATGAACCGTTCGTCCTGAAAATAATAGGCCAGCCCCGCACTTCCGCAGACCACAACGGTCGAAAAAATCAGAATACCGGACAATGATCTGTGTTTTGCCCACATCCAAATTAGCGCTAATACACTCAGCGCCGCCAGTACGGCCGCGGCAATGTAAAGCGCCTGTTCATTGCCTTGGCGCTGCAGCCACATATAGGTGACAAAGAAGACCACGACCGGCCCGAATTCGAGCCATTGGCTTTTTTTAGCGGGGGCATTTTTCGTCTCGCTCATATATTATTCCACTGGCTGCAAGGCTTCAGCCACACCCGAGAGGGCCGCTGCAAAAACGGGGGCTGAGAAATTTTCCAAATCTTCGATGCGTTCGCCAATGCCGATGGCATGGATCGGGATTTTGAATTTGTCCGACAAGGCCACAAGCACGCCGCCTTTGGCCGTGCCGTCCAGCTTCGTCATAATCAGACCTGTAATACCGGCTGTTTCCTGAAAAGCCTCGGTTTGTAAAAGCGCGTTTTGGCCGACCGTCGCATCCAGTACTAATAAAGAGTGATGGGGCGCGGTTTGATCCTGTTTTTTGATAACGCGAACAATTTTGGCCAGCTCATCCATGAGTTCGGTCCGGTTTTGCAGCCTGCCGGCCGTATCAATCATCAGTACATCATAATCTTCGCGCTTGGCCCGTTCGATGGCGTCGAAGACCAGTCCCGCCGCATCCGCGCCTTTCTTTCCTGACATAACCGGCGCGCCGGCGCGGTCACCCCAGACTTTGAGCTGTTCATCGGCCGCAGCGCGGAATGTATCACCAGCGACGATAAGGACTTTCTTGTCCTTGTCAGCCATGCGTTTGGCGATCTTGCCCAGCGTTGTCGTTTTGCCGGACCCGTTGACCCCCACAAAGAGCATGATTTCCGGCTTTGCCCCGACGAGCTCAAGCGGTTTTTCCAGGGGCGTCAGAATTTCCGCGACCACGTCCGCGAGGGCCACCTTAATTTCCATATCGGTGACTTCTTTGTCGAATTTGTCTTTTGCCAGAAGTGCCGTGACTTTGGTGGCTGTGCCGATGCCAAAATCCGCCTGTATCAGAAGGTCTTCCAGATCCTCCAAGGCTTCCTCATCCAGTTTTCTTTTATTGAAAACTGCGGTGATATTTTCGGACATGCGGGAGGTAGACTTTTTAAGCCCGTCCGATATGCGCTCCAGAAAGCCTTTTTTCTTGTTTGGCTGCAGGCTTTCGATTTTGTCTTCCGAGACCTGAACCGCGCGCGCCGCCTGGATTTTCTCCATCTCGGCTTTTTCCTGGACGGCTTTCAGCTCGGCCAGACGCGCGGCTTCAGCTTCTTCTTCGGCCTTTAGCGCGGCGGCTTTTTCTTCCGCAAGCCGGGTCTCTTCTGCTTCGCGGGCCAGCCGCGCTTGTTCTTGCTGCGCCCGTAGGGCTTCGGCCTCGTTAGCCGTTCTTTTTTGCGCTTCCTTCAGCGCTTTCGCTTCTGCTTTGAGCCGCTCTTTTTCTTCTTTGGCTTTCCGTTTGGCTTCTTCGGCCTCGGCCTTTTTGCGCGCCGCCTCTTTGGCTTTGGCTTCTTTTTCAGCCTTATCCGCCGCTTCGCGAGCTTTCTTCTCGGCTTCTAATTTGGCCTTTTTCTCTTCTTCAAGTTTGGCGAGGCGTAACCGCTCGGCCTCCTCGGCCTTTTTCTTTTCCTCAGCAAGACGTTTCAGCTCAGCCTGACGTTCCAGTTCTTTTTGCTTTTGTTCCTCGGCCAGACGTTTGGCGGCTTCAACATCTTCCAGGGCCTGAGCTTCGGCGCGCTTGCGCTCTTCTTCTTCAATGCGGGCCTGTTCTTCTTCATTAACTTTTTCAACCAGGCCGGCCGCCTCGTCTTGCTCCCGGGCTGATTTTAGCGCGGCTGCATTAATCGCAGCCATACGCGACGCCATTTTTTCGTCCAAAAGCTGTTGTTCTTCAGCCTTTTGGGCCGCTTCTTCAGCCTGCTGGTCCTCTTTGGACTTGCGGCCAAAGATTTTGCCTAGAAAGCCTTTTTTCTTTTTCTCTTTAGCCATTAACGACTCGCCCTTTCGCGTTTCCGCTCTCATAGCCTGTGAGCTGCACTTTGGCAAAGCTTCCGGC
>CAYQNQ010000013.1:0-24005 GCA_964418815.1 uncultured Hellea sp.
CAGTCGAAGAGGTTACACGTGCAACCTCTCTAAAAATTGGGTCATTTGGGCCATTGCGCGGACTTTAAGAATCCGACATTAGCACCGGACCATGAACCCGGCCTATGATGATACGATTTTAAAAGCCATTCTCGCGCCGACCAATACGGGCAAAACCCACTATGCAATCGAGCGCATGCTGGCCCGGGAAAGCGGGGTTATCGGCCTGCCTCTACGGCTCCTCGCCCGGGAGATTTATGATAAAATCTGCGCGGTCAAAAACCCGAATTTATGCGCGCTGATTACCGGCGAAGAAAAGATTATTCCGGCGACGGCCCGCTATTATGTCTGCACGGTGGAGGCCATGCCGACCGCCAAGAGATTTGCCTTTGTCGCCATAGACGAGGTGCAGCTCATGGCCCATCCGGAGCGCGGGCATATCTTTACGGACCGGGTTTTGAACATGCGCGGGACCGAAGAAACTCTATTCCTGGGGGCTGAGACCTGCCGCAATATTCTGGCCGATCTACTGCCGGATGTTCGCTTCGAGACCAGAGAGCGCTTTTCCACTCTAACCTATACAGGCCCGAAAAAGATAACCCGCCTGCCCAAACGCTCTGTGATCGTCGCCTTCAGCGCGCCCGAAGTTTATGCCATTGCCGAGCTGATCCGGCGCTATCGGGGCGGGGCCGCTATTGTGATGGGCGCTCTATCGCCGCGCACCCGAAATGCTCAGGCAGCGCTGTATCAGTCCGGCGAGGTTGACTTTCTAGTCGCCACGGACGCGATCGGCATGGGGCTAAACCTGGACGCGGACCATGTCGCCTTCGCCTCAATGCGGAAATTTGACGGGCGCCGCCGACGCCAGCTTACGCCCATGGAGGTGGGGCAGATCGCCGGGCGGGCCGGGCGCTTTCGCAATGACGGATCCTTTGGCCCCACAGGCGACTGCCAGCCCTTTGATGATCAGCTGGTCAGCCGCATTGAAAATCATGCCTATGATCCCCTGCGAGGCGCCGAATGGCGAAACACAGAGCTGAATTTATCCAATCTGAATGCGCTGCTGGATAGCCTGTCCGTGCCTGCCCCGCACCCTCGCCTCAGGCGTATAGCTCAGGCCGAAGATGAAGCGGCGCTGACGCGGTTCACCCAAATGCCGGACATTGAGCAAAATGCAGAATCAAGTAAAATGACCCGACTCGTTTGGGAAATCTGCCAGATCCCGGACTTCAGAAACAATACAATTGACACCCATGTGCAACTTTTACGAGCGGTATATGAACAGCTTTCAAATGGACAAAGGCAACTAACTGCAGATTTTTTACACAAAAACACTAGCAGCCTTGACCATACGGACGGCGGGGTTGATATTTTAGCCACAAGGCTGGCGCATATCCGTACCTGGACCTTTTGTTCGCATAAGACGGATTGGATAGAAGACCAAGCCTACTGGGTCGGGAGAACTCGTGAAATCGAGGATCGGCTGTCGGATGCTCTTCATGAGAAGCTGACAGCGAAATTTGTAGACAAGCGCACCCGCGCGCTAATGAAAGGAAACGGGACTTTTATGGACGCAACCATAAAGGATGACGGCGAAGTCTGGGTCGAAGACCATAAAATCGGCAGACTGTCAGGTCTGCTGTTTGAGATGGACGACAGCCAGAGTGATCTGGAGGCCAAAGCGCTGCGCGAGGCGGCTGAAAAGGCGGTCGCGCCCGAGATCAATCGCCGCCTGACCTCCATCGTTGGCGGCACTCACGCCATTTTCGTATTATCAGAGAAGGGCGAAATTATGTGGGGCGGCGCTCCGGTCGGAAAAATTTCCAATGGCGGCACTCTGCAAAACCCCGATGTCAAACTGGTCGGCGGCGATCTTGGGCAGGATAATCTGAAAGAAATGGCCGAAGCGCGCATGCGCGATTATCTTAGGGCAGAGGTCAAAGAAAAACTTGCCCCGCTTACAGCCCTTAAAGACCTCAACGCAAATCTGGAGATAGACCCGGAAGTTCGCGGCTTTGCCTTTACCCTCTATGAAAATTTCGGACACCTTAACCGCTCTCAGCATGGGCGGTTGGTCAATGATTTATCCCAGGCGGCGCGTAAGCCCTTCCGGGAACTGGGCATTACATTCGGACAATATGATGTCTTCATGAGAGAAATGATCCGGCCCAAACCGGCATCCCTGCTCAATAACCTTCTGGCCTTTGGCGCCGGGGGTGACGGCAAACCCTTTATCCCTTTTGCCGGCGTTACGTCTCTCGCCAATGACGGCGATCTCGCGGCCGAAAATTTCGCGGAGGGATCGATTTACCGGGCCGGCTACAGGGCCTGCGGGCCGCGCATTATCCGCTTTGACATATTAAACCGCCTCGCCGGGCTGATCAGGCAGGCGCAGCGCGAAGCCGGCACAAGACGGTTCCAGATCATGCAGGAAATGCTCGCCCTACTCGGCTGTACCTATGAAGAAATGCAGGGTGTTCTTAAAGCCCTCGGCTATCAGTCTCAGAAAATGGAAGGCGAGGAAAACGCAGAAGGACTGCGCCCCGAACTTTCAGCTCCGGTATCCGACCGCTTTACCTCTGACAAAAAACCGGCAAAGCGCGCCGCCGAACCGGAAATACCCGAACAAACTCCTGCCCCGGCTGAGGCAGCAAAGGAACCCGATGCGGCTATAGAAGAAGAGGCCGATAAGGCTCCAGCGCCTCAAAGCCCGGCCCCTCAGCCGGCGGCGCAGAAAAAGAGACCGGAACCAAAGGCGCTCAGCGTATATAATTTCCGCACGACCCATGATGATGGATCTGTCACCGAGGAACTCAATAAAGAATTCTGGTTCATGCCATTTAAAGGCAAAAGATCGCGCACCGGCAAACCTTATCAGGGCGGCCAAAACCAATCCAAGTTTAAGAAACGCAAATCTCAACACCGCAAGACCGCCTCAAACAAACAACCGAAATATGGAAAACCGGAAACGGTGAAAGAAGAGGACTCACCATTTGCGGCATTGGCAGCGCTTAAGAAACAAATGCCCGGAGATAAATCCTAATTGCCGCGCGGGGCTGCTTCTTAAAACCCGAAAGGCCTACTGCATAAAAGATTTTGCATAGTTGTGACCGCGATGAGAGTTGACAAAAGCGGCTTGCCCCTCCAAATGCGGCTTGCGCTAAAAAGGGCCGCTTAAGATGACCTATATCGTCAAAGACGAATGTATTCGTTGCAAATTTATGGACTGCGTGGAAGTCTGTCCCGTGGACTGTTTTTACGAGGGTGAGAACATGTTGGTAATCCACCCTGAAGAATGTATTGATTGCGGCGTTTGCGAACCGGAATGTCCGGTTGATGCCATTGTTCCGGATACAGAAGATGACCCCGATGGCAAATGGCTGGAAATAAATACGAAATATGCGGAGATATGGCCCGTCATCACGGTCAAAAAGGATCCCCCCGAAGACAGTGAAAAATACGAATCTGAAACGGGGAAATTTGAAAAATATTTCAGTGAAAAGCCCGGAACAGGCGACTAACCGCGTAAATTTTCTCAAATACAAGGTATAAAAAACCAATTTCTCGGAAGTTTCCTGGTTAAAGTGGCCGAATGACTGGATTTTTTGTCATTTTTCTGATATAATAATTTTAGAAAGCGCGGTTTAGTTTCATTCTTGGCCGCGCTATTTGTTTGAATAACCTCTGCGGACGCCCCAAACCTTCCGCGAATTTAGGGAAAGACATTCATGGCATCGTCAAAGTCAGCTGCTAAAGGCAGCAAGAAAAAAACTTATTCAAAATTTAAGGTCGGACAACATGTTGTTTATCCGGCCCATGGCGTGGGCCATGTCACCGGGATCGAGCAGGAAGTCATCGCCGGTTTTGATATTGAAGTCTATGTCGTTGCTTTTGAGCAGGACAAAATGACATTGCGCGTCCCCACTGCAAAAGCAGGGACATCCGGTATGCGGCCATTATCCAACGAAAATGTGCTCAAAGACTCCTTCACGACCCTCAAGGGCCGGGCCCGCATCAAACGGACTATGTGGAGCCGACGCGCGCAGGAATATGAAGCCAAGATTAATTCCGGCGACCTGATCCTCCTGTCTGAAGTTGTCCGCGACCTTCACCGCGGCGAGACTCAGCCGGATCAATCCTATTCAGAGCGTCAGCTTTATGAATGCGCGCTTGACCGGCTGGTTCGCGAAATTGCGGCCATCAAGAAAGTTGACCGCGGTGTCTCTCTGGACGAAGTTTTAGAAACATTGACCAAAGCCCGCACCCGTCAGGCCGCAAAAGCAGCGAAAGCGGCGGAAAGCGAAAACGATAACGCTGACGGCGCGGACGAAGCAGCCGCATAATTGCTTATATATAAATACTGAAATTCAAACCCGCTCTCGAGGCGGGTTTTTTTAATCCAGAACTTCAAGTCTTTCCGTATGATCCAATTGGATCATGGGACCATTCATTAATTCCAGCCAGCCGCGCACGCGAACCTTAGCGCCTTCCAAGGCCAGTGGATCCAGGCCTGATTTTTTGAAGCGCTTTTGACCCGGCTTATCAATGAAAATGGTAAAATCGGTTTTGTAATCGGCGCCAAAATTTAGAAAGACTTTGTCCCTAACTTTGGCCGATGAGGTTATGATGCCTTCGACAATCTGAAAACTGTCCATATCTTGCGCGAGGGCATTAGCCTCGGGACCTCGAACTCTATAAAAAGGATGCCGCCAAATTCCGCGTTTCTCTGATCTGGCTTCGGCTTCAGCCGCATACAGGCTTTTTGAGTCCTGCCATGTATCCGGCCAAGTATAAACCCGGCCCAAGCCGCGGCGGATCATCTCTTTTTGGAGCCAGAGCCCCTGCTCCCCATCTTCCCCAAGCAGAAAAACCTGCGCCAGAGCCCGGTCATGCCGGTCCCGGCGCAAACCGCCATAGTAAAGCTGTACTTCCTGTCCCAACGCCAATTCCGACAACTCCGTCTTGGCTTTGGTGGAAAGCGGCCAGTCTTTAACATGAGGTCGGCCCAGTGACAGCTTTGGGGCTTGCAAAGCAGACAACCTGACTTTGAGACCGCTTTCCAGAAATATAGTATCGCCATCAACAATCGACTCGACCACGCCTTTTTCGCCAGGTGTCAGCGGTTTCTCCTGAGCACTCGCGCCGCCGGACAGCAGCAGTCCGGCCATGAGCGCGGCTATGCGCCTAACGCTATTTCCTTTGGGTTTTGACATAGGGCATTAATGGCCGAGCTTATGTTCGCAATCAAGCTTGCAATTTATGGGCGCGAACAATTATACGCAGCTTTCGGCCGGTCCCCGTAGCTCAGTCGGATAGAGCGCAGGATTCCTAATCCTGAGGCCAGTGGTTCGAATCCACTCGGGGACGCCAGTTTTCATTGACCCTTAATTCCTCTTCTATATGAAGCCATCATTACTTTCGGGAACATATTATGAGCCTATTCGGCGCCATAAAGCGGGAATACAAGTTTCTTTCGGGCGTTCTGCGCATGCTGCGCAGCAGCAAACCGGTAAATCCAGAGTCCCCGGATCTGATTTGCGATTACATTGAGCGCTGGGTTGATAAATTCGGACCCAATCTGGCTTTTATTGAAGACGATAAGACATTCACCTTTGACGAATTTGATGCCTATGCCAATCAGGTCGCGGGTTGGGCGCTCTCGCAAGGATACAAGCCTGGGGACACAATAGCCGTTTTTGCCCAAAACCGAATGGAATATGTAGCGCTTTGGTACGGGATGACAAAAATCGGCGTAATCCCCGCCTTGATAAATTATCAACTGGCGGGCTCCGCTCTGGCACATTGTATGAATATCTCTGATGCCCGGCACCTAATCTTGGATGCTGAACTCAAAAAGGCGTGGGAGAGCGCGCTAAAAGACATCAAAGGCGATGTTACCGCCCTCACGGCGTTTGGGGATGTCAAAGGATATGACAGCTTTGATCAGGTCATATCGGGTATGTCGCAGGATCGCCCGCCCCGCTCTATTCGCAGCGGTATCAAAGCCGGTGATAAGTGTATGAAAATGTTTACGTCGGGCACAACAGGCATGCCAAAGGCAGCCAAAGTCACCCACGTACGGGCCGAATATTATATGCTTGGATTTGCTGCCGGCGCTCAGACCCGGGCCACTGACCGCATGATGATGGTTCTGCCGCTTTATCACGCCACAGGCGGACTATGCGGCGTTGGCGCAGCAATTTCCAAAGGCGGCGCCGTCATCGTCAGGCGTAAATTTTCTGCTTCAAAATTCTGGGATGAGTGCGTCGAATACGGCGCGACACTATTTATGTATGTGGGCGAGCTTTGCCGGTTTTTATTATCCGCACCTCCTCACCCCAATGAGCGAAAACACAAGCTGCGCTGGATAATGGGGAACGGCCTGCGCCCTGAAGTCTGGCCAGGCTTTGTGGAGCGATTCAACATTCCCCATGTTCTCGAATTTTACGGCGCAACAGAAGGAAATGCCAGCTTGGTCAATTTAGACGGCCCTGTGGGAGCTGTTGGCCGGGCGCCCGGCTATCTTTCCAGCCGCTTCAACATAGATATTTTGAAATATGATGTGGAATCCAATTCGAACATCCGCGGATCTGATGGATTTTGCATACAGGCTGACTTTGGCGAAGTCGGAGAACTTGTCGGCGAAATTCGTCCGGATTCAGGCCGGTTTCGTTTTGACGGTTATGAAAACGAAGAAGCCACGAACAAGAAAATATTGCGAGACGTATACAAAATAGGCGATGCTTGGTTCCGCACCGGTGACCTGATGAAACGGGATGAGCTGGGATATTATTATTTCATGGACAGGGTTGGGGATACGTTTCGCTGGAAAGCCGAGAATGTTGCGACCGGAGAAGTCGCCGCCTCCATATCGGCATTTAAGGGGGTGACGCAGGCCAATGTTTACGGCGTCACCGTGCCGGGTTACGATGGACGGGCCGGCATGGCAGCCATTGTCTCCGATACAGAACCGGACTTGAATAAACTCAAGGCCCATATCGACGCAGCATTACCTCACTATGCGCGGCCTATCTTCTTGCGCTTATCTAGCGAGTCAGAAACCACATCCACATTCAAGTTCAAGAAAACCAATCTGGTTAAGGCAGGCTTTAATCCTGAAAAAATTCATGAGCCTCTCTATTATGCTGACCCGGTCAGCGATAGTTATCGACCCCTGAATAAAAAGGTATTTGACGGCATTGTGGACGGCACGATAAGACTCTGAATATGGGTTGGCAGGGTATACTTGATTTCTGGTTTGAAGAAACAGACCCCAAATTTCATTTTAATTCGACGCCGGCCTTTGACGCAGACATTCGGCAGCGCTTTGAAGAATTGGCCATTGAACAGGCCGCCATTGCTGCAAAAGGCAATCACCCGTGGTCGGGGGCTCCAGAGTCCAATCTGGCTCTGATTATCGCACTCGATCAGTTCCCGAGGAATATGTACCGCGGCACGCCGGCTATGTTTAAGTGGGATCCCTATTTGCTGCCATTTGTGCACAATATGGTGAAGCGACGCGACGACCTGCATATTCCCATGGGGCGACGATCCTTTGTCTATATGCCGCTTATGCACAGCGAAAACCTGAAGGATCAAAACTTGTGCGTTCGGCTAATGGATCAGAGACTGGATGACGCGGACAATCTTTTTCACGCCAAAGCCCACCGCAAACTCATCCGCCGATTTGGACGTTTCCCGCATCGCAATAGTATTCTGGGACGCACACCGACTCCGGAAGAACTGCAATATATGGGCGATGGCGGCTATTCACCCTGAAATCGGACTTGAACACATGCGCCGATATATTATCTAACAAATATGCGAACACCCAAAGACATTGCCGAAGACCTGAAGGAACAATTGCAAAAATTCCGCAGCGCCAAAGACAATGCCTCGAATTCTCAAATCAGCAATGTCCATTTACACATTCGAAAGATGACAAGTCAGTTTGATGCGCCAGGTCCGCGCATGCAAAATATTGTCAATTTTGAAATCCCAGATGACCGCTTTCCAATTCCCGTCAGGCTATACGAACCCTACAACGCATCTAAAGAACCCGGACCCACATTGATTTATCTGCACGGCGGTGGATTCGTAACCTGCGACATTGATAGCCACGAAGGCATTTGCCTGCGCATGGCCAGCGGATCCCGGTTTCGCGTATTGTCGGTCGACTACCGCTTGGCCCCAAAATATCCGTACCCCGCCGGACCCGAAGATAGCGAGAAAGTTTTGAAATGGGTCCTGGACGGCAACGGAAAAACTTACGGCATGGATCCAAACAGAATTGGTCTTGGCGGTGATAGCGCCGGCGGAAATATGACCGCTTATCTCGCGCAGAAATACCGCCATGAACTATTGTGCCAGATACTTTATTATCCGCTCATGCAAATGGCCGAACTTAAGCCCTCCAAGCCCGGACCACAGGATATGCTGCAATTGGGGGTGGTTGCGCTTAAATTCATTGATCAACACTACGTCGCGGGCGCGGATACCAGCCAGACCCGGCTATCGCCCTTGTTTGAGAAAGACCTTGTAGGTCTGCCGCCGGCTTATGTTTTGACCTGCGGGCTGGATCCGCTGCGATTTGAAGGCCGCGCCTATGCGGAAAATCTGGAACGGGCCGGCGTAAAAGTGAAATACGCCCACGAAAAAGCCATGCCTCACGGCTTTCTAAACTTCGCGCGAGCTTTTCCGAAAGGCAAAAAAATACCGCTCGATGCGGCGGATTTCATGCGCCAATATATGGAACAACCCAAGGCTAAATCATCCCGAAGTTCAGCCCGAGGGGCATCCGAGGAGTTAGGGCTATAACCTATCATCCCCAGCCCGCCATTTATGAATTGGGTGAAGATTTCTACGACCCGGTCGCGCCTGCTGATTTTCCAAAGACAATTCTCAGATACCGGGATGATCACGCCGCCAATGCCATCGGTTTAGGCGGCCTGAGCGGCGAAAATTGGGTGAGGCATTTTGGGCGGTTTAAGGCGCTGGAAGATAACATCTCCAAACCACTAGCTCTAAAATACCACGGGCATCAGTTCCGGGTTTACAATCCGGATATTGGGGATGGGCGGGGATTCCTGTTTGCGCAAATGCGCGATGACCAGGACCGGCTTTTGGACCTCGGCACCAAGGGTTCAGGCCAAACGCCTTTTTCACGGGCAGGCGATGGACGATTGACATTGCTCGGCGGTATTCGCGAAGTTCTGGCCACCCGATATCTTGCGCATATGGGCGTCAATACGTCCAAAAGCCTGTCCCTGATTGAAACAGGAGAAGCCTTGCAGAGAAATGACGAACCCTCCCCAACCCGGTCGGCGGTGCTCGTTCGGCTTTCGCATTCTCACATCCGGTTCGGAACCTTTCAAAGACAGGCTTATTTCAACAAGGCGGGCAATATTGAACGCCTGACAGAATATTGCCGGCGGCATTATTTTCCGGACGCGCAGAACACGTTCGAGTTTTTTGAAGCCGTGATTAAGGCATCCGCAGACACTGTGGCCAGCTGGATGATCGCCGGTTTTGTGCACGGGGTTATGAATACGGACAATATGAATATCACAGGGGAGTGTTTTGATTACGGGCCTTACCGGTTTTTACCCACACTGAGAGCTGGCCACACGGCTGCCTATTTTGATCACAATGGTCTCTATGCCTTTGGGCGGCAGCCCGAGAGCATGTATTGGAATTTAGCGCAGCTTGCCAATTGTCTCGCGTTCATTGAAGATGATGACATCCTTATCAAAGCTTTGGAAGGCTATGCGGATTGTTACAAATCATCCTTGAGAGATTATTTTTTCAATCGCCTCTCTATCGAGCGGGGAGAGCCCGACAAAGATATAGATTTCGTTATGGCAACTTTCAGGTTTCTGGAATCTACTCAGACCCCGTGGCCGCAGTTCTGGCATGACTGGCAAGGCGGCGCAGGCGAGAAAAAACGGGCCCTCAAAAGTCCAAATAAGGCGTTTTATAAAGGCGACGAATTTGAGGGCTGGTTCAAATCATTTTCTGAATATGATGCGGTCGGCCACGGGCCCGAAACGGAAGAACCGGCCTCGCTTTTATATGATGAAATCGGAGCCCTTTGGGAGCCTATAGATAAAGATGATGACTGGTCGGCGTTTGAAGAAAAACTTGAAACCTATCAACAGGCTTAATCCGGCAAGCCCGGAGTCCCGGCCTGATCGGGATTTGCGGCGACGTAGTCGCGCTTTATATCCATAGAGCCCTGACGTGACCCGTCATGGGAATAGCCGGGTGCTTTGAACAGATATTTAAGCCGCTCGGAAAGTTTCAGTCCGGGACCAAAAGCATCTTTGAGCATATTGAGCATTTCAACAAACGCGATCTTAAAGGGATTAAAAGTTCCGACCGGCTTGATTATTCCGTATTTGACGTCTTCGACATCGCGCATCTCGGGCACAAAGGTTCCGAACATTTTGTCCCATACGATAAAAATTCCGGCAAAATTCGCATCCAGATAACGCGGATTGGTGGCGTGGTGTACCCGGTGATGGCTCGGCGTATTCATAACGGCCTCAAACCAGCGCGGGCATTTATCAATAGCCTCTGTATGGATCCAATATTGATAAATCAGATTAAACGCCGCCACGAAGGCGAGCAAAAGCGGATGTAATCCTAAGAAAACCAAGGGCGTGGATAGAATAAACAAACCCAATATGTGGTTGTTCCATGGCTGCCTCAGTGCTGTCGACAGATTGTAATGCTCGGAGGAGTGATGAACAACATGGGCAGCCCAGAGCCAGCGGATCTTGTGATAAAAATAGTGTTTCCAATAATAGAGAAAATCCTGAGCGACAAAGGCGGCAATCAGGGCCCAAATGGTGAAGCCCCAGTCCAACGTCCTAACAGGCATCGTCCAAAGCCACCAGAGATAGGCCGCGCCAATGAATCCCATCAATATATCGCTGACAAGATTACCCAATCCCATGGCCATGGAAGCCCAGGCATCTTTGGATTCATAGCGGCCACCCAGCTTGCCTGACTTGACGCCCCACCATTCCAGCATAACGGAGATAAAAAATACCGGACCGGCTATCGCCAATATATATTTAGGATTCCAGTAGGGAAAATTGGCCAGTGCGTCTTCCATGCGGGTCAATTGCCATAACACAGTGAAATGTCAATTGAACGACATGTCCAAATGGTCATAGTCAACACCGCAAAACCGCTATAAAGCGGTTTTAATCGGTGATCAAAACGAAGAAGGATACGTCATGCGAGTTGTCATGGTCGGAACAGGATATGTAGGACTGGTCTCTGGCGTGTGCTTTGCGGACTTTGGCCACGACGTCATTTGCGTTGATAAAGACCCCGAGAAAATAGATACCTTAAACGCGGGCGGCATTCCTATTTATGAGCCGGGACTTCAGGATCTGGTGAAAAAGAATGTGGATGCGGGGCGTCTATCGTTCTCCACCGACCTTCCCAACGCTATGAAAGGCGCGGAGGCGGTTTTTATCGCCGTAGGCACACCGTCCCGCCGCGGCGACGGTTTTGCGGACCTCACCTATGTTTACGCCGCCGCCGAGGAAATTGCCGATAACATCAATGATTTCGCGGTCGTTATTACCAAATCCACAGTCCCGGTCGGCACCGGAGACGAAGTTGAGCGTATCTTGTCGAAAAAGCTGAAAAAAGGCCAATATGCCGTCGTCTCCAATCCGGAATTTCTGCGAGAAGGCGCGGCTATCAATGATTTCAAACGACCGGACCGCGTCGTCGTCGGGACTGATAGTGATGCCGCGCGGCAAGTGATGCGCGATCTTTACCGGCCTTTATACATAAACGAAACGCCCATTGTTTTTACCTCCCGGAGAACCTCCGAGCTCATTAAATATGCGGCCAATGCCTTTCTCGCGACCAAGATCACATTTATCAATGAAATAGCAGATCTTTGCGAAGCTGTGGGCGCGAATGTGCAGGAGGTCGCAAAAGGTATTGGCCTGGACAAACGTATTGGCGGAAAATTCCTCCATGCCGGGCCTGGCTATGGCGGCTCATGTTTCCCGAAAGATACAATCGCGCTGGTCCGGACGGGAGATGAAGCAGACATCAATCTCTCCATTGTCAAATCCGTTGTTGATGCCAATGACCGGCGCAAAATCCGCATGGCCAAGAAAGTCATCGACCATCTGGGAAATGTCGACGGAAAAACCATTGCCATATTGGGCTTGTCTTTTAAGCCCAACACGGACGATATGCGCGAAGCGCCCAGTATCACGATCGTCTCGCTTCTACAGAAAAACGGTGCCAACATCCGGGCCTATGACCCGGAGGCCATGCAAGAAGCCAAAACGGAATTGGAGAACGTTGTATATGCTGAAAATGCCTATGATTGCGTTGAAGGCGCGGACGCACTCGTAATTGTTACAGAATGGGACCAATTTCGGGCTCTCGACATGCTAAAAGTGAAGGCTTTGTTAAAAGAACCCAATGTCATAGATTTACGAAATATCTACACCTCTGAAGTAATGAATGAACTGGGTATAAATTATGTCAGCGTAGGTCGTTAATTCGCCTTAATTATGATATAGTCATTCAACCCAATCAGATTGGGATTAAAACATGTGCGGAATTGTTGGAATTGTCGGAACCGAGACTGTCACGGATCGTCTGATTGACGGCCTGAAACGGCTAGAATATCGCGGATATGATAGCGCCGGCGTAGCCGTCCTGAACGGATCTGGCCTCAAGCGTGCGCGGGCCAAAGGCAAGATTGCCTCTCTTGTGGATGTTCTTTCTGACAATCCCATAGATGGACCGGCCGGGATCGCCCATACGCGCTGGGCCACTCACGGCGAACCCAATATCGCCAATGCACATCCTCATTTTGCGGGTCTGGTCGGTGTTGTTCACAATGGTATTATTGAAAATTACCAGGACATTCGGGACGAACTCAAAGGCCGGAACTTTACCAGTGACACCGATACGGAAGTCATTGCTCACCTCATGGACGAGGCCCTTCAATCCGGAAAGTCATCACGCGAAGCTTTCGCCTGGACACTCAAAAAACTGCGCGGCGCCTACGCGCTTGGCCTCATCGTCGATGATGGCACAAATGAGATTTTCGCGGCTCGCGCCGGTTCACCCTTGGCAATTGGAATCGGCAAGGGCGAAATGTATCTGGGTTCGGATGCGCTGGCCCTCGCCCAGCTTTCTCGCGAGCTCGTTTACTTGGAAGAGGGTGACTGGGCCGTATTATCCCCTGAAGGTTACGAGATTTACAACTCAGAAAACGAACCTGTCTTGCGCGATGTAACGGTGATTAATGCCGCTTCGGCCAGTTCCGACAAAGGAAGCTACGACCATTACATGCTCAAGGAAATTTACGAGCAGCCAACAAGCGTCAACGCAACCCTGAAAAACTATATCGGCAGCGACGGATTTGGCGATATTAAAACCAAAATAGACTTCAGCGAAATTGACCGTCTTGTATTGATCGCCTGCGGCACCGCCTCTTATGCCGGCGCTGTTGCCAAATACTGGTTCGAGCAAATGGCAGGTCTTGCGGTGGATGTTGATATCGCGTCCGAGTTTCGCTACCGCAATCCGGTCTTATCGCCCAAGTCTCTTTTTGTGGCAATTTCTCAGTCCGGCGAAACAGCCGATACATTGGCTGCCCTGCGCTATTGCAAAGAGGCCGGCATTAAAACCGCCGCCCTGGTCAATGTCATGACTTCGACCATGGCACGGGAAGCGGATATGGCTATGCCATTAAATGCCGGTCCCGAAATCGGCGTGGCATCAACAAAAGCCTTCACATCGCAGCTAACAGCCCTCGCTTCATTAGCCCTAATGGCGGCTCAGCAGCGGGGCAAATTGGACACGACTGATGTTCAAAAACAATTGGCTAATCTAAACGCCTTATCACTCTTAATCTCGTCGGCGCTCGATCAGGACAGCGCAATCAAAAAGCTGGCTAAAGATTTATCATCTTCCAAAAATGCTTTTTTCCTAGGCCGAGGCGCTATGGTGCCTATCGCTTTTGAAGGCGCGCTGAAGGTCAAAGAAATTTCATATATTCACGCCGAAGGCTATGCCGCCGGAGAGCTTAAGCACGGCCCCATCGCGCTCATCGAAAAGGGCACGCCGGTTGTGGTTATAGCGCCCCATGATGAGCTGTTCGAAAAAACCGTTTCTAATATGCAGGAAGTCGCTGCCCGAGGCGCCAAGATATTCCTGTTTACAGATGAAGAAGGCCATAAGGCGGCAGCTCACATGGCTCATAATACGGTGGCCCTGCCTACGGCCAATCCATTTGTCGCCCCAATCGTTCAGGCCGTGGGGATGCAGCTACTCGCTTATCATGCCGCTCTGGCTCTGGGCACAGATGTGGATCAACCCAGAAACCTGGCTAAATCTGTCACCGTTGAATGATAAAAATTGCGGGCGCCCTATAGGGAAAAAGGGAAATCTATCATGACTAAAATCCGTAAAGCCGTTTTGCCGGTTGCAGGCCTCGGGACTCGCGTCCTTCCTGCCACCAAAGCCATACCGAAAGAGATGATGCCAGTCGTTGACCGCCCGGCCCTGCAGTATGTGGTGGATGAGGCGCGCGACGCCGGAATTGAGCATTTCGTTTTTGTTACCGGCCGGAACAAAGGGGCTATTGAAGATTATTTCGATCGGGCCTATGAACTTGAGAGTACGCTTCGCGATAAGAAAAAGCTGGAAATTCTGGATAAACTTACAGCTGAACTACCAGAAGCCGGATCGACAAGTTTTGTGCGTCAACAAAGCCCCATGGGTCTGGGCCATGCCATCTGGTGCGCCCGCGACGTTATTGGAGACGAACCTTTCGCGATTTTGCTACCGGATGTTCTCGTGAAATGCCCACGCCGGTCTTGTCTCGCGCAGATGGTCGAGGCCTATGAAAAAGTCGGCGGAAATATCATTGCGGTCGACGAAGTCCCAATGGAGCGGGTTTCCTCATATGGCGTTATCGCCCCTAAAAAGTCCGGCGCGACCGGCAAGCTTGTTGAAATGAAAGGCATGGTCGAAAAGCCGCCTCAGGCCGATGCCCCGTCTAACTTGAAAATTACGGGCCGTTATATTTTGCAGCCCGGCATCATGGACCTTCTCAAAGATCAGGCCGCAGGCGCAGGTGGAGAAATTCAGCTTACAGATGCCATGGCCCGCTTGATGGAAAAAGAAACGTTCCATGCCTTTAAATATAATGGGCAGGATTATGATTGCGGTTCCAAATACGGATATTTCGAAGCTGTGATGGCCTATGCCGTTGACCATCCCGAAATCGCCGAGCAGGCCCGGGCTTTAGTTAAATCTAAAGGCGCCAGCCTTTAATGTCATGACGGCTCTTGCGAAACAGGCGGCCCGGCTTGAATCGTGGACTCGCGATGTTGCCCTACCCTTTTGGGCCGGGCAGGCCCGCGATCTCGACGGGGGCTGGTATGAACACCTTAAACTGGATAAATCCCCGGATGCGGATGCCATTCGCCGCTTAAGGGTTCAGGCCCGTCAAGTTTACGTCTACGCTCTTGCTGACCGGCTTGGCTGGTATGAGAGCGCGCGGGACGTGGCAAACACCACATTCGATTTCATGGTTGAAAAAGGCTACCGGCCAGATGGAAAACCCGGCTTTGTTCATTTGCTGACTCCCAAATGCACGGTGCACGATCCCCGACGAGACCTCTATGATCATGCGTTTTATCTGCTCGCTTGCGCTAATGTGGGCGAGAGAGGCCATCAGATTGCGTCTGAGACTATGGATCTTATTAATAGCTGGGAATCCCCTTCCGGCGGATGGATCGAGGGCGATCCCCACCAACTGCCGCGCCGGCAAAATCCGCATATGCATCTCTTTGAGGCCAGCATGGCGTATTTTGATCTCACTGGTGACAAAAAATGGCTGAGTCTGACTTCAACTGTTTTTGGGCTTTTCAAGCAAAATATTTTTGACTCAAAACATCACATCATAAGAGAATTCTTTGATGAGGACTGGAACTATTATGCGGATCCGCAAGGCAATAGCGCCGAGCCCGGTCACGGCGTTGAATGGGTTTGGCTGCTGGGCCAATATGAAACCTTGTCAGGAGCCGACACATCTGAATACGCTAGACTTCTATATGATCGCGCTTTTTCAGGGCAGCCAGACTTTCTAAACGATGAGGAAGATGTCGGCGGAAATATCCGCCGGGATACAAAACGCCTCTGGGTCCAAACCGAAGTCGTAAAATGTCATTTGGCGCAAGCCGAGCGAGGTTTAGCCGGAAGCGCTGATATGGCCGCCGCCGCCATCGAAGGATTGTTTCAATACTATCTAAATAATGATGGGTCATGGGTGGATCAGATCGATGGTTCTGGAAAACCCATCGCCAAAACTATACCCGTCAGTACGTTTTATCATGTCATTTGTATGGCCGCCGAGGCGGTTAGAGTGAGCCACCTGTAATTCAGTCTATCGGCCGCACTTCATATCGCTCGACCTCAATTCCGCCACCCTTACCGTCTTTGTCCGGCCATACTCCGAAATAAATAACCGGGTCGTCCACATCAAAAGCCGCAAGCTTGGTGGTTATTACAAAGTCCTGAAATTTATCCGTTGGTGTAAAATCTCTCCAGCCAAACCGTCCTTTGACCGATGGGACAGGTAGGAAGGCAATCTGAAATGTCTGAGCTGGATTTTCATCCGCGGCTTTTGCCCGTATCGTCAATTGCAGTTTTTTTCCGCCATAGCTTTTCGCATAATTCCCTGCGAGAGTCGTGAATACGCCTTGAGAGCGAGTCTGGTCGACTCTGAAGTCCGCTGTCAAAATAGCCGAATCTGTACCCTTCATTGTCAGGAAGGTTCCAGGCGAAGGAACCAGACCGTCCAGCTCGGCACCTTCAATGACCCACCCTTCGTCGGGATTGCCCTCATGCGGACCGTCGCCCCAGTTTAGAGCAATATAGACCATGACGCCCGCGGCCAGAATTATCAGGGGGAAAAACAACCAGTCCTTCATGGCCGCGCCTGTAACAGGAATAGCCCGCATTTGTCACCTTTGAATTCCGCAAAACTTCCTTAACCCCGCCCGCGCATAATCTCGCTATGTCACGCTCAAGCGCATATGAGGCATTGTCCGAGTTCCTCCAACACCTGTCTGGAGAACGGCGTCTGGCCGCGAAAACAGTTGAAAGCTATCAACGAGATTTAAGTGCTTTCATCGGCTTCATTGCAGGTCATCTCGACAAAACAATTAAGTTAAAAGATCTTGCCGATCTCGCCCTTAGGGATTTCCGGGCCTATTTGGCTTTTCGCCAAAGAGGAGATAAGCCGCTATCTGCTGCTTCTATCGCCCGGCAACTCTCCGCTCTTCGCACATTTTACCGCTATCTCAACCGCCGTTACAGAATCGAAAATGATGCCATCGGATTAATAAAAGGCCCGCGTGTGCAGGCCCCCTTGCCTAAACCTCTTTCCCAATCAGGGGCGAAAGACATCGTGGCCGAAGGGTCAACCGATGCCCGCCCCTGGGTTCAGTCCCGCAACACGGCCGTCATGATGCTCCTATACGGGGCCGGACTGCGTGTCTCCGAAGCGCTTTCACTTTCGCCGGACCACCTGCCCTTGAAACAGACGCTGTCTCTTACGGGAAAGGGCGGCAAAACCCGAATTGTTCCCATCCTCCCAGTCGTGGTCGAGGCGGTAGAAAAATATGTGAAACTGTGTCCGTTTCCCCTTGAAAACGGTCTCGCTTTGTTTCGCGGCGTTCGCGGCGGCCCTTTATCCGCCAGACAGGTTCAGCTGGATATGCAGAGACTGCGCGGATATCTCGGACTACCCGAAACGGCGACGCCCCACGCTCTGCGTCACAGTTTTGCAACTCATCTGCTCGCTGGAGGCGGAGACCTGCGGACCATTCAGCAACTGCTCGGCCACGAAGACCTTTCAACCACCCAAAGATATACAGGCGTCGACGTTGAAGGACTAAGGCGTGTGCATAAGGCCGCCCATCCGAGGTCCCGTTAAATCCGAATAGTAATTTCAAGTTTCGAAAGCGTCATAATATCGCTCTCCATATTGCGATAACAATATAGTTACTGCAAAGCCCATCAAACAGGATTCACGTTGACAATCAGGAACTCTTCCCCCATTGGGGCGCCTGATTTTCACCAATAGATTGCCCGCCTTATGAATTTGGTCATCGTTGAAAGCCCGGCAAAAGCCAAAACTATTGAAAAATATCTGGGTAAAAACTTTAAAGTTCTCGCTAGCTTCGGCCACATTCGCGACCTACCGTCCAAAAACGGATCCGTTGAACCCGATCAAGATTTCGCCATGAAATGGGCTGTGGATACAAAATCCAAATCCCGGGTCAAAGATATCGAAAATGCTCTTAAGGCCTCAGACAAACTCATACTCGCCACCGACCCGGACCGGGAAGGCGAAGCCATATCTTGGCATTTGCTCGAAGTTTTAAACAAAAAGAAAGCTCTAAAAGACAAAGCAATAGAGCGCGTTGTTTTTAACGCTATCACCAAAAAATCAGTGACCGAAGCCATCGCCAATCCGCGCGAACTCGACATGGAACTGGTTGAGGCCTATCTGGCCCGGCGCGCCCTTGATTATCTCGTCGGCTTTACGCTCAGCCCGGTTTTATGGCGAAAACTACCGGGCTCACGATCCGCCGGCCGGGTGCAGTCGGTCGCCCTGCGCCTCATATGCGAACGCGAAACTGAAATTGAAAAGTTTACGGCTCAGGAATATTGGTCCGTCCATGCCGCCCTGAAATCTGCTGATGGAAAACCGTTTACTGCCAATCTTGTCAAGCTCTCCGGCGAAAAGCTTGATAAGTTTTCATTGGGTTCTGAATCGGACGCCATGGCGGCTAAAACACTGGTCGAAAGTGCGGATTTGAAAATCCTGAGCGTTGAGGCCAAACCGGTTAAGCGGCGCCCTTATGCACCTTTCACCACCTCAACCTTACAGCAAGATGCCTCCCGCAAGCTCGGGTTTTCCGCCACGCGGACGATGCAGACAGCCCAGCGTCTTTATGAAGGCATAGACATTGGCGGCGAAACTGTTGGGCTTATAACCTATATGCGGACCGACGGTATTTCCATGGTCGGCGAAGCTATTACCGAAGCCCGCGAGATCGTTAAATCTGAATTTGGCGAACCTTATCTACCTAAGTCGCCCCGGGTCTTTAAGAACAAAGCCAAAAACGCACAGGAAGCTCACGAAGCCATCCGACCCACGAGCTTTGCCCGCGTTCCAAGTCGCATCAAGCTCACCGGCGATCAGGCCAAGCTTTATGATCTCATATGGAAACGAGCCATGGCAAGCCAGATGGAAGAGGCTCGCCTTGAACGGACAACGATTGAAATTGGCGATGACGCCCAAAAGGTTGGATTACGCGCGACTGGGTCGGTCATGAAATTTGATGGTTTTTTGAAACTCTACGAAGTGACAAAACCCGCCAGCGAAGAAAAAGAAGAAGATAGCGGGCTTTTGCCGGCCGTCGAACGCGGCGAGAATGCCGCCACGGATAAAGTTGACGCCGAGCAGCACTTTACACAGCCGCCGCCGCGCTATTCAGAAGCCAGCCTTGTCAAGAAAATGGAAGAACTCAGTATTGGCCGCCCATCCACCTACGCTTCCATCCTCAGAGTGCTTCAGGCAAGAGAGTATGTGACACTAGATAAACGCCGGTTTACGCCGTCTGATAAAGGCCGTCTTGTCACGGCGTTTCTGGAAAACTTTTTCACGCGCTATGTGCAATATGACTACACGGCCGATCTGGAAGCCCGGCTGGATAAGGTTTCATCGGGTGATCTTCAGTGGAAAGTGCTTCTCAAGGAGTTTTGGGAAAATTTCTCCGTCCACGTAGACGGCACCAAAGAACTGCGAGTCTCTCAAGTTCTGGACGCTCTTAATATCGCACTGAAGCCCATCGTATTCCCGGAGCGCAAAGATGGGTCTGACCCGCGAAGCTGCACATCTTGTGATGACGGCCAGCTATCTTTGAAAGTTGGAAAATTCGGCGCCTTTGTCGGCTGTTCCAATTACCCGGACTGCAAATTTACCCGGCCATTTGGTCAGGGAGAAGACGACGACGGCAATAAAGAAGATAAAATGCTGGGAAAAGATCCGGATTCGGGCATGGACGTATTTCTCAAAAACGGACGGTTTGGCCCTTACGTTCAGCTGGGCGAAGAGAAAAAACCCAAGCGGACAGGCCTGCCAAAAACCTGGCCTTTTGATTCTATCGATCTTGAGCGCGCACTTCGGTTGTTAAAACTGCCTAGAGAAGTCGGGAAACATCCGGAAGACAATGAAATGATTAGCGCCAATATTGGCCGCTATGGGCCTTTTATTGTTCACAGCGGTACATTTGTGAACCTGCCCAATGTCGAAGAAATGTTTGAAGTTGGTTTGAACCGCGCCGTAACCTTGCTTGCGGAAAAGCGCGCCAATGGCGGCGGACGGTCCCGCAGGGGCGGCACTGTATTGAAGGATTTGGGCAAACATCCAAAAACGGAAAAACCTGTTCAGGTAATGGATGGCCGCTATGGTCCCTATGTAAAATACGAAAAAATCAACGCTACCATTCCAAAGGGCACTCCGCCTGCAGAGGTAACAATGGAAATGGCATTGGAATATATTGCGGCGAAAGAAGCCAAAGGCGGGAAAAAGAAAAAGACGGCTAAGAAAAAGGCCGCTAAGAAAAAAGATAGCTAAAATTTATATCAAAGAGAACGCGCAAATTCACACCCTTTGAGTATTGGATTTACGGCGTTCCAGCCATCATACCGATACTTTTTTACGGTGTCCTTAGAGGCGAAGGCGCTTATTTGGGGCGTTATATTACTGACGCGAACAACTAACGCCAAAATTACCTTGCCCGCTATGCAAACTATGCTACCCCGCGCCCGTGGAAACCCTCAATGAAGATATCATGGAGTTGGTTCGGTCCAATCCAGACAAGTTTACGCTCAAAGACTTGGCACGCCGTCTTGGAATAAAAGGCGATGACCGCCGGGTCTTGCGCACAGCAATCCGGGAAATGATCGAGGGCGGCGTTATTGTAAAATCGACCCGCAAGACATTCCGGGTCGCCGGGGAGCTTCCGGGGGTTATGGTGCTGCGGATCGTCGAAATTGACACGCACGGCGATATGATCGGCGAGCCCGAAAACTGGAAAGGCGAAGGCCCTGCGCCGAAAATGATCGTCAAAGAAGGATCATCCTCCAAAAAAAGTAAAGGCCGGGCCGGTGCTAAACTCGGTATGGGCAATCGGGCCCTTTGTAAGATTAAACCCGGCGACCATGGGTATACGGCTCAGGTTATGAAAAAACTTGGCCGGGGCGGCATGAAACATCTGGGCATCCTACATCAGGATGGGCGGGGGTGGAGTATAAAACCGGTCGATAAAAAAGCGCGCAATGAGTTTCGGCCCGTGAAAGTGCCGGAAGGGACCGAAATTGACAGTCTTGTGGAGTTCCGTGCTTCAACGTCCAAGCGCGGCGGGTCCTATGAAAAGCGCGCAGAAATTCTGAAAATTATCGGGCCAGCCAATGACCCCAAAGCCGCTTCTCTTATATCTCTACGGCAGCACGGAATTCCTGTCGGGTTTGATGATGACGTTTTGGCGGAAGCGCGAAAGCTTGAGCTGCCGAAACTGGATAAATATCGAGAAGACCTGAGGTCTATCCCACTTCTGACCATAGACCCAGTGGATGCCAAAGATTTTGACGATGCTATATTTGCAAAACCCGACGATGACCCAAAAAACAAAGGCGGCTGGATTACCTGGGTCGCAATCGCTGATGTTGCAGCCTTTGTGCAGCCCGGCGGGGCCCTGGACAAATCGGCACGACATAAAGGGAACTCTGTTTATCTTCCGGACCGGGTAGAACCCATGCTTCCTGAAGAACTTTCCGCAGATCTCTGCTCTCTCAGGCCCAATGAAGACCGCGCCTGTATGGCTGTTCGCATGCGCTTTCGCGGCGACGGGTCTAAACTTGATCATAAATTTGTCCGGGGCATCATGCGTTCACATGCACGATTGACCTATGCTCAGGCTCAAGAGGGCTTTGAAGGGAATCCGGGCGAGACCGCCGAAACCGTAATTGATACGCTGACTGATATATTCAGTGCTTATAAAGCGCTGCGAAAAGCGCGGGCCCAGCGCGCGCCGCTGGCCATCGATCTCCCGGAGCGCCGGGTCCATGTAAATGACAAAGGAAAGGTCACAAAAATTACTATTCGGGAGCGCTTTGACGCGCATAAGCTTGTTGAAGAATTTATGGTTCAGGCCAATGTAGCCGCCGCTCAGGCTCTTGCCGATAAAAACGTTACAACCATTGTTAGGGTCCATGAATCCCCTGCCCGCGAAAGGCTCCAAAGCCTGTCTGACTTTCTACCTGCTGTAGGATTAAAATGGTCTTTGGGCGAAAGGGTTTCGACCAAGCGTTTCAATAAGCTTCTGGAAATGGCAAAAGAAAAAGACATGGCCGAAACCGTTGGCATGGCCGTATTGCGCAGCCAGTCACAAGCTTATTACGGGCCCGATCCCAAGGGGCACTTTGGCCTATCTCTCTCCCATTACGCACATTTCACTTCGCCTATTCGGCGTTACGCTGATCTCGTCGTGCATAGGGCCCTCATTCGGACATTTAATCTGGGACACGACGGAACCACAGAAGTAGAATTTTCACGGCTTAAAGAAACGTCCGAACATATTTCGGATACGGAGCGCCGCGCCATGGCAGCAGAGCGCGACGCCAAAGACCGCTACGTGGCCGCTTATCTGGAAAAACGTGTCGGATCAGAATTTGAAGCTCGCATTACAGGCTCCGCTAAAGCCGGGCTCTTTATTACCTTAGATGAAACTGGCGCAGATGGTTTCATCCCCGCGCGAATTCTCGGGTCGGATTACTTCATGTTTGACGAGAAATCAAAATCTCTCGTCAACACACAGACAGGCGGAACGTACCGTTTCGGTCGTAAAGTCACTGTTCGCCTAAAAGAGGCAACACCTGTCACAGGCGGGCTTATTTTTGAAATGTTGTCAAAGCCAGAGAAAGGACCGCGCCCCAAACACAATCCGCGCGGACGTAATCAGAAATATCGCTCAGGCAAACGGGGCCATAAGGGACGGCGATGAAGCTACCAAAACTCACACCGGAAGAGGCCGAAAAGCGCGCTGCTTTGCACCGGGCGGCGCGGCCGCGGCTGGCATCCACAATTGTGCTGTATACTGGCTCCAAAGAAAATCCGAAAATATTGATGGGGCAGCGCTCGAGCCGCAATGATTTCATGCCGTCTGTGTTCGTGTTTCCGGGAGGCCGCGTAGATCGGGCCGACAGCTACGCTGCCATTGGCAGCGATTTCTCTCAAAGAACAGCCCGAATAATGAATTTCGTCTATTCTCCGCGTAAGTCACGGGCCTGCCTATTGGCGGCCATACGGGAAACCTGGGAAGAAACAGGTCTTATGCTGGGGAAGCCAGGTAAATGGAATAAAAACGTCAATAACGAAAGCTGGGATGCGTTCCGACAAGCCGAAATATTGCCGGACCTTTCTGGCATAGAAGTTTTTGGCCGCGCAGTTACACCGCCGCACCGGCATAAACGGTATGATACCTGGTTCTTTATCCAGAAGTTTGACGGGAACACCAAGGACGTTGGAGACAGCGGAGAACTCTCGAATGTCGGGTGGTATAGCCGCGCTGAAATTCAGTCCCTAAAAATGCAGCGCGCGACAACTATGATGCTGACCGTCCTCGACGACTATCTCAGCGAGTCTTTCCCGCCGCCTGATATTTTTTATTCGCGCATGCAACGCAGCATTTATATTCAGGACCGATTTCCCTAATTGCTTACCAAGGCATATTATTAAACAAAGAGCCGTGGAACCATTTAATGGGATCCTCTGCACCGGTACCAGCTGACAAGGGCCCTGCCTCATAGGATGGTGACCCCATTCCCTTTTGAACCTTTTCGCATATCCAGACATCTTCAGTCTGAAAGTCACCGGTTTCAAGGGGATG
>CAYQNQ010000014.1:0-9829 GCA_964418815.1 uncultured Hellea sp.
GGCTGTCTTTGTGAAACAAGGCGCGGTAATAGGCCTCGCCCATGACAGCAAATTCCGTCAGATGAGAGGCGTCGCAATCGACATTCGCGCCAATGTCCAGAACCACACTCATGCCTTCTTGCTGCGGCCAGAGACCGGCAATGGCAGGCCTTTGAACGCCGATCATAGTCCGAAGATGGCGATAGGAAATGGCCATTAAAGCGCCGGTATTTCCGGCGGAGACGCCAACCCGGGCCTTGCCTTCCTTGACGGACTCCACAGCATTCCACATGCTGGTGCCCTTGCCCCGCCGCAAAGCGTGGGACGGCTTGGCATCCATAGCAATCTCGGTTTCCGAATGCACGACTTCCGAACGCTCTTTTGTCAAAGGTGCCTTATTCAGCAAGGATTCGATGGCATTTTCATCGCCGTGAATTATGAACTTTACGTCATGATCGCGCCCTTGAGTCTTGAGATAATACTCAAGACCCTGAATGACGACCTCCGGGGCGTTATCTCCCCCCATGGCGTCAATTGACATGATAAATGCTTGGCTCATAAAACGAATGTGCTCTTAAAACTTGCCTGCCTATAAAGGAATAAAAATGTAATGCCTACAATTGATTGGCTTTGGCCAAACTAAAATTTCGGGAAGCTGAACTTTCCTTCTACCAGCTCGGCCAGCGTCTTTGATTTCAGCGAATCATCAAATTCATCCAGATAAGTTGATATCCGGCTTATATAATCAGACGAGGTTTCGTCAACCGGACCACTGCTTATAGCCATTTCAATTTTTGATTTATCCGTCATAGATTCTGTCAATGTTTTCAATCGCTTATAGAAAAACCCGACAATCGGCTTTATGCGCTTTTTGACGCCGGTATCCGTAAAGCCTTCTTCGCGCAGAGCCGTATCAAAATCTTTGACCATGATGTCAAACAAAGCCTGAGAAACACTCTCTTCGTTATTTTTTCCTGTCGCCACGCCCGCGATTTCTTCCTGAACCTGTATATTGAACATGAGCGGGGCCAGATGAACGGTCAGAATTTCCACGCGTCCGTCATAGCTATCGGGCATTCTCCCGGGCCCGAAGAATTCGGGACGTCTGGATTGCGCCATGACTTTGACATATAGGGCTTCAGTTCCGCTTTGTTGGGCCGAACCTCCGCCAAAAATGCGCTGAAAAAATCCCATGAAGGACTCCGTATTTTTGCAGAAGAAGTCTTGCATGTTGAAATCTGTTTGGCTACTGCAATCCCACTCGAATCTTGGAGCAAAAAGATAAAATGAAGCGCTCACTGCTAAAAACAATTTCGATCCTTTCCGCCGCCGCATTCTTAGCGGCCTGTAATCCCACCCTTAGAAATCACGGCTATATCGCGACGGCTGAAAAGCCTCAGGCTGTTGAGCAAGGGTCCGATACCAAAGCCAGCGTGCTCTCGCGTTTGGGCAATCCTTCGGTCAAGGGAACGTTTGACGAGGAACTGGAATCCGACACCTGGTATTATATGTCAGCGACGCGCCAACGTTTTGCCTATTTACGGCCAGTCATTGAAGAACGGACGATTACCGCCATTTCCTTTAACGAAGACGGTCAGGTTACGAAGGTTGCCGAATACGGCATCGAAGACGGGCAATATGTAAATTATGTTGACCGGAAAACGCCGACACGCGGACGCCAGGTTTCCATATTAGAACAGATATTTGGTACGCTTGGCCGCCTGCCGACAGATCGGATTGGCGGACAACAAGATGTCCCAGGGGGAGGCGGAGGTCCGGGAGGCCGATAATTCGGTTCAGATCTCCAGCCTAAAAGACCCGGCCCCCAATATTTGGTTTAAGTGGCCGGGTTTTTTATTTCAAAAATGAGAATACCCAGCATTGTCAAAAGAGACTTCCTCGCCGTGGCTTAAAACCTTCAAGCCTGCGCCTAATCCGCATTGACCAATCCGTGTCAGCGTAAACGGGAGAGAATTTGCGGCCTCTGCAATAGACTGCCGGTAGTCGGCATGGGCCGTGAATAAAACCTCGTAGTCATCGCCGTGCGTGAGGAGGGTTTTAAAATCGCCGTCTTTTCGCGCCAACCATGTTTGAATATCTTTTGGAAAATAAAGGTCTTCAAGCTTAACCGTAGCACTCACCGAACTGGCACTTAATATATGCCCAAGATCCGATACAAACCCATCTGAAATATCGACCGCCGAACTTGCATAGGTTCTGAGGATCGATTGAAGCTCCAGTCTCGGCGGCGGACAGTAGAAAATATCGCTGTTTTCTCTGGCTTCCGTAATGGCGCGCAGCCCGAAATAGCCCTTTCCCAGAAATCCTGACAGCCAAATGTCATCCTCTGGACGGGCCCCGCGGCGGCTGACCGACATGCCGGAGGGGCATTCACCGATAAGCGTGGCGGAAAAAACGGCGGGTCCATCAATGGCGACTGTGTCGCCGCCCCAGAGATTAAGTCCGAATTTGCTCTGGATAGCCTTGAGGCCCTCGGCAAACGCTGCAAAACGGTCTGTCTCGACACCCTTCGGCCAAGCCAATGACAGCAAATAACCACGCGGCGAGGCCGCTTTGGCCGCCAGATCCGATAAATTTACCCTGAGCAGGCGTTCGGCGACATTGGCGCCATATTCCCCGTTTGGAAAATGAACGCCCTCCACCATGGAGTCTTTTGTCAAAACGAGATCAAAGCCGGGTGTGGGCGAGAACAGCGCCGCATCATCCAAAAGACCCTGCCCTTCAGGTCCTGCCAGAGGCGCAAAATATTTCGCGATCAGGTCAAATTCGTTCAAATCTGACTTCCAGCCGAAAGCCCGGTTAGTCCAAATTCTGCGGCCCGGACTTTTTTGGCATAATTTTCCAGGGCGCCGTTGACGAAAGCCGGCTCGCTTTGTTCGAAGAATTGCGCGGCGATCGACACATATTCGTCGATAATCACGAGCGCCGGAATATCCGGACGTCTGGAAATCTCGTAGCAGCCCGTTCGCATTATGGCTCTCAAGGTCATGTCCAGCCGTTTCATTGACCATTTCTCAGACAGATGGGCCGCAATGTCAGTGTCCAGTGTTTCCTGAAACTGCACGACGCCGCCAACCAGATCACTGAAAAACTCCATATCGACTTTGTCTTCTGAAATCCTGTGGTCCGTAAATTCGGCAACAACGGAATCGAGCTGAATGCCGCTTATGTCCATTTGGTAAAGGGCCTGAACTGCCGCGAGCCGCGCGAGACTACGGCGCTTATGATAGTTGTCGTCCATCAGGCTTGGAGTTCTTCGCGGATTTTTATCATTTTAAGTACCGCGCTGGCAGCAAAGCCGCCTTTATTTTTTTTGTCTTTTTTGGCTCGTGCCCAAGCCTGGTTTTCATTTTCAACGGTGATAATTCCGTTTCCAATAGCCAGCTTATGATCGACGGCCAGATCCATCAAGGCCCGGGCTGATTCTTGACAAACATAATCATAATGGGTGGTTTCGCCCCTAATGACACAGCCCAGAGCGATATAGCCATCATATCCGGACTTTGAGTTACGTGCGTAGGATATCACATGGGGTATCTCCAAAGCGCCGGGAACGGACACCTTTTGGATTTCCACGCGAGCTTCCTGAAGAACCTCCAAAGCCCCTTCCAAAAGGGCTTCAGAAATCCCTTCGTAATATCTGGCTTCGATAACGAGAACTTTAGTCATACAATTTACTTCTTGGCGTGAGCGAGGTAGCGCGCCACATAGCGCGCAATGAGGTCAATTTCCAGATTTACTTTGCTGCCCGGCTCAAGTTTTCCGAGGGTTGTAACTTCTGTCGTGTGAGGAATGACATTCACCTCAAACCATGCCGCTCCAACTTCGTTGACCGTCAATGATACACCGTCGACACAGATGGACCCTTTGGGCGCTATGGCAAACATTATGTCGTCTGGCGCTGAAAACCGGATTTTCCTGGAACCGGCTATAGCTTCAGCGGCCAACACCTGGCCCGTTCCGTCTATATGTCCCGTCACAAGATGTCCGCCAAGTTCGTCCTTGGCTGTCATGGCGCGTTCCAGATTCACAGGGGTCCCTGCTTGCCAGTCTCCCATGGTGGTTTTGGACAGGCTTTCATCGGAGACATCAAAACTAAACCAGCCCGCATAACCGGCCTTGTTTAAAACGCCCTTTTCAACAACTGTCATACAGGCGCCCGAATGGGAAATAGACGCTCCGATATCGATGCCGCCCACATCATAATGGGTGTGCACGACCATGCGGGTATCGCCCCACTCCCCGCCGGTTCCCCGGGTGACAGAGTCGATCCGTCCGATATCTGTGATAATGCCTGTAAACACTAGCTGCTACGCTCCAATATTTCGTAAGTATCCGAACCAATCATCTCATAGGATTGTCTCTGATATCGGGGGGCTTTGTCCAGCGCCATAAACGCCATGTCACCTATGCAGTTTCGCCCGTCGCCGCCCAGAATGACCGGCGCTCGAAACCAGTGAATTTGATCGACGAAGCCGCCTTTAAGAAAGCTAGCAGCTAAAGTCCCGCCGCCTTCAACCAATATAGATTTCATGCCCACGCGGCCCAATACCAATAGGCTTTCATGGATATTCAGGCCCGTTTTGTCTGATGGGATTTCAAAAATATCAATTCCCATAGTTTTCAAAGGTTTAGACGAGGTTTCTGCAGCCGAATGGCTAAAAACAATAACCGGCACGTCATGTGCGCTTTTCGCCAGTTTCGACTCCGGCGATAATCTCAGCCGACTATCGTAAACAATACGCACCGGATCCTTTTCGTTTTCCATCCGGGCCGTCAGCCGAGGATCATCCAGAACGGCCGTGTTGGACCCGATACATATGCCGTCATGTCCGGCTCTCAGCGCCCGCCCCTTCTCCCGGGCGGCTTCACTGGTAATCCATTTGGACTTGCCGTTCGCTAGGGCAATCTTCCCATCAAGGGATGTTGCCAGTTTCAAAGATACAAAAGGTCGGCTCACGCCGGTTTACTCTTCTTCGCTTTTGGAAAGCTTCTCTTCTTCGATAAAAGCCTCGAAGTCTTCTGTGGCGCGGAAATCCCGGTAAACACTGGCATAGCGCACATAGGCCACCTTATCGAGGCCCGCCAGACCTTCCATGACCATGGCGCCAATCTGGTCCGATGTTATGTCGGAATTGCCGCCAGATTCCAGCTGGCGAACGATGCCGCTGATCATTTGCTCGACGCGCTCTGGCTCAACGGGCCGCTTCTGCATGGCAATTAGAACGGAGCGGGAAAGTTTATCGCGGTTAAACGGCACGCGCTGCCCGGTTTTTTTGACCACATACAGCTCTCGAAGCTGGACCCGTTCAAATGTGGTGAAGCGTCCGGCGCAGGCATTGCACAAGCGCCGTCGGCGCACAGCCGTGCCGTCTTCAGCCTGGCGGCTGTCTTTGACCTGCGTATCCTCGCTATTGCAAAACGGGCATCTCATAGTGAGACAATATAGGGAGGCAATTACCCTCGGTAAATAGGAAAGCGGCTTGTCAGGGCTTTCGCGTCTTCCCGGACTTTTGCTTCAATTTCAGGATTTCCGTCGGGATTTTCGGCCAGCGAGTCGAGTATTTCAGCGATCATCTGGCCGATTTGGCGAAATTCAGCCGGGCCGAACCCGCGGGTTGTGCCCGCCGGGGATCCAATGCGAATGCCGGAGGTGATGGTGAATTTCTCTTTATCAAACGGAATGCCGTTTTTATTGCATGTGATGTAGGCCCGTCCCAAAGCCTTCTCCGCCGCGTTCCCTTTGACACCCTTGGGCGACAAATCAATGAGCGCCAGATGCGTATCGGTGCCGCCGGTTACAACCGCATATCCCGCTTCAACCAGGGCTTCTGACATGGCTTTGCAATTATCGATCACCAGCTGGCTATAGGCTTTGAACTCGGGCTTGAGCGCATCCCCAAAAGCGACCGCCTTGGCCGCAATAACGTGCATGAGCGGTCCGCCCTGCAATCCGGGAAAGACGGCTGAGTTGATCTTCTTGGCTATTTTCGGATCATTGGTCAGGATCATGCCGCCGCGCGGACCCCGCAAAGTTTTATGGGTTGTTGTCGTTGCCACATGGGCGTGCGGAAACGGGCTTGGATGGGTGCCGCCGGCCACCAGTCCGGCAAAGTGGGCCATATCCACATGAAGATAAGCGCCTACCTTGTCGGCGATTTCCCGGAACCGCGCAAAATCAATGACGCGCGAATAGGCTGATCCGCCGCAAATAATCATTTTGGGATTGTGCTCCAGGGTCAGAGCCTCAACCTGATCATAATCAATTAAATTGGTATCGCGGGTAACACCGTAGGTGACCGCATTAAACCATTTGCCGGACATATTAGGCGGCGCGCCGTGCGTAAGGTGCCCGCCGGAAGCCAAATCCATGCCCAGGATAGTATCGCCCGGCTTTAGCAGCGCCAGAAAAACGCCCTGATTGGCCTGCGACCCAGAATTAGGCTGCACATTGGCAAAGCCGCAATCAAATAACTTACAGGCACGATCGATGGCCAGGTTTTCTGCGACGTCCACATGCTGACAGCCGCCGTAATAGCGTTTGCCCGGATAGCCTTCCGCATATTTATTGGTCAGGACCGAGCCTTGGGCTTCCAGAACGGCATTGGAGACAATGTTTTCCGAGGCTATCAGTTCAATTTCATGCTGCTGGCGATCCAGCTCATCCTTCATGCTGGCATAAAGTTCAGGATCTCTATCTTTCAAATCTTGCGAAAAATAATCGGTCAGATGCGCAAAGGCTTCATTGTTTTGGGCGGCGGACATCAAGATCTCCGGTAAAAGTGAGCGTTTCCACTATTGAAGTTAGAGGTGAGTCGCAATGACTTTTGCGACATAAATCAAGACTTAAGCGACTTTTTCTTTCTTCAGATCAAATTCGTCCCAGACCTGATGCAGAGCGTCCATTAATTGGTCCATCATGGCGTCCGTATGGAATGGGCTCGGTGTGAAGCGCAGGCGCTCCGTCCCGCGCGGCACGGTCGGGAAATTAATTGGCTGAACATAGATACCATGGGGATCAATGAGCCGGTCAGAAATCGCCTGACACTTAACCGGATCTCCGACCATGAGCGGCACAATATGAGTATCGCCATCAATAAAGGGGAAACCCGCTTCCCGGAAACGGGCTTTGAGGGCATGGGCGCGTTCTTTGTGCTGATCGCGCATTTCCGGAGAAATCTTGAGGATTTTAACACTCCGGAGTGCGCCGGCCGCCGTACTCGGCGGGATAGACGTCGTGAAAATGAAGCCGGACGCCATAGACCTGACGGCGTCGACAATAATCTCGTCTGCCGCGATATAGCCGCCAATCATACCAAAAGCTTTGGCCAGCGTGCCCTGAATGATATCAATTCGGTCCATCAGGCTTCGCTCTTCGCTGACACCGCCGCCGCGTTCTCCGTACATGCCCACGGCGTGAACTTCGTCAATATAGGTGAGCGCGCCGTATTTATCGGCCAAATCACATATCTCTTTGATGGGCGCGATATCGGCGTCCATGGAATAGACGCTCTCAAACGCGATAAGTTTGGGCGCGTCCGCAGGGACGGATTTCAGCTTGGCTTCGAGGTCAGCCAGATCATTGTGCCTAAAGATGTGTTTTTCGCAGCGGGCTCTCTGAATGCCTGAAATCATGGAAGCATGGTTCATCTCGTCAGAGAAAATGATCAGACCCGGCAGAATTTTGCTCATAACGCCAAGCGTCGCTTCATTGGCAACATAGCCTGACGTAAAAACCAAGGCGCGCGGTTTATCGTGGAGGTCCGCCAGCTCTTTTTCCAGCTGAACGTGATAATGGGTGGTGCCGGCGATGTTCCGGGTGCCGCCCGAGCCGGTACCCGCGGCGTCGACGGCTGACTTTACCGCCTCAACAACGCATTCATTCTGGCCCATGCCGAGATAATCATTAGAGCACCAGACTGTAATTTCTTTTTCGGAATAGTCGTCTTTGTACCAAACGGCCTTTGGAAATTCACCTTTGACACGGCGAATATCCTGAAAGACGCGGTAGCGTCCCTCGCCGCGGACATTGTCCACAGCATCGCCAAAATATTGTTTATAATCAAAGGGCATAGATCGCCTGTCTAACTCTAACCGTTAATTTAACTCATAATTTGCAAATAATCCATTGCCGAAACGCCGCATCAACCTCTAAAACGCGCCAGATGGAGAATAATTTGCCCGCATATCCGAGAACCCGCATGCGGCGGACCCGTTTGAAAGACTTTTCAAGACGCTTGGTTCGCGAGTCGCATTTAAGCGTCGACGATTTAATCTGGAATATGGTCATATCTGATTCCGCCAAATCGCGAGAGCCTGTGGCCAGTCTTCCGGGCGTTGAACGGGTCAATATTGATAATCTGGTTAAGGACGCCAAAAAAGCCCACAATCTTGGTATTCCGGCCATCGCTCTATTCCCGCATATCAACCCAAAGCTCAAAGACGCCGTCGGCTCAGAGGCTCTTAATCAGGACGGACTTGTGCCGATCGCCATCCGGGCCGTTAAAAAAGCCGTTCCGGAATTAGGCGTGATTGTGGATGTGGCGCTCGATCCCTTTACCGATCACGGTCATGACGGCGTTATGGTCGGCGACGAAATCGTCAATGATATCTCTGTGGACGCCCTGGCAGACGGGGCTGTTATTCTGGCCGATGCCGGCGCAGACATTGTTGCCCCGTCAGATATGATGGACGGCCGGGTCGGTGCTATCCGGGACGAACTGGATAAGCACGGCCATCATAATGTGATGATTATGTCTTATGCGGCAAAATATGCATCCGGGTTTTACGGTCCTTACCGGGACGCCATTGGCACGTCATCCTCGTTAAAGGGCGACAAACGCACCTACCAAATGGACCCGGGCAATAGCGATGAGGCCATCCGGGAGGTCGCACTCGATATTGCTGAAGGGGCCGATATGGTCATGGTCAAGCCCGGCCTGCCCTATCTGGATATTGTTCACCGGGTAAAATCCACTTTTGGTGTCCCCACCTTCGCCTTTCAAGTCAGCGGCGAGGCCGCCATGATTATGGCCGCCGCCCAAAATGGCTGGATCGACGAAAAACGCGTTATCCTTGAAAGCCTGATGTCGTTTAAACGCGCCGGATGCGACGGAATTCTGACATATTTCGCGCCGAGAGTCGCAGAATGGCTGACGGATTAGCCGGACCGATGACGTCCCGGCGTTATTCCGTGCCACTTTTTATAGGCCCGGGTAAAAGCTGCCTGATCACTATACCAGAGCGCATGCGAAATATCCGACAAGGGCAGTCCTTGAGATAGCTTAATACTGGCCAAATCCCGTTTGACCGACTCCAGAATGGCTTTGAAACTGGTTTGCTGTTCAGCCAGATAGCGCCGCATAGACCGCTCGCTTAAACCCAGGGCAGCCGCTATTTCTCTTTGGATCGGTTTTTCCAAACCAATGGACTCTCTAATCTGCTCCTCGACCCTAAAAACGAGATTATCGCGCTGCATATAAGAGGCTAGAATTTTTTCTTGTTTGGCTTTCAGGATTGCGAACTGAACAGGATTGGCCGTCGGCATAGGATTCCCGGCGATATCCTTGCGTAACACGGTCGCATATTCACCCGCTCTAAACTCGACCTTACATCCCAAGAGATCCTCATAATCTTTCATTGGCGCGGCGGGATCATGATCCAACCTCAAAATCTCAACGCCTTTGCCCAAGCTCCATGACAGGTAGTTAACGGACGTAACATAGTTTGCCATTATAAATTCAGAAGTCTGTCGATGATCATTGAATTTTTCGGAAGGGTAATTGGGAGACCACAGGATCTTGTCGAATCCGTTTTTACTGCCCTTTAC
>CAYQNQ010000014.1:9929-23228 GCA_964418815.1 uncultured Hellea sp.
AAATATCAAACAAATTTTACACAAATATCAATAAAACTCAGTCTTTTCGTTGGATTTAAATCTTTCATCGCCTTGTGGGTGGCTAGCGGTGATAGTCGGGACCAATGGGCAACTAGGTCTCGGCTTTTTTATTTTCTGATAAACGCTTAAGCAAGCTCGACGTATCCCAGCGGTTCCCCCCCAGTTCCTGAACTTCCTTATAATACCCGTCGACCATTTTCGTGAGCGTCAGGTCCGCCCCGATTTGCTCGGCCGTTCGTATCGCAATACCCAGGTCTTTGCGCATCCAATCGACGGCGAAACCAAACTCATACTGATCCTTATCCATGGTGACAGCACGATTATCCATCTGCCAGCTTTGCGCCGCCCCTTTTCCGATAGCTTCCAAAACGTTTGCCATCTCAAGGCCCGCCTTCTGCGCGAAATGTACGCCTTCCGCCAGTCCCTGCAATGTGCCGGCAATGCAAATTTGGTTGATCATTTTTGTCATTTGGCCGGCGCCGCTGGGACCCATAAGCCGGCTGGCCTTGGCATAGGCCGCCATTATGGGTTCAGCAGCGTCGTAATGGTTTTGCGCGCCGCCGCACATAATCGTTAGTTTACCTGTTTGAGCGCCGACTTCACCGCCGGATATGGGCGCATCAACAAATCCCACGCCTTTTGTAGTGGCCCGGTCATTACATTTGCGGGCGCATTCGGCTGAAGCAGTTGTGTGGTCTACCAGAACCGCGCCGGGTTTCATGGCCGGTATGGCTTTTTCCGTGACGGCGTAAACATCGGGATCATCCCCCACGCACATTAATACGAAATCTGCGCCTGAAACGGCCTCTGCAATCGTGCCTGCGGCGCTCCCGTCATAAGTCTCGGCCCATTGCCTGGCTTTTTGTGACGTCCTGTTCCAAACGGTGACATTGTGACCGGCGGCAACCAAATGCCCTGCCATAGGATAGCCCATAACTCCAAGCCCTAAAAACGCGCAATTAGTCATTTGTTTTCTCTCTAAACTTCTATGAAATGCATAACTTGCATGTTAGCCCTAAAGCAAGAAAACTGGGATTTTTATTGTGACGGAAATTGCCGTGACTTGGCAGACTTGGGCAACAATGGCGATTATCGCCGTTGCCGTCGTTCTATATTTCCGGGAACGCTTTTCCATTGAAAGTATTTCAGTCGGCGTCATGGTCGTCTTTTTGATTTTCTTCCACTTTTTTACGCCGGAAGGCGCGCAAAATCTTGATAGTAGTTCTCTTCTATCTGGTTTTGGAGCACCCGCCCTTATCGCGATCATGGCCTTACTGGTCGTCGGTCAAGGCATGTATCACACAGGCGCTCTGGAAGGTCCGATTTTGCGGATTAATGCGGCGCTGGAAAAACGGCCACGACGAACTTTGGGTCTTGTATTCCTGATTGCCTTTGCCGTTTCCATGTTCATGAACAATACGCCGGTCGTCGTGATGTTTATTCCCGTCTTGACAGCGATGGCCCTTAGAATGCGCGGCAGCGCGTCTCACCTCATGATGCCGCTCAGCTTTATTTGTATCCTGGCAGGGATGACCACACTCATTGGTTCTTCGACCAACCTTTTGGTGAACGGTGAGACGGGTGAGCAGCTTTCCTTTTTCACTCAGTTGAAACCCGGGCTTATTTTGTCGGTTGCCGGCGCCATATACATTGCTGTGTTCGCGCCTAAATTACTGCCGCAAAGGAAGAGCCTTGAAAATGAGGTCAGTGAAGCCGGGCGGCAATATATTGCTCAGATCGCCATTACGGAGACCCATCCTTTACGCGGCGCAAAGCCCACGGCAGGTCTATATCCGGCGCTCAAAAACGTCACAGTCAGGATGATCCAGCGAGGCGAAACCAGTCTCCTGCCGCCTTTTGAAGCCGAGCTTCAGCCCGACGACATTCTCATAGTGGCAGCGACGCGGAAGTCGCTATCAAAGCTACTATCATCCAACAAACAATATCTGCGCGGCATGCTCAATATCGCCGGATTTCACGATGAGAGCCAGACAGAAGGAGCTTCCGACACCATTGTCATCAGCGAAGCCGTGATTGCGCCGGGCTCCCGAATGGTCGGACGCAATATCGAACAGATTGGATTCAGGCGCCAGACCGGAACGCTCGTGCTGGGGATTCAGAGGCGCACCCGCATGATCCGCAGCCGAATGCTGGATATACGTCTGGAAGCCGGCGACATACTTTTGCTGTTCGGATATGAGGAAAACATGGCCGACCTTCGGACCAATCGCGACCTTTTATTGCTGGACTGGTCCACCTCTGAACTTCCGGATATTCGTAAATCCATGGCAGCGCGCCTGATATTCGCCGGTACTATTCTCACTGCCGCGACGGGCATTGTGCCCATAGAAATTGCCGCGCTCATGGGCGCAGTGGGCATGCTCGCGGCGGGATGTTTAAATATACGTCAGGCGGTCCGGGCGCTTGACATGAAAATATTTCTTCTCATCGGCGCGGCCTTCACCATGAGTAAGGCTCTGGAGAACACGCAGGGCGCCGCATTTCTGGCCCAACAAACAGTCGATACCTTCCTGCCCATGGGAAATCTCGCGCTCATAGCGGCGCTGTTTTTGATGATCGCATTCATGACCAATATTATTTCCAATGCCGCAACCGCGCTTATCTTTGCTCCCATAGCCCTCGAGATCAGTACGCAGACAGGCATTGACCCCCTTGTTATGATTCTCACTGTTATATTCGCCGCAAATTGCTGCTTCGCCACACCTATCGCCTATCAGACCAATCTTCTGGTCATGGGACCCGGCCGTTACAAATTCGGCGATTTCGCCAAATTCGGCCTTCCGCTCGTTTTTGTGATCTGGGCGACCTATTGCATCATGCTACCGTTCCTTTACGATATTAGCTAATGACTCGTCCGCTCGATACGCAGAAGCTTCAGTTTTACATGACGATTCCGTCGCCCTGCCCGTATCTGCCGGGGCGGATGGAGCGTAAAATTTTCGCGCAGCTGGATCCCATCACCGGTCCCTATCTCAATAATTATCTGACCCATTCAGGGTTTCGGCGCTCGCAAAATGTGCTTTATCGGCCCGCCTGCGAAAACTGTCAGTCCTGTAAATCCCTAAGGGTTGAGACCGCCAAGTTTTCGCCAACCAAATCCATGAAACGGATTGCGAGCCGCAATAAGTCCGTCACAAGAACAATCGCGCCTGCCCTTGCCACGGACGAGCAGTTTGATCTGCTTTCCCGATATTTGAACCACCGGCATCACGGCGGCGGCATGAGCGATATGGATTATACCCGCTACGAAATGATGGTCGAGGAATGCGCGGCAGAAACCGAGATTGTCGAATATAGAGATAAAGACCAGAACCTGATTGCGGCTGTCCTCATTGATGTGCTCATGGACGGCTATTCCATGGTCTATAGCTATTTTGATCCCGAACAGGGTGACCGCAGTCTGGGCCATTATATGATCTTGGACCATATCAAACGCTGCCAGACGGAGGACCAGCCTTGGCTATATCTGGGCTATTGGGTCAAAGAGAGTCCGAAGATGGAATATAAGGCGCGGTTTAAACCCTGCCAAATTCTCGGCATTTACGGCTGGCAGGACTTGGGGAAAGACGATGAAACGTAGAGATATTTTAATCGCCGGAGCCGCTCTGGCAACGGGCGGCGGCGTTGCCGGCGTTCTGGCCAAGAAAGATAAAAAGTCGTCTGGAAGCAGGCCGTCCAGTTCGGGCTCCTCCCTGGCCTCTCCCAACATCAATCGCGGCATTAAGGAATTTCAAATGGCCACGTCTTGGCCCAAAAACTTCCCGGGTCTCGGCATTATGCCGGAGCGTTTTGCGACCGCCCTTGAGGAAATGAGCGACGGCCTTTTGCGGGTAAAAGTCAACGCCGCCGGGGAACTTGTCGGCGCATTGCAGTGTTTTGACGCCACATCAACCGGCGGTGTCGATATGTATCATGCCGCCGAATATTACTGGCAGGGCAAGTCAAAGGCCTTTTCATTCTTCACAGCCGTGCCCATGGGTATGACCGCCGAAGAAATTATGGGCTGGATTGAATTTGGCGGCGGCCAAGAGCTTTGGGACGAATTATCGGCACGGTATAACATCAAGCCCCTCGTCTGCGGCAATTCCGGCCATCAGACCGGCGGTTGGTACAAAAAGAAAATCAACAGCCTCGAAGACTTCAAAGGCCTTCGCATACGAATGCCCGGCATGGCGGGCGAAGTTATCCGGCGTCTTGGCGGCACGGCCGTGCAGCTGGCCGGCGGCGAGATTTATCAAGCCCTCCAATCCGGTACGATAGAAGCCACAGAATGGGTCGGCCCGTGGAATGATCTGGCTTTCGGGTTTTACAGAGAAGCGCCCCATTACTACGCCCCGGGATTTCACGAACCGGGAGCGGCTCTGGCGGTCGGAGTCAATCTGGATGTCTGGGATGGCCTCACGTCTTCGGAACAGGCCATGATGAAATACGCCGCAAAAGCGGCCAATGATTCCAGCATGGGAGAATACACTCACGAAAACTCCGTGGCGCTGGAAACCCTCAAAGAAAAACACAATATTTATCCAAATTTCTTTACCAAAGACATTATGGTTCAAATCGGAAAGCTGAGCGAGGAAGTCGTCGCGGAACTCGGGAATTCAGATAAGCGAACCCGAAAAGTCTACGAGGCCTATAAAAAACATAGAGACCAATATCGCGCCTGGACGGAAATGGGAGATGGTCAATATATCAGCTCCCGTATGGCCGCCCTGTTGGAGTAGTCAGTCTCGTGGGTTCACTAATTGCCGACAACGTAGATGGCATTGGCAGCTTTTTAAAAGGCGCCGGATGGGCGCTGCTACCTCTATTGCTCATGCCTTTTCTCAACCTCTTATTCCCGAAACAAAAATTTTTGAGCAGCGTATCAGACGCATTGGTCAGATTGATTGATACGGTTAATCACAAAGCCGGGGAAATCGTCAAATGGGCCCTTCCGATTATGGTTTTAACCGTGGCCTTTGGCGTATTTGCCAGGTCTATTTTCGGACTGGCCTGGACCAAATTATTTGAAAGCGCCATTTATCTGCATGTGAGCGTGATTATGCTCGGCGCTGCCGCGACTCTTTTGGCCGGGCAGCATGTCCGCGTCGATATATTCCATGTGAGAATGAGCCGCCGCAAGAAGGCCTTGACCGATTTTTGCGGCTTCTTTTTGCTCATGGTCCCTGTATGCCTCATCATCCTCTGGTACACCCAGCCGACCCTGAACAACTCATGGATGGACCTCGAAACCTCGCCCGAGGCTGACGGCATCAGAGGCGTGTTTCTCTTAAAAACAACGATTTCACTATTCGCTCTCATGATGCTGGCGCAGGGTCTGGCCATCGCCATTCGCGCCGCAAATGTCCTGAGCGATAAATCCGAGCCCGAAAGACCGACGGATATCGATCCGCTATTTCCCGACAATGAGTCTCCATCATGACCGCCGAATTCCTCGGCATGTCAATGTTCGCCATGGCCTGTCTCGGGCTTTTAATCGGCTACAACGTCGCCTTCACTTTAGCAGGCATCTCTATTCTCTTCGCAGCTTTGGGAACCATATTCGGGGTTTTTGACCCCGGCATTTTCTTTAATCTGCCCGAACGCATTTATCCGATTATCACTCGGGAAATGCTCATCGCCGTTCCGCTGTTTGTTTTCATGGGCGTGATGCTGGAAAAATCCAAAATCGCCGAAGAATTGCTGGACAGTATGGGCAATCTATTGGGCCCTCTCAAAGGTGGTCTGGGCATTTCGGTCGTCTTTGTCGGCGCATTGCTGGCGGCCTCGACCGGCATTGTCGGCGCGACCGTGGTGACCATGGGCCTGCTCTCCTTGCCAACCATGTTAAAGCGGCAATACTCTCCGTCCTTGGCATCCGGGGCAATCGCCGCATCTGGAACATTGGGACAAATTATACCGCCGTCAATTGTTCTCGTTATTCTGGGCGACCAGATTTCAAACGCCAATACGAAGGCGCAGCAAATCCAGAAACAAGCCGTTGAAGACGGGACTCTGAGCGCAAACAGCGATGTACTGCTCGATAAAGTCGTGTCTGTTGGAGACCTGTTTGCCGGGGCGCTTTATCCCGGCCTTATTCTTGTTGGGTTTTACGCGCTCTATATTGCCATAAAAGCCTATATGAGTCCGGCCAGTGCACCCTCTCAGGACTGGCCGGAAGATGTCAATATCTGGCTCTTTTTGCGCAAAACACTCATCGCTATGCTACCGCCCATATTATTGATCATTGCGGTCCTGGGTTCCATTTTAGTGGGATATGCCACGCCTACCCGGGGTGCAGCACTGGGGGCGCTCGGCGCCATTCTCCTCGCCGCCCACAAAACCTCGGACCGGGCATGGGTCAAATGGGCGGCCATGATTGCCATCGGTTCAATGCTCGCTCTGGTGACTCTGGATATTTCCGGGGTGGATATGCGGGCCAATCAGGAAGACTGGACATCCGGGGAGCGTGTGACGTTCGGGTTTGCGGTTTTTCTGTTTTCATTGGCCGTGCTTTGCATACTTGCCGCCACCAAACCGCTGCTGAAGAGCGGCCAGCTTGCGGATGTTTCACGCAAAACCCTGCATATCACATCCATGGTTTTTGCTATTCTCATCGGCGCGACTATTTTCAGCTTGGTTTTCACCAAAGGATTTGGCGGGGATGAACTTGTTTCCCGAATTCTCGGTGTTTCGCCAAGCGGCGACCCGGCTGAACTTTGGCGGGCCTTTGCGCTGGTTATGCTCGTCATGTTTATTCTGGGCTTTTTCCTCGATTTTATCGAAATTACTTTTGTCGTCGTCCCGCTCGTAGCGCCGCCTTTGCTGGCTGCCGGCATGGATCCGATCTGGCTGGGCGTTTTGATGGCGCTTAATCTGCAGACCAGTTTCCTGACTCCGCCTTTTGGATTTGCGCTCTTTTACTTGCGCGGCGTCGCCCCGCCGGAAGTCACCACTCCAGCCCTCTACCGCGGCGTGGTACCTTTTATCTTCATCCAGTTTATCGTTATTCTCATGGTGATTTTGTGGCCGGAACTTGCCACTTCATTACCCGCCAAGCTATTGAACTAATCTATGATCACTATCGCCACATGGAACGTCAATTCGATCCGGACCCGCATGCACGCAGTCACAAAATGGCTGACAGAAGCAACGCCTGACGTGGTTTGCCTGCAGGAAATCAAATCTACGACCGAGAACTTTCCGTTTATGGAAGTCGAAGCCCTAGGCTATAATGTCGAAATCCTGGGGCAAAAATCCTATAACGGCGTGGCAATCCTTTCCAAACGTCCCTTTGACGAGATCAGTGAACGGGGGCTTCCCGGGGACGAGACGGATGAACAGGCCCGCTATATTGAAGCCGTCATTTCAGGCGATAAAAGCGCCTTTCGGGTCGCCTCCATTTATTTGCCCAATGGCAATCCAGCCCCCGGCCCCAAATATGATTACAAGCTGGCATGGATGGACCGCCTGCAGACCCACGCTGAAAACCTGTTGAAATATGAGGAACCTTTGGTGCTGGCCGGTGACTATAATGTCATCCCCGAGGCCAAGGACGTTTACTCGCCATCGGACTGGTTGGGCGAGGCCCTATATATGCCGCAGACCCGGGCCAAGTTTCAGGAATTTCTGGGCATTGGGCTGACAGAAGCCTTTGAACAGGTCGATGGCCGCGCAGGCCAGTATACGTTTTGGGACTATCAGCGCGGGGCCTGGCAAAATGATGAAGGCATCCGCATTGATCACCTTATCTTATCTCCGCAAGCGGCTGATAATATTGTAGATTTACAGATACATAAAATGACGCGCGACGGCGTAAAGCCGTCTGATCATGTCCCGGTTATGGGGAGGTTTGATTTTTAATGGGTGGGCGATTACAAAAATTTTTACGGCCCATTCGTTTCATTCAGATAAGTTTTTTCTTTCTATTCGTCTTTGGCTCCTTCTTTGGCTGGCACATACACACGGTTTACCGCATGGCGGTTGCGTCCAGCCCCATTGGTGAGCCTCTGTTTGAGCGGGATTTGCTTGAGGATTACGGGAAGCAAATTATTTCGCATCTGACCGAAAATAATGTGCAGGCCGCTGTTATATCCCGCGCCGGACAAAAGCGCAGTAAGCTACCGCCGGGTGTGGAATTTACCCATAGCGCGTTCTGGGTCGCGGAAACAAAAAACGGCCGCCCGCATTATGCGGTCTATAACCTTTATCACGGCGAGGACAACAGGCTGATTTCCTCACTGGTTAAAGATGATCCCGCCGATTTTCTGCGGCTGACGCGCGAACACGATGTGGGCATAATTATTCCCACTGAAGACGCGCAATCTAAGCTGATCAATTACATTCGTTCCCCGCGCTACGGCGAAGTCCATCAAGTCAATTATTCACTTATTTCCAATCCCTTCGATCCGCGGCTGCAAAACTGCAATGAATTCATGCTCGACAGCCTCGCCGCTATGTTTTGGGAGACGCCCAACTCAACGGATATCAAGGCGCGGTATCAAAATGTATTGGAACCGACTGAGCTCAAAGCTTCATTTGTCAGGCGTAAAATCGGCCCCATTGTGGATGAGCGTTTGATCATGAACGATCACGATGATGAAATCTGGACTACCACTCGGCAAACTCTCGCGCAGTTTCTCGATAGCCAAGGGGCATTAGAAAAGGCCTATGTTATGGACCTAAACGCAGACTAACTCCGCCGACGCTCCGCCGGCTTCATCAATCCGTCCACCAGATTATAGACCGCGCCCACCTCGTTCAGAATATCCTGCGTGCGCTTGGGATCTGTGATGGGCACGCTCATACTCCCGGCTTCAAATCGGTTCGGCGTCTCAACGGCAATCAGTAAAAGATCATCTAAGAAGGCGAAGCGAATGTTTTTCCCGTCCACAGAGGCTTCCAGATCCACCAGCCTTTGCATAAAGGTCGGGGTCAGCAGGACCCGGGCTTCGACCTGATCCGTGCTGTAAGCTTCGAATATTTTCTCGAACTTTGGATCGACCAAGCCGACCCGTTTCATCCCGGATTTTTTCTTGCGGTTAAACCATCCTTTGTCGCGCAAGACGACGGTCCGACCGAGAAACTCCTGATGAAAATCAACGACCATCAGAGAGCCGCGGAAAACCGTCACCCATTTCGTGTCACCGTCACTATCCGTGTCTTTTCGCTCCATATGGCATTCAAGAGCTTCAAAATCGGCGCCATGGGCGTTGCCCCACATTTTGTCTTCAAACTCCACGCGGTCATACCGTTTGGGCAGGAGAGCATTTTCAATAATTGGCTTAAGATCCGGAAGATCAAAAACCTTTTCCGAAAACTCCCAACCTATAAATTTGCATATTCCTGCAACCAGATGGTTTTTGGTTCTGTTTTTAACATCTTTTAAAAAATGAGACCGAATTCCAAAATATGCGGCGGCAGAGGCGGCACCGACCATAAACAAAACCATGACAGACCGCGTTTTAAAAAAGAATAACCCACCGATCAGCAAAATCGCGATTACGGCCATTGGCGCCCATTTGTTGATTTTCTTAAAAGCGTCCAGCCGGTCAAATTCTTTGTCCTGCAGGGCCGGCAATAGCTCGCGCTCGTAAAAGGCGTTAAAGCCTTTGAATTCCGGATGAGTTTCGTTGAACCGCAAAACGGACCCTTTATCCTAAGCGGCTTGGCCTTGCTGAGCCGCAGTCGCCGTTAAACTATTGGCCGTGTCCATCATTTTTGACAAACATTTTTTGTAATAAGCCAAACGCTTTTGCTTTTCTTCGGCTGTATCAGCGCGGCCAAGCGAGGCCTGAATGCAATAAAGCTGTTCAAGAATAACGCATATGCTCCCGGCCTCTACAACCAGTTCTCGGACAAATTTCGATGCGTTTTTTTGCTTGGGCCCTTTGGAGAACGAAAAATTGTCGTCAATATCGAGCGCAAAATGAATTTCATCGCCAAGGCAGCAGGCCTGTATTTTCCGGCCCAGCGTTTCGCGGCTGAAATTCGTCAGTTTTTTGACAAGCCCTGACGTAAACAAAGCCTCTGCTTCAGTACTGTGATCACTATAAACTTCGAAAATATGTTCGAATTTGTTATCGCTAAATGGAACGCGCTGCATAAGATCCACTGTTGTTGGATTATAAACGCCCATATCGGTCTTAATTATAGTCCGGCCCTCAAAGTGGTTTGCTTGCTTAAACGAGATAATTGCGCCTCGAAACCCGGCGTCACGCCCGGGCATGTCCGAATCCGTGACGTCAACGATGCGAAAGGCCTGACCATTTCCGCCTATACCGCTGAGATTGCCATGAAATTCAAACTGGCCAGATCTGGCGTCAATCATTCGCCATTTCTGCATCAGTCCAAGTACATCCGGTGCTTGGCCCGGCGATGTGTATGTCCACTCAATGGACTTAAATAAAGCTGTTCTTATCTCGTGAACGGACATTGGGGCCCCATGATTCCTCTTTTATCATGGTCTACTTTATCACATTAAGCGTTAAAAATCCGTTGGATCAGCTATTTAGAAAAAATTTCTCGAGATATTTGTCTGAATAATCCGTCCGAATCTCAACCCAAATAGGAAGATGATCCGACATTTCAAAACTGGCAAAGTGAGCCTGATAGGACTTATCCCAGTCCGAATACATTTCTTTGCCGGCCTCTTCCCTTGCCGCCTTGACGATAGGCTCATAGGCATCTTTGTCAGCGTCTCCAAAGACATCCCCTCGCCAGTCAATGGAACCTGACCGAACCAAACTTGTTTTCACGCGCTCCCCAGTGAAGGCAATTTGGTCATAATCTTTATTGCCGCCCAAATTTGTTGGACCAAAAACAGGAACACAGAGATTATTGTCCGACAGGCTTTTAAAAATGGCGTCATCGCGTTTTTCAATATTCATGTCGCCAATCAAAACATAGACCTCGCTTTCGGCTTCGGCCCTGGCATTGATACGTTTGGCAAGACGGTCCAGCTCTTTTGCCCGTTTGGTCTTATCTTTTCCAAAAATGACATGGACACTAACCAGGGTGAACCGAAACCAACCCGCCTGAAACGCCGCGAAGAACGGAGTTCTGGCGATTTGGTCCCCATCTATAAGCTCATCTCTAGACAGAGTAATTTCGCCGACGCGATTTCTGAAAAAGACTTTGTTCTTGTTAAACAGAAAAGCCTGTCGTTCCCGGTTTCCCGGTCCACCTTCGGTTACGTCTGTTACAAAATATTCCCAATTTGGACCCAATAGTTTCATCAGCCGTTCCAGTGGGCCGAGATCGGATTTCACTTCCTGCACAGCGCAAATATCAAAATGATCGATGATTTCGGCGATATAATGATAACTTTCATCCCGGCGCGGTGCACCTTCATCAAAAGCCCGGATATTCCACGATCCGATAATAAGATTGTCTGGCTCGCGTTTTCCAAGTTCTGATGCGCGAATGGTTGTGCGGAGATCCTTTAGCCGTTTGGCTATCCAGTCTGCTTTCTCAGGCTTGTAAGATTTAAGAAGTTTGTAATACGCCATTTTTAATGCCCCGTTTGTACACTCGCGCCGAATTTACATCATATCGCAAATTATGGGCGTGAGCCAGATCACGTGGACGTTAAATTATCACGCGCCGCTTTTAGCTTCTCTAGTTCGTTTTCAAAACCTGCGAGGCGGTCTTTCTGCTCTTGAACGACGGCCTCCGGCGCCCGCTCGACAAAATTAGCATTACCGAGCTTTTTATTGATTTTCTCAATCTCGGACTGGATTTTATCCATTTCCTTGGACAGGCGTGTCTTTTCTGCGTCCAGGTCCACCAATCCTGCCAAAGGCAGGGCGAATGTGGCTTCATCGACAACGCATTGCAGGGCCCCTTTTGGAGCGGCATCACCTGCCCCCCAGCTTTCCACGCGGGCCATAACATCAAAATTACTTTCATATTTTTTGATCCGCTCCAGACTGATTTTGGACGCGCCCATGACAATCATTTCGCCTTTTTTAGAGGGCGGAATATTCATCTCGGACCGCACGGACCGGATCGACGAAACGGCCCGGATGAGCCAGTTAATCTCATCGGCCGAATTTGCGTTGATTAAACTTTCATCCAGCACGGGCCACTCTGAAAGGATCAACATCTCATCACGCGCGCCCAGGTTTTGCCAGAGTTCTTCGGTAATGAAGGGCATAAATGGATGGAGAAGTTTGAGAATATTATCCAGAACGAAGGCTATTGCTGCTCGGGTTTCGTTCTTTTCCGGACCATCCTCGCCTGTCAAAACAGGCTTGGCCAGCTCAATATACCAGTCACAGAATGTGCCCCAGGCAAATTTATAGGCGGCCTCTGCGGCATCATTAAAGCGGTAGCCCTCGATGGCTTTTGTGACTTCGTTTTGCGTCTGGACAAGCTCAGAGACGGCCCATTGGTTCAGCGTTGATTGACAGCTTACGGGGTCAAAGCCCTGGACGGGATGACACTCCCGCATTTGCGCAAATTTGGCCGCGTTCCAGAGCTTTGTCCCGAAATTGCGGTAACCGGCGACGCGCTCAACGGACAGGCGGATATCCCGCCCTGCTGCTGCCTGAGCGGCCAGCGTAAAGCGCAGCGCATCTGCGCCGTAAGCTTCAAATCCGTCCGGGTAACGTTTTCGGGTGGCTTTTTCGACCTTGGGCGCTTTTTCCGGTTGCCGAAGTCCGGTCGTGCGTTTCTTAACCAGAGTATCGATGTCGATGCCGTCAATCAGATCGACAGGATCAATGACATTGCCTTCGGATTTGGACATTTTCGAACCGTCTTCGTCCCGGACTATGGCGTGAATATAAACATCCTTAAACGGAACTTCGTCCATAAACTCAAGACCAGCCATCATCATGCGCGCGACCCAGAAGAATATAATATCAAACGCCGTCACCAAAACGGAAGTCGGATAAAACCTTTCAAGTTCAGGGGTTTGATTAGGCCATCCTAATGTTGAAAACGGCCAAAGCGCCGAGGAGAACCAAGTATCTAGGACGTCTGGGTCTTGGAAAAGACCAAGCTCATTTCCGACATTATAGTTGTCAATATTATCACATTCTTCAAGAGTATTGAAAAACTTGATCCGCTTGTCATAACCAAGCTTTGAGTAATAATGTCTAGCTTTATCTTCTACGGTTTTTTTATCGATTCCAACAAATATCTGAAGTTTATCTTGTTTGTAGATTAGGTTACCGTCCACATCTAAAGATGGCCCAAACCAAGCCGGAATCCGGTGCCCCCACCAGAGCTGGCGGGAGATACACCAGGGCTGGATATCTTTCATCCAGACGT
>CAYQNQ010000015.1:0-8135 GCA_964418815.1 uncultured Hellea sp.
AAAATTTTGCGGGCGGAATTCGGCTTTGTCACGCTTGAGAAAGTCTGCTCCGGCAGCGGCCTTGACGATGTTCACCGGGCCATATGCCGGCGCCGGGGTCAAGCTTACCAAGCTCTCGCTCCGGACGTCATCCGTGAAATGGCTCGAAACGGCGATCCTCTCTGTCTGGAGATTTGCGAAATTCGCGCCGCTGCCGTCATGGGGGCCGTGGGCGACATGGCCCTGTCCGGCGGAGCTCGCGGCGGGGTTGTTCTGGCGGGCGGTGTGTCCGAACGCATGATTGATTTTTTCAAAGCTGAAGCGGCCCTGTCGCGGTTTACAAACCGGGGGAAGCGTTCAGATTATATGGCGGAAATTCCGATCCGGGTTATGACCAATCCCAAAGCCGCACTTTACGGGGCAGCGGCTCTATTCGAAGATTTAGCCGAATAAGCCGGTCCGGCCGGCCTCGTGATCGAGCAGCCATTGTTTTTTATGCAGCCCCCCGGCGTAGCCGCCCAGCTTACCGCCCGTATTGATCACCCTGTGGCAGGGAATAATAATGGCCAGCCCATTTTTGGCGTTTGAACTGGCGACGGCCCGAAAGGCTTTGTCATTGCCGATGGATGTGGCCAGCTCGCCATAAGAGCGCGTCTCGCCAAAAGGAATGGCGCAAAGGGCGTCCCAGACCCGGCGTTGAAAATCTGTGCCTGTGGGGCGCAGCGGCAAATCAAAAGATTGAAGCCTGCCGTCAAAATAGTCTCTTATCTGGGCCTCCACATGGTCTGTGATGGACGTTCGGCCCGGCAGGATGGGACGGTCATAGACTTTGACCAGTTTCTCCAGCTGTCCGCTCAATTTTTTGCGGTTGGTAAATTCCGTAAGATAAACATGCTGCTCGCTGCATATGACAATCATGGGGCCCAGCGGCGTGTCGATCCATTCAATAAACAAAGAGGCCTGCCCGGTCTTATTGGGCGGCGCGCCGAATGTTTTGGCATAGGCAGCGCGAAACCCGCTGGGACTGTCAAAACCTGCCGCCAGCTGCGCCTGAATAACCGGCTCGCCCTGTTCCAGATTTTGCCGCGCAATCCCCAGGCGGCGCTGGCGCGCATAGACGGAAAAGGTCATGCCGAACCGGGCCTTAAACTGCCGCCGCGCCGTTGACGGGTCTATGCCGCGCCGCGCGAGATCCTGCTCACTCCATTTATGCTCAGGGTCACTTTCCACCATCGCGATCAGCTCCTTGATCAGGCGGCTCGCCTCTCCCGGCAGACCCATGGGATGACAGCGTTTACAAGCGCGGTATCCGGCCGACAGAGCCTCTTGAGAGCTTATATAAAATTCGCAGTTTTCCGGCTTGGGCGTGCGGGCTGGGCAGCCGGGCCTGCAAAAAATTCCCGTGCTTTTAACAGCCATAAAAAACTGTCCGCTAAAGCTTTCATTCCGGGTCTCGAATATGCGGTATTTTTGTGAATCGGTCAGGTCCATAAACGCACTTTAGCATAGGACGCGCAGCTGCACCGCCTAAAATCGGGCATTGTTATTGAAAGGCGAATTCGGTAAACCGCCGAGAAAGAGATAATTATGACCGTTCACTTCCACAAAAATGATCTTCCCGCCGGACTGGATTTTGGCAAAAGTGTTGCCGTTGATACGGAAACCCAGGGCCTGTCACTGGTCCGGGATAAACTCTGCCTCGTGCAGCTCTCCAGCGGAGATGGCGACGCTCATATTGTACAGGTCAACCGGGCAACATTTGACTGCCCCAATTTGAAAGCTCTTTTGTCCAATCCGGATATAGTCAAGATTTTCCATTTTGCCCGCTTTGATGTGGCCGTGCTGAAACGGGATCTGGATATCGACTGCACGCCCATATTTTGCACTAAAATCGCCTCCGGTCTGGTGCGAACCTATACGGACCGGCACGGGCTTAAGGATCTCTGCCGTGAGCTGATCGGGGTTGAACTGTCCAAACAGCAGCAAAGCTCCGACTGGGCCAGCGATGAACTGACCGAAGCACAGCTGAATTACGCAGCGTCCGATGTGCTTTATCTGCATCAGCTTAAAAACGTTTTGACCGGACGTCTGCTGCGCGAAGACCGTCTGGATTTAGCCGAGGCCTGTTTTACCTTTCTGCCGACACGTACAGCTCTGGATCTGGCCGGCTGGGAACAAGTTGATATATTTTCCCATTCAATGCGCCGGCAGGACTAGGCATTTCGAGGCCGGCCCGGGATGTTAAACTCTGGTTATATACGGCCATTGCCTATCGCCAGAGCGCCCCAATTCAATTATAGCTCTGCGTAAATGGCCGAAACCACGCACATAGACCCGCGCACCGATAGCGGAAACGGCATATGGGAGCCGCGGCGAACCCTGACGCTGGAAGCCGCCCGACGTCACTCACAGCGCGTGCGTTTTTTTCAATTTCTACTCATGGCACTGGCCGTTTTTACCATTGCCGTTTTAGTGTGGGAATTCACCCGTCAGGCCACGACAGTTTTTCCGGAAACTGATCCCGGCGAGTCCGTCAAAATGGTCAATCCGCGTTATAGCGGGCGGACCGATGACGGGCTGCCCTTTTACCTGACCGCCAAGGAGGCGATCCGGTTGACCGCCGATCAGGAAACCGTTCAGCTTGTCGATCCGGTCCTTGAGTTTTTCCGGGTAGAAAATGCGGGCAAGTCCATCGTGATTGCGGAAACCGGTACGTATAACGACATCGACAAAGTGCTGGAACTTCGGACTTCTGTCGATCTCAAGACCGATGATGGTTATATTTGCCTCACGACTCACGCCCGGGTCTTTACCAAAACAAAGGTCATTGAAGGCGATGAACCCATTGATTGCGTCGGAGAATTTGGCAAGGTCAACGGAAATGCTTATGAAATCGTCGATAATTACGCGACATTCATTTTCAAAAACGGTATGACCGCTCTATTGGATCAAGAGCAATGACAAAAACATTTCTATATCTGACCGCCTTTTTGGTAAGTCTGGCGGGGACCTCGCAGGCCCAGATTGATTTTGGCGATAGCGGCGAACCCATATCTGTGGCGGCGGAAAAAGCGACTTACAAAGGTAACTTGACCGTCCTTCACAAGAATGTGGACGTGAAACAAGGCGATGCGCGAATTCAGTCCGATGAAATGGAAATCTTCCGTCAAAAACGCGGTACGAAGGACGGCGCAGCTGACGGGACATTGTCGCTGGGCGCCGTTACGAAAATCATCGCCAAAGGCAATTTCAGATATGTCACCCCCGAAAATACAGTGACCGGAGATCAGGGCACTTATTTCCGGGATCGGGGCGTCATTGTCGTCACTGGAAATGTCAAAGTCAGACAGCCTAACGGAACGACTTTGTCAGGTGAAAAGATGGTTTACGATCTCAAGAATAAACGTGTAAAGTTCGGCGAAGAATGCGCGGGCGACGAATGCGGCGGCAGAGTAAATGTCCGTCTTAATCAATGAGGCCTCTAATATGATGATTAAATCATTTACCTGTTTCTTAGCGCTCCTGGTATCAGGCCCGGCCTATGCGCAGTTTGCGACTGATAGTAATGCACCCATTGATGCCGGCGCTGACAGCATTACTTACGGCAGCGGCCTGATTAAACTAAGCGGCCAAGTGGATGTTCGCCAAGGCGATGTCCGTATTCTTTCCGACGCGATGGATATTTACACAGGCAATCAGAATAGCAATGATCTGGATGCTCAGGACTTTGATCGAATCGTCGCCACCGGTAATTTTTACTATCTGACGCCGGAACAGGAAGTTCGGGGCCGTAAAGGCGTTTATGAGCAAGCCAGCGACACGTTCACCGTTACGGGCGATGTCATTCTGCTTCAGGGCGATGACAATGTCGTCACAGGCGACCGGCTGATTTACAATCTATCGACCAATCAGGCGCGGGTTGTCGGCTCCTGCAAAGGACGCAAATGCGGACGTAAAGGCCGGGTCAATATCCTCATTAAGAATTCGGGATCGCAAAGTCGGGGCTAATCATGGCAAATGCAGCCGTAAGTCCCAATCCTATACCTTCAGGATTGGCGGCCAATAATATCGGAAAATCCTATCGGGGCCGTCAGGTCGTCCGGGACATTTCCCTGCACGTCAATCGCGGTGAGGTCGTTGCGCTTATGGGCCCTAACGGCGCCGGTAAAACCACAAGCTTTTATATGATCATGGGCCTGATTGAAGCCGACAACGGCACGATCACCCTGGACGGCGAAGACATTACCGGCCTGCCTATGTATCAGCGGGCGCGGCTCGGTGTTGGATATCTGCCGCAGGAACAAAGTATTTTTCGCGGCCTGTCCGTCGAGGAAAACATCAAAGCCGTGGTCCAGCTGACGGAAAAAGACCGCTCCAAATGGAATGATAATGTGGACGCGCTTCTGGATGAGCTGAATATTGGCCATATCAAGAAAAGTCCGGCTATGGCCCTCTCGGGCGGCGAACGGCGCCGGGTTGAAATCGCCCGCGCCCTGGCCTCCCGGCCCAGCTTTATTCTGCTGGACGAACCGTTTACCGGAATTGACCCGATAGCTATCGCCGATATTTCGGAGCTTATTCTTTATCTTAAAAAGCGCGGCATCGGCATATTGATCACGGACCACCGCGTGCGCGAAACACTCGATATTGTCGACCGCGCGTCTATTTTGTTTCAGGGCGAAGCTCTGTTTGACGGAACGCCGGAAGAGATTAGAGCCAATCCGGATGTGCGGCGGGTCTATCTGGGCGAAAAATACGCTTAAAATCAGGCAAGAAAAAAACCGGCTAAAAAGCCGGTTTCCAAATTTCAGATATTAAATCAGTTATCTTTTGAGATTGTCGCGAATTTCAGCGAGCAGAGTCTCAGTCGGCGTTGGCTCTGGCGGAGCTTCCGCTTCAGCCTTTTTGGCCTTGTTCATACCTTTAATCATCATGAACAGAACCCACGCCAGAATCAGGAATGCGATCATTGCATTGATGAATGAGCCGTAGCTAATGGCTGCGCCAGTGCCTTCAATGGCATTGCCTGCAGCATCAAGCTCGGCCGGCGTTAAAACAATTTTATTTGCACTAAAGTCCAGGCCGCCGGAAAAATGTCCGATAACCGGCATAATGACGTCTTTGATCAGTGAACCAATCACCGTACCAAAAGCGCCGCCCATGATAATACCGACAGCCATGTCCATCATGTTGCCAGCCATTGCGAATTCTTTGAATTCTGAAATCATCCCCATTTACTTTCCCTCCAATGGTTTAGAATGCGATTTTCTCGCATAATTCGGGGGTCTGGGTCAATATGGTAAACCAGTCGTTAATTTTTATGGTTAACGAAAGACTAATTACGGCTGATTATCGACGCGGGCTTTCAGATCTTTTCCGGCTCGGAAAAACGGCACATGCTTTTCTGGAACCATAACAGTCTCGCCTGTGCGCGGGTTACGGCCCTTGCGCGGACCTCTGTGACGGGCCGAAAATGCGCCAAAGCCTCGAAGTTCCACACGGGCGCCCTTTTCCAAAGTCTGAATAACGCTTTCAAGGATAACAGCGACGACACGTTCAGATTCTTCCCGGGTCAGATAAGGGTTGTCTTTGTGAATTTTATCGACGAGTTCTGAGCGTAACATACGCCTATAAATACGGCTGGTGTTTAAGCCGTCAATATAAAAATTAAAAAGCCCCCTCAAATAAATTGAGGAGGCCCAAATCTAAATTAAAGCTGGCTTATTCCTTGCCTTGAAGCGCGGCGCCCAGAATATCACCCAGAGACGCACCCGCATCGGTGGAGCCATATTGCTGAACAGCTTCTTTCTCTTCGGCAATTTCAAGGGCTTTGACAGACAGCGTATATTGACGCTTGGCCTTGTCGGCTTTGACGATCATGGCGTCAATTTTATCACCTACAGCGAAACGCTCTGGACGCTGATCTGCGCGGTCCCTTGAAAGGTCCGACTTGCGGATAAAGGCTTTGGTTTCGTTTTCGTCCCCAAAGGTCACGTCCAGACCTGCGCTTTGAACATTGGTGACCGTACAGGTCACTGTTGTGCCGCGGCGCGCACCGGCCGGAGCTGTGTCTTTGGACAGCTGCTTAATGCCGAGGCTGATGCGTTCTTTCACAATGTCGATATCCAGAATTTTGGCTTCGACCTCATCACCCTTTTTATAGTCTTTCAGGGCTTCCTCGCCGGATTTATCCCAGGTCAGATCAGACAAGTGAGCCATACCGTCAATATCGCCGTCAAGACCAACAAAAAGACCAAATTCCGTCACAGAGCGAACCTCGCCCTTGATAACAGTGCCCACAGGGAAGCGATCCGCGAAACTATCCCATGGATTGGATTGTGTCTGCTTGATGCCCAGTGAAATACGGCGTTTCTCTTCTTCCACTTCCAGAACTTCGCATTCCACTTCCTGAGATGTGGAAACGATCTTGCCCGGATGAACGTTTTTCTTGGTCCAGCTCATTTCAGATACGTGGACCAGGCCTTCAACGCCCTCTTCCAGTTCGATAAAGGCGCCGTAATCCGTGATATTTGTAACGAGACCTGTGTGACGGGATCCGACGATATATTTCTTCGCAGCTGCCATCCATGGATCTTCCATGAGCTGTTTCATGCCAAGGCTGATACGCTGGGTCTCAGGATTGATTTTAATGATCTTGACCTGAACCGTATCGCCCACAGCCATGACCTGGCTGGGGTGAGAAATGCGGCGCCAGGACATATCGGTAACGTGTAGGAGGCCGTCTATGCCGCCCAGATCCACGAAAGCCCCGTAATCTGTGATATTCTTGACCACACCTTCGCGGGTTTCGCCTTCGGCCAGCTGACCGACAAGTTCGGCGCGCTGCTCCGCGCGGCTCTCTTCAAGAATGGCGCGGCGGGAGACAACGATATTGCCGCGGACCCGGTCCATTTTCAAAATCATAAAGGGCTGGTCCTGGTTCATTAAAGGTCCAACGTCGCGAACGGGGCGAATATCCACTTGCGATCCCGGCAGGAAAGCATTGAGACCGCCAAGATCAACGGTAAAGCCGCCTTTGACGCGGCCAACAATAGCGCCGGTAACGGGCTCTTCAGCCTCATAGACTTTGGCCATTTTAATCCAGGTTTCTTCGCGGCGGGCCTTGTCGCGGGACAGGATCGCGTCGCCAAGCGCGTTTTCGATGCGCTCCAGATAGATATCGACAGTGTCGCCGACTTTAACGGACTCTTCTGCACCCGGTGTATAAAATTCTCTGGCAGAGACGCGGCCTTCTGTTTTCAGGCCGACATCAACAAGGACAACGTCCTTTTCAATGCCTGTAATGATGCCTTTGACGACCGAGCCTTCGGTCATGGGATTGGCTTCAAGGGAGGCTTCCAGCATGGAAGCGAAATCATCTGTTGTGGGATTGAGGGTGTCTTGAGCTGAGCTCATAGGGTTGGTACTCCAAAAATAAATTCCGGCCGTCAGGTTGTATCCTGCGGTCTAGCCCGGCCCATCCAGGCTTCCAAAAATGTTCGAAATGTTGCTTTTGCCTTATGTTTCAGGGGCTTTTGCCTCTAAAACCGCGTCAATGATCTTCACTGCCGCGCCGAACGCGCGCTCTATAGACAAGTTAGTTGTATCAATCAAGTGCGCATCTGGGGCCGGTTTTAGCGGGGCGGTCTCCCGGTTTTTGTCCCGCTCATCTCTTTCCTTTAGCTGCTGCAGCACCTGCTCAAGCGTAATGTCCTCGCCGTAGCCGGTCAGTTCTTTGTGGCGGCGCTCGGCCCGCTGCTCGGGCTGGGCGTCCACATAGAGTTTCACATCGGCATCCGGACAGATAACCGTTCCAATATCGCGGCCATCGAGCACGCCGCCTTTTTCGGCAAATTCCCGCTGGAACGCCAAAAGCGCCGCGCGCACAGATACATGAACGGAAATCTTTGAGGCCGCCGCGCCCACCGGTCCGCTTTTTAGAACCGGATCGCTCAGCATTTCCGGCGTCACCGCCCAGGCCGCTATTTCGGCCTGGCCCCCATCCGTCAGGTCATAACCCCGGTCCAGAGCGATTTTGGCGGCGCCGCGATACAGCTTGCCCGTATCCAGATGCGGGAGATTATAATGCGCCGCCAGTTTTTTGGCCAATGTCCCCTTGCCGCTGGCAAAAGTGCCGTCAATGGCGATAACCGTCA
>CAYQNQ010000015.1:8235-19900 GCA_964418815.1 uncultured Hellea sp.
GCGCCCAGGCTTTCCATGAGATCAAAAAAGTCCGGGAAGCTGGTGGCGATCATGGAGGCATCGTCAATTTCAACAGGCGCCTCGGCCCCCAGACCCAATACAAGCGCCGACATGGCAATGCGGTGGTCGTGATAGGTGGTGACTTTCGCGCCGCCGGGAACCGGGCCGCCGCGAACCCGCATGCCGTCTGCGGACTCTGTGACGTCAACGCCGTTTCGGCGCAGGAGCTCGACAGTGGCGGAAATCCGGTCGCTTTCTTTGACGCGAAGCTCTTCAATACCGTTCATAATCGTATCGCCTTTGGCAAAGGCCGCCGCGACGGCCAATATAGGATATTCGTCAATCATGGACGGCGCGCGCTTTGGCGGCACGTTAATGCCCCGAAGGCTTGAGTGGCGCACTTGCAAATCGGCGATGACCTCGCCGCCGGATTTGCGGAAATTATCGGCCCGGATATCGGCGCCCATTTCGGCCAGTGTTTCCAGAAGTCCGGTCCGGGTTGGGTTCATCATGACGTTTTCAATCTGGATTTCCGAGCCCGGAATGACGAGAGCGGCCACAATGGCAAAGGCGGCCGAGGACGGGTCGCCCGGGACATTGACTTTTGTGCCGGTCAAATGAACCGGACCTGTAATGCTGACCACCTGACCTTCGTTTTTGGGGCGGGCCGTGACTTCGGCGCCAAAGGCGCGCAGCATGTTTTCCGTATGATCGCGGGAAAGGCGGGTTTCGCGAACAGTTGTTGTGCCGTCGGTTTTAAGGCCGGCCAGAAGAATGGCGGACTTTACCTGAGCCGACGCGTGGGGCGGCGTGAAATCCAGCGGCTTTAAATTTCCAGAGGACTCAATGACCGCCGGCAGTCGGTCTCCTTTAGCGGCGGCGGCCTCAACTCCCATTTCGCGCAGGGGATCCAGAACCCGGGCCATGGGGCGGCTGCGCAGGGACTCATCGCCTGTAAATTCCGCTTTTATATTATAGGCCGACGCCGCGCCCATGATCAGGCGCACGCCCGTTCCGGCATTGCCGCAATCAATCTGGCCGCTCGGCGATTTAAGCCCCTGGGGGCCGCAGCCCATAACCGTCCAGCTGCCGTCTTTGTTTTCTGTGACTTTGGCGCCCAGCGCCTGCATGGCCCCTATGGTGGACAGAATGTCAGCGCCGCGCAGCAGGCCGGTCACCCGGGTCTCGCCCTCGGCCAATGCGCCGAAGATAATGGCCCGGTGAGAAATAGATTTATCGCCCGGTGCCCTGACGGACCCTGTAAGGCTTTGACTGGGTTTGGCGGTAGCCACTTTTGGCATAATTCCCACAACTCGCTTTTGTCGGTTGACTCTCTATTTCGAAACGCTAAGACGCGAACGAAGTTGCACCGCTTAACGGTATTGAGGCTGCATGACAAGGTCCGGGCCCGGCGATGTACACAGGATAATGTGATAAACAGGAAGAGACTATGGCCAAGGTCGATTTGGGCGAAAAAAGAGTTTGCCCGGAATGCGGTGCAAAATTTTACGATTTGACAAAACGCCCTGCCGTTTGCCCGAAATGTGAATATAGCTATGATCCGGACGCGGTAGAAGTGGTTGCGCCGATCCCGGTCGCCGAGCTTAAACCTGAAAACGAAAACGAAAACGAAGACGCGGACGCCGCTGAAGAGCAGGAAGAAGACCTGGACGAGGCCGAAGCCAAAGAACTTGAGCTGGACGGCGACGACGCCAATTTCGGCGGCACGGGCGGCGGCGACGATGATGATGAGGGCAGAACGCCAGACTTTGACGCCTTAACCGAAGAGGACGAGGACGAAGACGCGGCTCTGGTTGACGACGAAGAAGACGACACTCTGCCGCCAACGGAAAAAGAAGGCGAAGATCCGGAAGAAGTCGAAATCTAATTCAACGCCTTAATTGACCAAACAAATTTGACTTGAACAATATTTAGCGCGGCTCTATAGGTGCCGCCTTCGGACGCAAGGTCGTCCGCCTTCTATTTGGAAGGGGCCATAGCTCAGCTGGTAGAGCGCTTCGCTGGCAGCGAAGAGGTCAGGGGTTCGACTCCCCTTGGCTCCACCAAAATATTCTAATTTTCTCAAACAGCGCTTCCTGCGTCTTTGCCGTTCGGTGGATGTGATCCGGCCGGATATTTTCAATTTTGCAACAAATTTTCAAAATGGAAACCGCTCAATTCAGCAGGCTTTTTTTAACCATTTAAGCGGCTGATTTTACATAGAATTATTTCGAGCATTTTTGGCATGGCTATTGAATTTACGAGCCATGGTCCTGAGCCGCAAATTTGCTGTTCTGGTCCCCACAACGAGTAACCAAGGATTAGAAATGAAAAAACTTATTGTAATGACATGCGCAATATTGACCTTTGTCCCGGCATGGGCCGATGAAGGCCATGGGGCAAGCTCGCCCAACACCGAAGAAGAAACCACCTCACACGCCCCCTATGAAGACCGGGAGTCTACGGTAACGGGGCTGACACTGGCGCAATATGCTTCGTCCGATGGACTCTATGCCAATCAAAGCGAACTGCGGATCAATATGGTTGATATTAACGGCGCGGATGTCAGTGGCCTGGACGCGACACAAGCGGCGACGATCAACGGCGGAAGCCATTATGATTCTCATGTGGAAGTGAACGCGATCCGGCTTTACGGCGGAAGCGTCGGATCTTCATCAATAAAGCAATCCGCCACGTTTAATAATGCTATTTTGCGCAGCAGCACGGTGCAGCTGAACAAACTCTATATAAGATAGAGCCCCGTGTCTTTTGTCCCGCACCGAGCCTGCCTCGCACTACTGGCGCTTATTTTAAGCGCTACTCCCTGTTCGGCGCGGGACAATCGTATTGTAACCATTGATATGCGAAATGGCGTCACAGCCGAGCATATGGACATGTACCGCCATGCGGTCCTGGGGTCCGATACCGTGGCTCACAGCCGGATTATCCGTCTGCTCATTTCCGGCGATAAGGGATTTGATGCCGGGATACTGACCGTTCCCCGGCAGAGAAAATCCATGAATATCTGGGTTCATATCTATGTTTTCAGAGGCGAGGAGATAACCGCCCCGCTGCGGGTCAACGTTCTGAATATTGATAGCCAGTCTACAAAACATATAAATCTGGAGGTCGCATTGCGATGAGAAAAACATTGAAATTCGCTGGGCTATGGATCTTGTCAGCCGCTTTGAATTCCGGCTGCGCAAGTACAAACACAGAAGCCGGCAGCTGGATGGAAGCACCCGGGAAGAGCGCAAAACCGGCATCTAATGAAGCGCCGACCAATAGTGAAACGGGCAGCCCCTTATCTGTGGCCCGTGACAGGATCCAAGCCGCCAATGATCTTATCATAAATAAATTCCCCTCGGGTGAACCGGCAGCCATCCGGCTTTGGGTCGCGGATTCTCAAAATCTGGTCGACGGTATTTATACGGCAAATTTCGGCGACAAACTTTCGCCCGCGCCCGGCATCAAAATGCATAAAATTATGGCCGGTTCCAATATTCTGATTTTTGATCCGCTCCATGTGCCCCCCTGCACCGGCATGGAGGACAGCCGGGCGGCCCATTGGGTCATCCGCACCTATATTACAAACTATGATGAAAATCTGGGCCGAAGTGTGAAGGGGTTTTTTCCAAATGCCGATACATCAGATGTGCAGGCGGAAATCGACAACGGTACCCGGACGATTACAGACCGGTTTGGACTGAAAGCCAAAATTACGGACTGTCGCAGCGGCCATATTATTCATGGGGCCGAGGAAAGCTTCATTAAAACAGCAGCAAGCCGGGATAAATCCGTTTACCTTTTCGGGAAATCGCTCGGACTGTTTTACCGGAACAGTAAATTTATTGATCCGGGCCTCAATCAGACCCGGGATCTGGCTATGGACATGTTCCTGGCCGAAATGGCCATGGATATTGCCGTTGCGAATTCAAAGGAAGCCGAGTGAATCGGCTTAACGGTTTATAATTCCCGTGTTTTTTAAACCCGCGTTTAAAAAGAACAATTGTTTTTGGCTTTGATCAGGCCGAGTCCGTAAACCGGGTCTTTGCCGTTTTCGCCAAGGTCAATTGTGGATTTGGACAGATAGTTTGTAATGTCCTCAACGGACATATCTGATCCGTCTTGGGAATGCGACGCGATCATAGCCGTGACAAACGGCGCGGCGATGGAGGTTCCGGAGACAAATTGGCCTTCGCCCACATCCGGTACAAATATACGAACGCCCGGCGCCGCAAAGTCAACATGGCTGCCTCTCACCGCTTCGGCGTAAATTTCGCTGTCTTTATTGACCGCCGTGGCCGCGATGACCGTATCAAAGGCGGCCGGGTAACGAGGACTGGCATTTTTGCCGTCATTGCCGACAGCGGCGACGATAATCATACCTTTGTCAGAAGCACGCCGAATGGCTTTTTCAAGGGTCCGGTTTTTCGGGCCTGCAAGGCTGACATTGACGACTTTCACGTCATTTTGCACCATCCAGTCCAGAGCTTTGAGCATGGGAAACAATCCGGAAAACTGCTGGCCTTTGTCGTCTTCTGAGACCACGGCCGCGATGTAAAACCGGCCCTGATTAAGACGGCCCGGCTCAACCAGAATTGAGGCGATAGCGCTGCCATGCTCGACGGCCGCCGCCGAAGGGTTTCCGCTGATAAAAGACTTATAGGCGACGCGGTCTTTGTGACGGCGCAAAAAGGCTTCGGAAACGCCGCCGTCGATAATGCCGACGGGCAATTGCGCTTCGCAGCCGGTTTCCGGCCAGCTGATCAGATTATCGGCATAGGTCCGGCTCGGCGCCGTAAAAACCGTATCTTCGAGATTGAGATTATATTTATGGTTCACACCAACGGTCGAATCCGGCTGAAGCCTTTCCAGTTCGACAACCGCATCATGGGGATCAATCCCGGGCGGGCAATCAAAGGTCATGACATACATGTCCAGGCCCTCGAGTTTTTCTTTTTTCTTGAGGCTATAGCCCCATTCGGAGGCCTGCTGCTCCAGATCGACCGCGTTGACCTGCGTATTGACCACGGCGATGACTTCCGTGACATTGATAAGCGGTTCCGATTTCGCGGTGCGGGTTTCCAGCGCATCCGGCGTCGACGACACCGTCTGGCAGGCCCCCAGGGTCAGTAGTCCCGCGCAAAGAATTTTTGTAATATGTTGTCTCATAATTATCTCGCTTTATCTTTGGTCGTAAAAGCTCTCTATTTGGTTCAATCAAAACTGTAGGAAGCCGATAAAGTCAGCGAGTCGGCATCGCTGACAAACAGGCCCGTATCTGTGGCCGGGGCGCGGCTGTTAAAGTCACCATATTCAAAGAGCAGGGTGACATCTTTAATTTTACCGCTGAGTCCGAAATTCAGCTCGCGGCCATAGTCCCGGACATTGCGGTCCGATTTAAACCAGTGATAGCCGGCCCGGGCCTGAATGCGCTCAAACGGGCCGATATTGCCAACATCATATTTGAGACCGGTATGATAATCCCGGAGGCCATCGGCCGGCGTTCGGAAAAACCGGTCTGTTACGCCCTGAAAACCATGCAAAGATCCCAGAGGCGTTTGAACGGCCACGCCGTCATCACTGCCGAGACTTTCAACGCCGACGCTAAGCTGCAAATCCTCATATTCCAGATTTACGCCAAGATCCGCATAAAGAGCCTTATAGTCATTAGGATTATCCGCGAAATCCGATTGCCGGGCCACAGACGCATCCCAGGCTATTCCGAATTTGTCCCAGTTCCGGCGTCCGTGCCAGCGAATACCGGTCGTGACATTTGAGAGCGTGTTGACCGGCGCCGAGCTATTGCCGGTTCCCAGGTCAAAAGCATAATGAAACAAAGACACCTGCCCGATGGGCACTGGATGGGAGAAATTCAGAACATATGAGTCGCCCGCAAACTCGCCAACCGGGCTGTCATTGCCGAAATGCCGATGCACTTTGTTGAAATAACCGAGATTAGCCCGGCCTTTTCCGATGGATGTCTCAATTCTTAAGGCGTCAATGGTCTGGTCATTTTGGCGGAACTTCCAGTCGCCTAAAAAGCGCCAATTATCCAAAGCAAAAGTCTGGCGGCCCAAAGTGACGCGGGTTTTGGGAATAATTTCGCTCTGCAATTGCAGCCGGTTGAGCTCGATGGTCTCGACGTCCAAAATAGTCGGAACATCAAAGCGGCCATTCACCGTATCGTTAAAATCATCGATGAGCTGCTCGCTGCCCTCAATTTCGATCAGAGCCGAAAAAAGATCAGAGACTTCAACCTCAACGCCGCCTTTTGCTCGGAGGGTCAGGGCCTGCGCATTTTCGTCCAGATTTTCCTGCTGAACCGTTTGATAGCGAATTCGGGCGTCAGCGAAAAAATTGACGTCCACCCCTGACATAATTTGAGGCTTTGAGTCGGTTTTTGAAGATTGGGCCCAGCTATGGTTAACAGCCAAAACCGAGACCCCGATCAGATAGAGTACAAATTTTTGACCTATCTTTCGCCGCACGCCGAATAAGTCTTAAATAGCGCATCGGTCACAGCCAGGCCGGACCGGGCTGTTTCGCAGCTTTCCTGATCGCCAAATGCAATCCGGTATTGGCCGTCTTTATCTGGACCTGATGTGACGACGCCGTCACGGGCCGTCAAAAAGTCTGTGAGCGCCTTGCCTGTTGCGGACGCGTTGATCTGAACCGTCATAGCGAATCCGGCCTCATTTTCGCCGGCCATTTGGTAAATGTCGTTGGAATCATTTCCGCCCAGTCCCATAAACGCCGTCTGGCCTATGACCATACAGGCCAGAAGGGCCGCCGCATATTGCCAGAATCTGGACGGCGCCGGATCATTGGCGGCCATGCCCGGGACCGCGTTTGCGGCCGGTTCTTCATCAATGGCCTTGGACAGACGGGCCCAGCCGAATTCGAGGCCCTGCGCGTCCGGCGCATCTTCCTTGAGCGATTGACCCAGGCTCTTCTGAAATTCGAGATCGGCTGCAAATTCCGGATTACCGCCGGCAAAGGCCTTAATTTCAGCCATTTCCACATCGGTCAGCTCACCGCGCAAAAAGGCGGGGATTTTCAGTGATAATTCGTCAAACTTGGTCATTTTACTACACTCGAAATACTAATTGTTCGAATTTAAGTCGTTTGACCATGGTTTTGGTTCAATTGTTTTTGTCATTTTTCTTCACAATATGCAGAAGTTTCTTTTTCGCGTGCATGACCCGCGTTTTAACCGTGCCCACCGGGCAGTCTTCAATCTGAGCAATCTCCTCATATTTCAGGTCTTCAAAAAAAGCTAGATGTAAAACCCGCCTATGCGCCTCCGAAAGCTCTGTCATTGCATCGCGCAAGGCCTTGGCGTTTTGGGCAGCCGACATCAAAAGGTCCGCGCCTATCTGTTCGTCAACGATTTCCGGCATTTCATCCGTATAGCTCATACGGGAATTGCGCCGGTTGGAATCAATGGATTTATTACGGGCGATGGAAAATATCCACGACTTGAGAGAGGAGCGGCCTTCAAACCTTGCGGCATTACGCCAGACCTCAAGCATGGTTTCGTGGACCAGATCTGCGGCGTGGGTCGGATCCGCCAACCAGTTTTTGACAAAACTTCCGAGCGGGCCAGCATGGGTTTCATAGATTTGGCGCATAGCGGTTTTATCGCCTTGCGCGACCCGCTGGATTAGCGCCATATCGGTCACTTTTTTTGGTGCTTTCTGGCCCATAGGGAAGCATTTCTTTTAAATGTGGTAGTCATTCCATAAGAATGGCCCGAACCCATGGGTTCAGGCCCATAAAAAATCAAATCAGTTGTCTTCACAATTTCGTTAAGCCCGGCGGCAAAACCTAAAACCGCCGCTTAGTTTCGCCGCCTCCGGGCTATACGGGGGAATGACTTAGCATTTAGCGGCGCCAAGCACCGGTCCCAGCTCTCCGTCAAGTGTCTGAACAAGAACAGCGCAGGATTCGCCGGCGCCCACGGAAGGCAGGTTGAATTCTTTTACCTTGCCGCCGGTTTCGCCCAAAATTTCTGCTTCCAGAACGATATTTTTACCGGCTAAAAGACGCCCTTTATTTTCGCCGCCTTTTACATTGGTCTGGTGCTTTTCCAGAAGCCGAACAAATAGAATATCCGCGCCCTGATTGCTGGGTCCGACGACAACTTTGTTATTTGTGATCTGGACATCGACCGGAAGAATTTCGGTATTTTCCAGCATATGGGTGACCTCGCCTCTGCGGCTTCCAACGCCTTCCAATTGTCCGTTGACAATCGCTTGCGGTGTATAAACGCCGCCAACGCCGCGGATTGACCAGTTGTAAGCTCTCTGGCGAGCTGTGAACGCCTTGCTGGAATAGAGATCTTTCCATTTTGACCCGCCGTGGACCAGGTCATCCCAGTAATCCACATGCCACTCAATGGTGAGCAGGTTATCCTGATCCGCCAAAGATGAAAACAGAGCCTCGGCCGGAGGGCAGGATGAACAGCTCTGCGATGTAAATAGTTCAGCGACAATCAGCGGGCCCGTGGACGCCGCCGTTGTTGTTTCCGCCGGTGAATCCGCATGGGCATTGTAATGGCCATAGGCGGAAAGCGACAACGCCATGACGGATATAAATGAAATCGTTGGTAATAGTCTCATGACAAACTCCTGTTTGTCGTAAAGTTTCATTGTCTTTAATGACAAGCAAATGTATTTTTCGTGAACGATAATTGAACAGGCACCCGGCCAGGCCCCGACGGGAACCTCGCGAGCCTAAATTTGGTTCGCCCAATATTTTTTTTAAAAAACTTTGAACCTTTCAACGCGCCCACACGACTTCAACCTGCAAGATCAATTTTAGTAAAGAATTTTTAAGGAAAGTCCCATGCGCATTAAACAAAAACTAATTTATGGTACCGCTAGCGTTATCAGCGCTGCCTTTATCGCCGGTTGCGGCGGCGGTTCAGAAACAACAACATCTGTCCCTGTTGTTGTTACTCCGCCGCCGCCGCCCGTCAACAGTCAGGGTGATTGCCCGACAGTTGGTAATCTCATCCCCGTGGAAATGTCGGCAGGTCAATGCAGCATTAGCGGTGTTCTTGATCAAAGCTCGACGCTGACAGCCGATATGACATGGTTCCTTGATGGTGCCCTGCAGATCGGCAACAACCAATATGCCGGAACCCTTACGATTGAGGCCGGCACACAAATCAGAGGCTCGGGCACGGATCACATTCTGGCCTGGCCAGGTTCGGCTGTTCTCGCCAATGGGACCCGAGCCAACCCGATTCAAATGTTATCCGATGATGATGGTGTTGACGGTTCCGGCGAATGGGGCGGTCTTTTTCTGCGCGGCTTTACCGGCCTGCCGACTTTATCCGGCACTCAGGGCGCAAACCGTCTCAATTATGTGGTCGTCGCCGAAGCCGGCGCTGCTGTTGATGTCACCATTGACGGAAACACGGTCTCCTATTCGGATAACATCGTTCTGAACGGTGTCGATAACACAACAACGCTTAGCTTTGTTCAATCGCACAATTCAGCGCGGGACGGTTTTCACATCCTGAACGGCGATCCACGTAGCGCATGGCTGCTTTCGACAGGCGCCGCGCGCGACGGTGTCTGGTATCGCGACTTTACGGGTCTAATCAAAGATCTGATGGTCATTCACAGCCCCGACTCCGGTCGTTCAGGCATCTATGCCAGCGAAACCACCGGCGGAAACTCCAATCCACGCATCGTCAATGCCACTCTGGTGGGCCGCGATGACACCAGTGTGTCAGCTGCCAGTGATACCAGCGCCGGAGAGTTCGGAATTCTGTTTGCAGACAATACGGATCAGATTCGTCTGGCCAATGTCCTGATTGCCAATTTCCGCAATGGCTGTTTTGAAGCCGATGAAGGCGCCAATCTTTCGGACATTAACACGAGCACACCCGGACCGACTTATCTGGACGGTGTTCACTGTGCCAATGAAGCGGGTCCTAACGGTCAATTCGGAATTGTCCGCAGCGGCGCGACAGGCTTCCCTGCAGGAACCATTGCCCCGAACGGCTCTAATGGCGACGGCCTCGTTTATTATAACGGCGCAGCTGCCCCGATCACCTTTACAGGCGAAATTGCAGACCGGTCTGCCAACTTCACGGCCAGTTGGTATCTCAACGCCATTGGCGGGTTCTCCAACGGACTTCTGGGATCAGGCTCTTCAATCCTGAACGGCTTCCTGGATGGTGACACAAACGGTGACGGCGTCTTGAACGGTGATGACAATGGATCACCTTTCATCATCTCCGACACCGACTTTAATAGCGATGTTGCCTCAAATACAGGCGGATATGACTTGACCCATGTTGGCGCCGTTCGCAGCGGGAACCCTGCCAGCGCGGCCCAGTATGACGGCTGGACCGTTGCAACAGAAGCCGGCGACGGTTTCGTCGTGATGCAGCCTTAATCAGTCATCATACGTATTTTACTGTGTTGCCCCCCGACAGGCCCCTTACAGGGGTCTGTTTTTTTATTTGGTGAATGCCCTAAGCTCATCGCCTTGATTCCGATTAATCCTGAATTTTCTCGACAACCTTATATTTGAGCCGACCTGTCCTGGTGTTTTTCAGGAAAACGAGTTTAACTTTGTCATTTTTAACGGGAACTAGAATGGGTTCAATCGGCGCCCGAACGATTTGGCCATTATCCAATCGTACCGACACGCTCATCGTATCTGATTGGTATCTGTCAGGTTCTACTTTTACGATTTCGATTGTTCCGGTCGTGTAACCCTGTATTTTCCAAGAACCAGAAAAATAAGATAGACCCCAAGCGAACGCAAGAAACAACGCGGCGGCTATCACAATCAGCGTCCAGGTTTTCCTTGGTTTATTGTTTCTGAAGTTCTCCTGCATAGCTATAACCTACGCATTAGAAATACTATGTTTCGATTTCCCCACCATACCCAAATAATACGCGAGCCATGAAAGACCTACAAGCCCCTAATCCGCCACCTGCTCTGTCACCAGAGCGCGGAAGTCGCGGTGGACTTGCGGTTCGTCTTTGGCGAAATATTGCAGCATCAAGACGGCATAGGCGCCGTTATCCGGGTCCAGATGGAACACGGTTTTGGCCATACCGCCCCAGCCCCACATGCCGTTTGTGCGGCCTTCCTTGTCGCCGATGACGACGCTGCCGCCATAGCCAAAGCCCGTATCCTCTGCAGAGCCGAGCCACTCCATCATGAAGACATCATCCGGGTCGAGCTGGTTCTCGGTCATAAGTTTCACTGAAGCGGGGGTGAGTATTTCCTGCCCTTTAAATGTGCCGCCCTGCAAAAGCATTTGCGCGAAACTGGCATAGTCATCCAGTGTGGAGACCAGCCCGCCGCCGCCCGATTGAAAAGGAAGTTCCCTGAGATAATAACTGGTCTGGCCATCATCCTGCAGCGTGAACCCGGCCTCCGGCGTAAACTGGTAATTGGACGCAAATCTGTCCTTTTGATCGGGGCGGACGAAAAAGCCTGTGTCTTTCATACCGAGCGGCGTAAAGAACCGTGCTTCGAATAAATCGCCGAGTTTCTCCCCGGTTGCCACTTCGGCGATACGGCCCAGCACATCAATGGAATAGCTGTAATACCAGCCCGTGCCCGGCTGCGCGATCAGGGGCAGCTTGGAGAGTTTTGTCATTTTCGCGGAGAGGTCTTCGCGCGG
>CAYQNQ010000015.1:20000-22761 GCA_964418815.1 uncultured Hellea sp.
TCTTCCACGGCCGTGCTCAGCAGGGCATCCATAGCGGCGCTATCAAATTTATTCTCGGGCTGCGCTTTGCAGGCGGCGAACGCCGCGGCAACGGCAAGAGCGGCGGTGAGTAAAAGTGCTTTTTTCATCGTCTTTCCTTCTATGGAACAATCAGGAACTTCTCGCCGGTTTTCTTGGCATTGTAGCGCTTCATCACATCCGCATCGAGAGCTTCGGCGAGCGAAATTTCATCCGTATAGTGACTGGCAAATGTCGTGGTCAGCTCGTCAGCGACCCGTTTGCGAAGCCGCATGGCCGTTTCCATACCGGCTTTGGCAAGGAAGTTCGGCAAGAGCCAGCCTCCAACACCCCAGGCCATACCATAGCCTCGGGACAGTGTCGTGGGCGAGACGTCCAGCCCGCCGTAAAGATAGACCTGCTTATGGGCGACCGAGCCGTAAATTGAATATGCCCCGGGTGTTCGCGCCGCCGCCTGCTCCATGGCCGTTAAAATATCAGACGCCAGCTGACCACCGCCCGTGGCGTCAAATCCCAATGTGCAGCCAGTCTCGTGTACGGCGTCGATCAGATCCGGCATATAGCTATCCGAGCTGCTGTTGACGATGTATTTTGCGCCCATGCCGGAAAGCATATCGACCTGTTCCTGACGGCGCACGATATTGATAAGCTCGACTCCGTCAGCCTGGCAAATACGGTTCAGCATCTGCCCCAGATTTGACGCCGCCGCCGTGTGGACAATGGCCTTGTGATCTTCGAGGCGCATGGTCTCCAAAAAGCACAGCGCTGTTAGCGGATTGACAAAGCAGGACGCCCCGTCCTTGGCGGAATGTTCCTCCTTTAGCGGCAAGGTCATCATGGCGTTGACCAGGCGGTACTCTCCATACATGCCGCCGCCCATGGCCGCGACCCGCTTACCCATGAGGCTTTGGGCGTATTCGCTATCCCCTGCGGCCACGACTGTGCCGGCGCCCTCATTGCCCACTTGTTGGGGCTTTCCAATTCGGCCTTTCATCACCCGCATGCCGTGCCCTGAAACCGGCGCCGTTAAGACCGTGCTCTTGCCGCTGCCGCTGGATGTGCCTTGGCTCATATCGGTCCAGCCAAACATAACGCCGTGATCTGACGGATTGATCGGTGTGGCTTCGATTTTGATCAGAACTTGATCCGGCTTGGGCATTTCCAGATTTTTTTCTACCAATTCAAGGCGCAGCTCCGCATCTTCGGTGACGGTCGACATCATTTGCAGATAGGTTTTAGGCAAGTCGGTCATTGTGTTTCCTTAATTTCTTAGTTTCTTAGTTTCTTAGTTTGAATTATTTGGGTTCGGGTTCTTTGTGGCCGAGCGACTCCACGAGTATGGCGTTCACATCTGCGCCGGCGATGCGGTGAGGCGTTATGGCCTCATATTCGGGGGAGGTAATCCACGCTTTCCACGCGGCTCGGCTTGGAAATTCGAGCAGGACAGAGCGCGTCGCATTCCACTCCCCAGCGACAACTTTGGGTGTCCAGTCAACGCTCAGGATTTTGCCTTCAAACTGTTCAAACACGCCGAGAAATTTTTCCGCATATTTGTCATATTCTTCGCGGTTCTTAATGGTGATCTGCGCGACTTGATAAACGCTCATGAGCGGTTCTCCAAAGCTTTGTCAGGATGTTGGCCGTCCACATAGCCCATGAAAAAGTCATGAATATTATAGCCGATGAGTTCGCGCACGCGGCGGGAAAGTTTCGCCGCTTTTTCCGGCGGTACAGCAATGACCATATTCTCCAGCTGCCGCGACCAGCCGGCGCAATATTGCGGCGTCACGATCAGCCGCGATTTATCCGAGCGGTTGGCCCCGCCCCGATGAAACACTGAGGACTTCATGATCATCAGAGAGCCTGCGGGCAGAAGGGCTTTAATCGAATCCGGATGCGGCGCAGGGTCAGTGTTCACATCCCGCTTTTTCGCCGCGTCAAACAGTTCGGCATCGCGCTCAAAATTCAGATCGCCTTCGTTCTCCCACAAATGAGAGCCGGGAATGATTTCCGTGGCGCCGTTCTCCTCTGTCATGGCGTCTATGGTCCAGAACGTGCTGACGCCAAAGGTGGGCCGCGGGCGCGGGATCATGATCTGCTGATCATCGCAGTGCCAGGGCTGCACAGTCTCGCCCGGGTGCAGATTGATCGCCAGCAGCGCCGATAACAGACAGGAGCGCCCCAGCTCCCGCTCGGCAAAATACAGGGCCACCGGATGCAGAACCATATCCGAAAACACGTCCGGCGATTTGGCCAGCAGGGCGTAAACCCGATTGGATTTAAAGCCTTCAAAATTATTGCGGCCCTTTTTGGTGAGATAGGGGTCCAGCGCGCCGCGCACGCGGGCAATACCGCCGTCGTCCATCAGGCTTTCAAAAATCACATAGCCGTCGCGCTCATAATCGGCCCAGACATCCTCGATGTCCCGGCCCCCCAGAAAAGGCGCCAAATCATCGGCTTTAAAAGTGAGCGTTTCCATCATATGCAATTAATGGCATATGTTCGCCGCCTTGGCCACTTCTATCTTTGGCCTCTCTCTTTTACGTTTTATTTTCAATCCTTTTTCTTTCTCTTTTTCCATATCCACAAAGGATGCAGGAGCTCCTGACTAATGGGTTTCAGACGCCCCAGCCCCTCAATAAAGATAGGGCGCCTGAAAGAGCGAACGCCTCCTAAAAAGCGTCCGCAGGTTTTGTGACTTGCCGGCGCGGCCTAACCGGTGCCGGCACGTCTCTGTTTCATG
>CAYQNQ010000016.1:0-22174 GCA_964418815.1 uncultured Hellea sp.
TTCAACTCATGAAACATGCCATGTTCGATATTGACGGAACCTTAGTTCAGTCCAAAGATTTTGAAGACGAATGTTTTAAATTGGCTGTCAAGGAAGTTACAGGACTAGAAATAAATGATGATTGGTCAACATATCCCCATGTCACAGATCGCGGGATATTAAAGACCTTCATTCAAAGGCAAGCGCCTAATCTAGAACTTCAAAGTTTAGAAAATCAGGTCAAAACGGCGTTTAAAAGTCATATCAGAAATTATCTAGCCCATTCGACAATACGGGAAATAGAAGGTGCAAAAAATCTTATAGCTAGATTGAAAGCGGATAAAAACTGCACCGTCTCTATGGCAACTGGAGGATGGAAAGAAACGGCACTATTGAAATTAGGCCATGCCGGCTTTGATACAAGCGATTTGATTTTATCTTCGTCCAATGACCATTACTCAAGAACTGAAATAATGAAACTTTCTGCAAAGAAAGTTGGAGCCGACAAAGATATGAATTTTACATATTTTGGCGATGCTGAGTGGGATGTCCGTGCCTGTCGCATGCTTAATGTAAATTTGGTGGTGGTAGGAAACCAAACCCGTCATTTTCAAAGTGTTCCAAATTTTAAAAACCAAGACAGAATCTATGATTTCATTATGTCCTAGCTAACTATTTTAACGCCTGCTTTTGCCCCAAGGCTGGCACCCATCACAAAGTTGCAAATGTCTGGCCCTGCCCCATCATCAGGTGGAAGTCATTGACCACATCCAGCATGGCCTGACCTTCCGGGGTGGGTGAAAGGGGCGTGACGAAGTTGCAATCCCATGACCTGTGCACGGCGCCTTGTATATATTTAAAACTCTCTATACCGCCCTTAATATTCAGAACTGTCGTTGTCGTTTGGCCGGCTTCATATGTCAGAATATCAAAATTGATACTGGGCGAAGTCGGTATAAACATTTCTATAGCATCGGCTGAAACGCTATCCAAACTCGGGTTCAGAAGGTTGACGCAATCCCCATTTGTTTTGCGGCTGCCGTAATACAGACCAGACGCATTTTGTGTCCCTGAATTGATCGGTGTATAATTGGTCAAAGCAGAATTACCGAACCGGTTCGCCCAGAACATGACCCATTCGGGATTACGATTATCCGCCACGGTCTTGACGCTGGTTGCAAAAAAATTACGGTTTGCTGCCGGCCAGCCTGTATAGAGTTTACCGCTAAAATCATTGCGGACGCCGACCTCAGTGAGGGCGTGACGTTTCCCAAGTGCGTTGGCTTTGGCCACAATTTCTTGATATTGAGCGTCAAGATTACTGGGGTGTAGACTCTGCGCCCCTGAATCAAATTCTTCGTAATAGTCCAAACCCAGGATGTTTATGTTCTGGATAAATTCGGCGGCCTCGGGCGGAAGGCCTGGCGGTAATGTCTGAGAATTTGCCGGAATATAGGCGTTAAGCCGTGTTTCCAAAATTGCGGGATCATCTTCAGCGTTGGGACAAAACACAAATTTAACCCGTTCTTCCTGCTGCGGCTTTGTCAGATTGTTTCCGGCCGTAATCCGGGCGCGGATGATATTTACCGCAAAATTCCATAGACGATGGTAATTGGCGATAAAATTCGAGCTCGGGGCGGTTTTGTCATTTTGTCCCCACCAAAAATACCCGATATTGGGTTCGTGAAATAGGCGGACATAAATATCCTTGCCGTGCAAAATATTTGAATTGGACAAAATGCGGTTTATCATGTCCCCCAAAGCGGTGAAGCGCGAACTTAAATATTGCCTGGGCAGCTGCATATTTGAGGCGCCCAAATCAGTGATATCGTGCATGTCCAATCCGCCCGCAAAATTTGCGGAATTGGCTTCAAAGGTCAAATAGGTCCCAATGTCTTTTCCTAAAACGATCCCTTGTTGGTGGGAGAAAAAGGGATTTAATAAATGATAACTGATACAAACTTCCCCGTCTTTAAACAGGGTGGAAAGGATCAGATCTTCCATCATATTGAGTTCGGCCTGCGGGAAAATCAGGGAATTGTTTCGGCTGGCGGGATCGAGCTGCGGCATTATTCGGGTCTCAGTGGGTGAATAGTCCCAGATTTCTGTGACGCGCGAAAAATCAAATCCGTAAAGCTTGGCCGAGTAACATGTGGCAAGCTCCATATCCGTCACCCAGCCTCCGATATGGCCCTCGAGTTCAACAGACGCCCGCGGCCCCGAGGCATTATTCACATGAGCCTCTCCCGGGAAGACAATTCTGGGAGGGCTGGCGGCGGGACTAAACTGTTTTGTATAGGGTCTTGGCACTTTTAGATGCCACCTGAGGCCCGCATAAAGCGCTTCCTGATGGCCCAGCCACGGTTTGGAATTGGGCGGCGGCGCGCTGTGAACCTTTTGTATTTTTCGTTTTTTCCGAGTGAGACTATTTTTTGAAATAGATTTCACAGATCTCTTTTTACTTAACGCCATATTTGCCCCGTATAGCTGTGTTTTTGATGAGTCTTTTTACCACAAAATAACAAGAAAATCACGTTGGTTTTCCAGACCACATTGAGCGATCATTCTCATTTAGCAATCATTCTTGGTTCTGAGCAGGTTTGATATAAATTATATTTAGTAATTGAATATATTACCAAACGTGATAGTATGATTCCATAAACAAGGGAGGAATTATGCGACATATATTTAAAATCACGACGGCCCTAGCCTTGGCGGGGGGCCTAAGTTTACCGGTGGCCGCGCAGGATGAAGAGCATGACGAGATCGTCGTCACAGCTACAAATATCAGAGTTACGCAGGGCGGGGCCCAGGACATCGAATTTTTCAAAGAGTCTATTGATAATGGATATCTCCCGGCCCCGGCGGCCATCACATCAGAAGGCTTTCTTTCGGAATATGACTTGCCCATAGCGGGGAGCGAGGCCTGTGATCAGCTGTTTTGTCTGGTGTCCGAAACGGCGCGAACCACGTTTATCTCCGATGCCAAATCGGATCATCTGGTCGGTCTCGGATTTGCCACTAATCTGACCTATGAGACCTGGGAGCGGGATCCGCTCACCATTATTGCGGTGGTCGATAAATCCGGCTCTATGGGCGGTGAGCCTCTGGATCTGGCGAAAGCCTCTATGCAGGAAGTCCTGAAAAACCTTCGCGCCGGGGATAAGATGGGCGTGGTGCAATATGGCAGTACGGTGGATGTGGTCGTGCCCGTGACGGATGTGGCCAGTTTGCGCCGCAAAATTTCCGATGGTATCGACTCCATAGAATCCGGCGGTTCCACCTATATGGAGGCCGGACTGGAGCTGGCCTACGCAACAGCGTTTAAAGCGCAAAAGGGTTTTGACGGAACGGCGCGTGTGGTGCTGTTTACGGACGAGCAGCCCAATGTGGGCGAGACGGACTCCGAGAGCTTTATCGGCATGGCGCGGGAGGCTTCCAAAAAAGGTGTGGGCCTGACGACGATCGGCGTGGCCGAGCATTTCGGGGCTGATCTGGCTAACAAACTATCAGCAGCCCGGGGCGGTAACCTGTTTTACGTAACGGACGAAGCGGATGTTACGGCCACATTTGGCGGCGATTTTGATCTGATGATGACCGAGGTGGCTCATGATTTGGAAATTAAGATCAAGCCGGTCAAAGGCGCGCGCATTGAAACGGTTTACGGCGTGCCCGGTGAGGTCATTGAGTATGACCGTAAAGGCGGTGCCAAACTCGTCGTGCCCAGCTTGTTTTTATCGTCCAATGCCGGCGGAATTTTCCTGGGTGTATCGACGGAGGGTGAGGGCAAAGGCAAGGGCAAGGGCAAGGGTGAGATGGGCGGCCATTTGGCGGATATCAGCATGTCCTATGTGGATGCGCGCGACAATAAAACCTTCCGGGATCGTCTTTCTGTGAAAGGGGCCAGCGATCGTGTCAGCCCGGCATTGAAACGGGCGGCAGTTCTGGTGGACGCTTTTGAAGTCATCAAGGACGGAACCCGGGATCATTTCTTCGGCTCTGATTTGGCGCAGGCCATCTCGCGCACAGAAACGCTTTTGGACCGATTAGAGGCCATGGACCCGGACCCGGTGGCACAAGAAGCCGAGTTTATCTCTGACTTTTTGGATATCCTGGAGGAAGCCCGGGATGAACAGGAAAACGCGGATGATGAGGAGAGCTGGGTCGATGAAGACATGGCTCATTTTGCGCCGGTCTCCGGCAAGTGGCAGGTTACTTCGGTGAGGCGCGTTTCAGCATCGGCCTATCCAGGCGCCGTCAATATCCGCAAAGGGGATCTCGTGGCGTTTCATCTGGATGATGATCGGTATGATGAAACCGAAATGTTCAATCTCCACCGGAAATCGGCCCGGCGGGGCGAACCGGAATTTGAAGTGGAATCCTTCGGCATTGATGTGCGCAAGAAACAGATCAAGCTTTACGAATCCGGGATCGATTTTGATTACAGTGTCAGGAACGGCAAGATGCGGCTTTATCCGGAAGGTACGGATCTGGTCCTGACTCTCACTCGAATTTAGAGAGAGGGGACTCGAAATTAAAAAAGGGATGCAAATTTAAAGACACGAGACATCCCTTCCCATGCACGGCTCCGACCCCCAGATTTATCTGAGCCCGTGCTCGCCAGAGGCATCACGCCTCTGGCGCCCCTTCGTTAATTTAATTAAAATTGCAATAGTATAATCTATTAAAAATAGCATTATGTATTTTTTCAGGCCCATAATGTTTCCCGTGAAGCATTGAGCCGTTAACCAGAATTTACCGATATTTCTATTTCAAATAGCCAAAATAAATTTTGCAATGTTGCACGTGAAACATTCGCCGTTCACGGATTACATTTGAGTTTGCGGTGTTCGCCGACGCTAACAAAGCGGTAGGATGCCGTTTCATATTGTGCCCAGTTTTCAGGCGCCCCGCACAACCATTGTTTAAATTCCGGATTTCTTTTTATCTCCCGGCCGCAGAGACCGAAATTATACTGCTCGCCGCACCTGTCGATATCCATCGCCTCACCGATATTGTAGTTTACGGCATTTAAGAGGTCATATCGCCATTGCCGATCAGCCCCGCGGCCGACAAATATAAACGGCCTATCTTTTGGAGTGTTTTGGAGATTTGTTTTGACCTCATCCATCATGGCCGCGATGCGAATGGCTGTTCTTTTTTGATACTGGACCGGAACCGTTATCGAATTGAATACAAACACTGAGCAGAGCACACTCAAAGCGGCCCCGGCTATTATTTTGTGCTTTCGAATTGTGATATAAACGGCAAATGGCAGAATGAATAAAGGCGCCATATTTCTGGCAAGGATAATGTGATTGCTGACAGCAAACATGCTGACAAACATACCTATAATGATGAATATATGGACGAATTTTATTGAATTCCGGATGGCAGCCACGCAGAGGATAGCGCTGGCAATCAGACCTATAATCCAGCTTGAACCAGACGGAAACAAGCCTGTTTTAACCGCGTTTAAAGCCGCCAGATATTGACTAAAATATTTCGAAATAAAAGAGGCGCCGTCTGTGTCGACGAGTTCGCGGTAGCTATGGATCTGGCTCCCTCCGCCCCAAAAATATAGCTGATATAATTGGGCGAGTGCGTAAGATAGTAAAATTCCGGCGAATACGGCTGCCATAAAAGCGAGGTAAGATCTGATTTTGTAGGATTTGAACAAGGGCACGAAAGCGGGGAACAGGCAGTAAATCTCGTAATAAGCCATGCTGAAAAAGATAAAAGCCACGCTTAGGATTAGATCTGTAGAGAATTTCGAACTTCGAACTAAAATCAGATAAAAATACAGAGCTGTAACCAGGTTTATGACGGACATTTGCCCAGGCCATGGATACCAGCTCACCAAAAGGCTCCATAATGGCAAAGTCAGACAGGCAATTGCAATTGGCCATAAGTACTTCTTTTCCAATGGGGCCGCGCGAGCCATGGTCAAAAGCACCAGCAAAAAGGACAGCAAATCCGCTAAAACGCCGAAAAAGGGTTTTAAATTGTGTAAATATGGATGCGCGAAAATTGTCAGATATCTGGAAAACCCACGGGTTTTTTTGAATGGGTCTTCGATAAACTGCCAGGCATCATTGGCCAGATAGCTTATGTCTCCGGATATAAAGCGATAGATAATTGACGTCGCGATTAAATTGGCGGCGATCAGCAGTCCCACCAAGATCATCGCCGAATTTTTTTCGATCTTCATTTCGAGGGGTTCTGAATCTGATAATTCATTGAAACTCTAGGCGCTCTTGCGAGAAGAAAAACAGGCTTTGGGTATTTTTATCCATTTTGTCCAGATCATCCTGACCCAAGGCCAGGATCTTTTTGATGGTTTGTTTCCGCCCGGCCAGAGCCGTGGTGAAGTCATCTTCGATGCGCTTGACAGTGCCCGAAAAGTCCAGATCCGTGGTCAGCTTTTCATAGAGGTCCAGCCGGCCATAGAGGAAGAAACTCTCATATAGGATTTTGCAGGCGATCTTCTGGTGGATATCGCTATAGGCATATTGGCTCAGCATTTTCTGTACCGGCTTGAAAATAAAGTCGATTTCCTGCCCGATAACAGGATCCTTTATGCAGCGGTGTTTATAGGCGAGCACTTCCTCTTCGGCCCGTTTGATAAGCGCCGGATCCATATCGTTTTCATGAACGACGATAATATCGATATCCGAGCCATAAAGCTTCGCCCCGGTGGGCTCGTGGATGCGCGGCTCTTCATGGGCCAGGAAATAGGAAATATCCCCGGCGATAAAACAGCAGGCCTTGTAGTGAATTTTCTCCAGAATATCCGGTGAGAGCGAGAGCAGGGTATTGCGGGCAAATTTCAGCTTTTTCAGGCTGATAAGCCGGTGTTTATTGGCCAGCATGGCGGCCATATCGGTAGCGTCGCTGCGTTGTCCGGCAATGTAAACCAGCGTGAATGAGAGAAAATCCCTTAAAACCGAGGGACTTAGGCGAATCATATCCTCGCGGGTCACATCATAGCGCAGGTAATAACGGGCAAAGTTGATGACCCGGAACAGCTCAGACTGGTAACAGGCCTTCCACAAGAGAATGGGATTCACATCGCCGATTTCCTCGGATAATTGCCGGCCCGTCATGGGACCGTGAGTGAGCAATATGGTTGCAATTTGTTTTTCCAGATTTTCGGCCAGCATGGTGTTTTTCCTAACAGAACGGCGAACATAATAGGTGCAAAATTACCACATAACAATCTTATACAGTGCAGGCCCTTTACATATGGTTCATTTCCGTTATTTCGCCCTTTCGAATTGCCAGGGGGCTTAAACGGGAGTGGGCGTATGGCTGACCGTAGTGTCATCATACATTATCATTTGTTCAAAAATGCGGGATCGTCTGTGGACGCGATTCTGGAGCATAATTTTGGTGATGGCTGGGTGGAAATCGAAGGGCCGGGCAATAAAAAGCTGACGCCCGAAATGATGATTTCCTACATAAAGAAAAACCCGGCTGTCAAAGCAATTTCTTCCCATACGGCGCAGGTGACTCTGCCCAAAATTAACGGCGTGAATATCATTCCGGTTTTCTTTTTCCGGCATCCGGTCGACCGTATCCAGTCGGCCTATTATTTTGAGCGAAACCAGAATTCGGACTCGCCCGGAGCCCAAAAGGCCAAAGCGCTCGATTTTGCCGATTATCTGGCCTGGAGATTGGCCAGCCCGACCATGACCCAAATGGTCAATTTTCACGCCTTCAGGCTCAAGGATTTCAAGAAAGAAACCTATAACCGCGAAGCGCAATATATACGCCCGCGCGCCCTTACGGCATTGAAGCAACTGCCTTTTGTGGGTCTTGTCGAACAATTTGATAAGTCCATGGAAAAATTTGCAGAGCTTATTCGTCCGCATTTCCCTGATTTTAAGCTGATTGAAGTCAGAGCCAATTCAAATAGTAGTCCGCAAGAAACGGTCAAAGCCAAGCTGGCGGCATTCGAAGAAAAGGTTGGCCGGTCTACTTTCATAAATCTTATGCAGCTCAACGCCATTGACCTGGAGCTGTATTATTTTGTCAAAGATAAACTTTGGGGCGATGCATAATGGCCTCGAAAATAAGCAAAGAGGAACTGGCGAAACAGCTGAGGAGCGCAAAATCCAAGCTGACCAGAAAGAGCAATAAGCTGGCGGCGCTCGAAGCGGAATTTTCTAAGCTTGAGAAAAAGCTCGCCGCCCGTGACAAAAAAATAAAGCAAATGAATGATGAGCTCTATGATGCCAAGGATCGGTTAAAATCAACCAAAAGCGAATATGATCAGTATAAGACCATGCTCGAGTCTTATGAACTCAAAGACCAGCTGAACTCCAAGCGTTCCAAAATGCTGGAAAAAGACTTGTCCATGACAAATTCGCAGCTCTCGCAGTTTGTGAAGAATTTCGAAAAAAAGCCGATCCGCACAGGCATTAAGCGGTCAACATTTAATGCGCTCAGATTTGCCCGGCACAAGGCTCCGCTGCCTGAAACCATGAAGCTGCGCATGGCTCGGAAAATGACCGGTGTCGCAATCCGTCTGGGACGGCCCGCAGATGGCTCCGGCAGCCCGGCGGCGGATATATCAACGGCCGCTAATAATGAGATTGACTTTCAGTTTTTGGAAACGGCAAAACCGATCATTTCCATTATTGTGCCGGTCTACAATGAAATTTCCCAAACCATCGCTTGTCTTAAATCTATCAGTCAGCAACATGTCAGCGTGGATTATGAAGTTATTCTGGCCGATGATACTTCCCCGGATCCCTTTCATTCAATTCTGACGACTATTAAAGGATTACGCTATTTCCGAAATCCCAAAAATCTGGGTTTTCTGAATAACTGCAACGCCAATGCTAAGCACGCGCGCGGCGATTATCTGGTGTTTTTAAATAATGATACTTTGGTCAATCCGGGCTGGATGGAACGTCTTTACCGGACTTTTACGGAACATGGTGATGTGGGCATAGCCGGATCCAAACTTATTTTTCCAAATGGTGAATTGCAGGAAGCGGGCGGCATTATCTGGGAAGACGGTTCGGGTTGGAATTGGGGCCGCGGCCAAAATCCGGACCATCCGCGCTATAATTATGTCCGAGATGTGGACTATGTTTCGGGGGCTTCGCTGATGATAACAACGGCGCTCTGGAAAGAAATCGGCGGCTTTAATACAAAGCTGGAAAAAGCCTATTACGAAGATACGGATATTTGCTTCAAAGTCCGCTCCATGAAAAAGCGGGTGGTTTACCAACCGGCCTCAGAGGTCATTCATATTGAGGGACTGAGTTCAGGAACGGATGTGACCTCCGGCGCAAAAAAATATCAGGAAGTCAACCGCGGAACATTTCGAAAAATTTGGGCGGATGCTCTTGGTACACATTTGGCCAATGGAACAACGCCCGAAATCGCATCGGACCGTATGGCCAAGGCGCATATCTTATATGTGGATGCGGTGACGCCGGAACCTGACAAGGACTCCGGCTCAGTCGATGCCTATTACACCATGAAAATCCTGCAGGCGCAGGGCCATCGGGTGCATTTTGTGCCTGGGTCAAACTTCGCCCATTGGGGCGAAGCCACCGAATCCCTGGAGCGCATGGGCGTGGAATGTATCTATGCGCCGTTTTACACGAATATGAGCGCGCTGCTGGATGAACGCGGCGACATGTTCAAATATGTGATCCTGTCGCGGGCCGAAAGCTGCGAACATTATCTGGATATTATCAAGAAGAAGTGCCCGTCGGCCAAAATCATTTATAATACGGTTGATCTGCATTTCCTTAGAATGGCCCGAGAAGCGGAAGTTTCCGGCAAGAAGGAAGATCAAAAGGCTGCAGCAAAGATGCAAAAAGAAGAGCTGGGCTATATGGCGAAATCTGATCGGATTATCGTTATCAGTCAGGCTGAGCGGACTTTGCTTTCAAAAGAACACAAAATCAGCACTCGAAAAATTCAGACCATTCCGCTTATTCGCAATGAAACGGCGCGCGTAGGCGGGTTTGAAGGGCGTAAAGACATCGCCTTTATCGGCGGTTATAAACACCCGCCCAATATAGATGCCGTTCATTGGCTGGTCAAAGAGGTCTGGCCGGCTATCTCAAAGGCTGTTCCGGATGCGACCTTGCGTATTTGTGGCAGCCATATGCCAAAAGAATTTTATGAATATGCTTCTGATACAATTTCCATAGACGGCTTTATTCCGGATTTGGAAGAATTTTTAGCTGGCCTGAAACTGACCATCGCACCTTTGCGGTTTGGCGCCGGACTTAAGGGTAAAGTCGCGTCCAGTATCGGCGCCGGTGTGCCCTGTGTCGGCACGGATATCGCCTTTGAAGGCATGGCCGAAAAAGCTCTAAAGGCCATCAAGTTTGAGGCAAATACACCGGAAGCATTTGCAAAACACTGTGCGGCGCTTTATCTGAATGAAAAGAAATGGGAGAAGGCCTCGGTTGCAGGCGTCAATTATCACAATGATAATTATGCCTATCACAATATCGCGCCGATGTTTGAAAAGCTCCTGAAATAAGATTTTGAAAGCTGAATATGACAATCAGCTCGTTTTTTAGCGGATTTAAAAATACGTCCCTTTGGTGGCGTCTCGCCTGGGCCGATATGAACCAGATTTATCGCCGGAGCATTATCGGCATTTTCTGGATCGCTTTGTCCTTTGTCATGTTTATTGGCGTGAAAATTTTTATTTTCAGCGCCGTTCTCAAAAACATTGACATGGCCATGTACTCATTATGGGTCATAGTGGGTTACGGGATTTGGCAGTTCATTGTTAATTCTGTTACGGACGCGTGCACCGTATTTGTATCGGCGCGGTCCTGGATACTTGGAACCCGTTTATCCTACGGCACCTTTGTGGCTCAAAATATTACGCGGCATTTGATCAGCCTGGCTTTGATCGGTCTTGTTATTCTAAGCGCCGTCTTGATTTTACGGTATGAACAAGGCTGGGTGACGCTCACCATTATTCCGGCCGTGCTCGTTTTGATCATAAATTCGATCTGGGTACATGTTGTATTTGGCGTTATTGCCACACGTTTTAGAGATTTTATGCATCTGGTGCGGTCTATCATGCATGTTATGTTTTTCCTGACACCCATTTTATATCTGCCAAAAGATATCGGGCCTAAGGCGGTGGTTTTAAATTACAACCCGTTCACGCATTATCTGGCCATCGTCCGCGAACCCATAGTAAATGGCCGGATTGATGAATTGGCGTGGACCGTCGTAATTTCCATTACCATCGTTGGTTGGGTGGCGGCATTGGTGTTGCTTAAAACCAAAATGCGCAATGTGGTGTTCTGGATTTGATATGCCGCAGCTTCTATTAAAGGCCGAAAAACTGATATTGGGTTATCCCGACTCCACGGTTGGGTTTGGCATGTTTCGCACCCAGCGCATGGGGCGAAAATTGGCGCTTAAAGGCGTAAGCCTCGAACTTCGCCAAGGGGAAAATCTGGCTTTGATCGGATCCAACGGGTCCGGGAAGTCGACACTTTTGAGGACTTTGGCAGGCATTTATCCCCCTGATGCAGGAATAGTGGAAACTTACGGTCATTCGGTTCAAACCCTGTTTAATTTGGGGATCGGCATGAAACCCGAGCTGACGGGTCGCCAAAATATTGTCCTGATGTCGATGATAGGCGGTAAAACTACAGAAGAGATCGAGGAATTGATTCCAAAAATTGTCGCGTTTAGCGAACTTGGCGCTGTCATCGAGCAGCCGGTAAGAACCTATTCCCGCGGTATGGCCATGCGGCTGAGTTTCGCCGTTGCCACTTCCTTGCAGCCGGAGATTCTCTTAATTGATGAGTGGATTGGCGCCGGGGATGAGAAATTTCGCCGAAAAGCTCAGAAGCGGTTGACGGATATGGTCACAGGCTCAAAAGGATTCATTTTGGCCAGTCATAATACGGGTATCGTCAAACAATATTGCACTCGCGCCTTATGGCTCGATCAGGGTGAAGTCGTCGCTGTTGGGCCTTCCGAAGACATAATTCCTGACTATGTTGCGAGGTCTCGGGGCCGGAAATCTGTGACAGCGGCCAGTCAAGGCGCATCCGAAAAAAGTCAATCATCCGGTCCGGCAAATAAGCCCAATAAAAAAGGCGGCGGCCGAAACCCAAACAAAGCTCTGCGCAGAAAAGGCCAGAATCAAGGCAATAAGAATAAAAGCCATAAAAAACAGGGTAATAGAAACAACCAGCCTGGCCGAAACCCATCCAGGAACAATCAGATTGCCGAATGATGAAGATTTTCCATAATCCGAGGTGTTCGAAATCGAGGCAGACCCTGCAATTGATCCGGGATGCTGGAATTGAACCTGAAATTATTCTATATTTGGAGCATCCGCCGGCACCTGCCCAAATAAAATCTATGCTCGCCCAATTGGGATTTTCCAGTGCTCGGCAGCTAATGCGCCGAGGAGAAGGCATATATAAAGAACTTGGCCTTAAGGACGAAACGGATGAACCGCGCTTAATCGCGGCTATGAGCCAAAATCCAAAACTTATTGAACGGCCGATCGTTATAAAAGGGGAGAAGGCCGTTTTGGGCCGTCCGCCTGAAAATGTGAAAATTCTATTTTAAGGCCGTTTTCTGACAGCTTTTAGGATGCGCTGCCAGATTCGGCCGCCAAAATATTTCGGAAATAGCCAAAAATAAAGAATGATAAGCGCAAATACTAATAAAGCGGGTAGGCCGCTGACTTGAAATCCCGAATTGGTCAATCCACCGGTCATTGCAGCCACCAAAACGCCAAATCCAATGAATGCGGTTATAAAATCGAGAATTGCAGATAATATAATCCGCCAGCTTTCAACGTAGTGCTTTTCTTCACCCATATTATTGAACTCCCCGCGTCCCTAAGTTTCGCTATAAGTAAGACACATAATTAAAATACCAGTTTTTTCAACGTATAAACACCTTGTTAAACAAAACAGGTCATCACTTCGTTAACCATAGTGTTATCGCACATGCGAATTGGAGTGTTTATGCGCTTGGCAGCGTTATCAGTATCGGTAATTTTACTTTCAGGTTGTTCCTGGTTGGGCGGCCATCACAGCCCCGGTAAAGCTTACCAATATAAACAGAGTAGTCACAATGCCTATGCCAATGGGGCACAAGGGCATTTTGGCGCAAGGGGCGGTCAAAATCCTTGCGTTATCTATTCGCCGGTTCAGCCGGCTCCGACAGGTTGTCATCCGTCGCAGGTCGTTTTGTCTGGCCAGCAAGGTTATCAGGGCAGTCAGCCGACTTATACAACGGGCGGATATGGCAGCCACGCCGGATCGGCCTATAAGGCTGCAGAACGTGGGGGCGCTCCTCGGTTGAGGAAGCCAAAATTGCGCGGAACTTTTTCATTGGGCACTGAGCGCAGCATTGACGGGGATTTAATCAGCCCGGATGCATCGACTTTATTATATAATCCCTCAACTTTTGATGAGGGTTTCTCCACCCGCGCTCCAAATCTGCTGACAACAACGGCTTACACCAGTCAAATTGAAAGCATTAATTCACCGACTCTATCTTTTAACGACGCTTATAGGTCACCTTTATCTCTAAAGGCTGGGTTGGAATATATTGTTGATCCTAGGTTCACTTTATTTGCAAACGGGGGAATTACCCACGCCAAAGCGAAAAGTGACGCAAGTTCAACTGTCGTCGCAACCCTCTTGAGGACTGTGACAGAGCAGCCTTTGGACCCTGTTACCGGTAATCCGGTCGGAACTCCGTTGATCAACACTCAATTTATTCCAAATCAAGAAGTCGCAAACTTCTCCGGGGAATTCAATGATCATCGCCAGTACGACCTAGAAGTAGGGGCAAGACGCTATCTAAAGCCCATTTATCAGGAACAGGGTTTCAGGACGATAACCCCTTTTGTGGGAGCATCCGCTGGGGTGTCCTATGTGAATGACGTGGAGTTAAGAGCTGAACAGAACCAGTTGTTCCTCCAGCGTGCATTCGAAAACGGAGACTTGGACTATTACAATGTTCCAGTCGCTGGGGGTGTCAACACGTTATACGAATCAGATTGGCTTGTTAACGGAGCTTTGACCACTGGATTGGAATGGCAGCTAACGCCTAAAACGGCGCTGGCCTTTGAAACCGGTTTGAAAGCCTATCAAAAAAGAGATTTTGTCTCCGGAGACTCCGGTGACTTAAACGTCGTCGTGCCGCTAACGCTGCGCGGAAGTTATAACTTTTAAAAAAAGGCCCTCCGTTAAGGATTTGTTTTTGTTTTAAAAACCTTTTCTTAAACATCGTATGGTTAACGGGAAGGGTAAACGATTTGAAAAGAGGGAAGAGGAGTCCACACATGCGTTTAGCTGTTGTAGCACTTTCTACAGTATTATTGTCCGGTTGTTCCTGGTTGGGTTCAGGAGGCGGCTATGGCGACTCCTACTCATATGGGCAGGGCGGTGCTTATGGATGCGCCCCGGGAGCGGGGGGCGGAAACGCTTATTACGGTAACTCAGGCTACGGCTTTTCCGGCGGGGGCGCAGGATGCGCACCAGGAGCTGGTTATGGCGTCGCTTACGGAGGTGCTGGAGCTTACGGTGCTGGAGGCGGCGGATTACGCGGAGCCTACGGTGTTAATGGATACGGTACAGGTCTTCAGGGCGCAGGGGCTGGATTTGGCGGCTTCGGCGGTGCCGGAACAGGATTTGGCGGCGCAGGTGCAGGCTTCGGAGGCGCTGGAGGCGGCTTTGGACCCGGATTTGGCGGTGCAGGTGCAGGCTTCGGCGGCGCTGGAGGCGGCTTTGGAACTGGTTTCGGCGGAGCTGGAACAGGCTTTGGCGGCGCAGGTGCTGGACTTGGCGGTGTCGGAGCAGGATTTGGCGGCGCAGGTGCTGGAATTGGCGGTGCCGGAACTGGCTTTGGCGGCGCAGGCGCAGGCTTCGGCGGTGTTGGACCCGGCTTTGGCGGCGTCGGCACAGGTTTTGGCGGTGTCGGAGGCGTAGGATCCGGTATTACCACGCTGGGTGGTGCCTCTGGCTTTGGAACAGGCTTCGGAAACGGAATAACGACTCTGGGTGCTGGTTCGGCATTCGGCTCAGCCCTTGGCGGTGCGCAAACGCTGGCAAATGGCGGCACGGTTCAAACAATTCAAGGGGCACCGATTTATGTGCCTCAACCATATCCGGCATATTATCAAGCTGGATTCGTGGGCGGCGGCGGCGGATTTGTCCAAGGCGGTGCGCTTCCATTTGGATTGGAACTTGGTTTCGGACGGGACTTCGGACTCGATGGCGATATTTTCCCAGGGGAACTTGCCAAGTCTGACCCGGTAACCGGCATACATATTTCGGATTTACCGGCCATCGGATATGATGATGCCTGGGATAACGCCGACAGCGTCGATCTTACGGCGACTTATGATGTCAATTACAACACGACTCTTCTGGCCCGTGCAGGATACAGCCAAGCAGACGGTAATAATCTACACGTTGGTTATGTCGAAGATGCGGCTGGGTTAAGGGAAGATCTCTTTGCAGAATTCTCTGATCTGGAGCAATATACGATTGAAGGCGGCTTCCGTCACTATCTCGGAAAACCCTACGGCTTCAGGCCTTACTTCGGGGCGACCGGTGGTTTCACCAGGACAGAAGACGTCACTCTGACACAATCATCTGCAACACATATAGATCCGGCAATCTTTACGCAAACTTATGTTGATGGAGGTTGGTCACCAACAGCTTCAGGCCTCGTCGGCGCCGAATGGGCTGTAGGTTCGAGATCGGCCATCGGCGTAGAAGCCGGAATTCGCTGGACAGACAATCTGGATAGTAATTTTGTCTCGGAAGATCGGCTATCAGTTCCGGTTAGATTACGCGGCAGACTGTCGTTCTAAGAATTTTAACCAATATCCTTTAAAAGACCCGGCACTGGCCGGGTTTTTTTTATGAAATTCAGCCCAATAAATAAAATGGCCTCGTCTTTGCAATGGATTATCTCGAAATCTGATGTTGAAGGTAATTGTGCCAAAACAGAACAACAGGGATGGATGGTAACATGCGTAAATTACTTATCGGTACAGCCGCGATCGCGCTTTCGGGATGCTCCTGGTTAGGCGGGTCAAATCATCATGACGGTTATTATAAACAGCAAAACAGCTATTATAAGCCGCAACAAACACAAACTTCCAAGAAATGCTGTGATGGCAAGCGTCTAAGCCGCTGGAACCTTGAAGGTGCAGTTGGTCCGGAATTTTTCCTGGGCGGAGATGCGATTACAAACGACGTCAATGATATTCCAGGCGTTCTCGCGAATGAAACGTCTATCAATGATGCTTTCGATGAAGGTATTCGTTACGAAATTGGCGGATCTTACGCCTTAAACCCAAACCGCAAAGTCACTTTGATGGGTTCATATGCTGAAGCGGATGGCGACAATGTCACATTGGGATCAATCAATGGCGATGCTGTCACCGGACAATTCAGTGATTATCAGCGTTACGGCGTTGAAGTCGGTCTGCGTCAGTACGCGACGCCATTGCCTGCACCTGTTTTTGGTTCAGTGCGTCCATATGTAGAAGGCAAGGTCGGCGCAGCTCATGTTGACGACATTGTTCTAACCAATGCCCAGTTGGGCGGTGCAGCCTTTAACGGCGGAACGGTTCGTATGTATGAAAGTGGATGGGTCCCAACAGCCGCCGGTATGATTGGCGTTGAAGCGCCTGTCTTTAAACGGGCAACATTGGCTCTGGAAACCGGTATCCGCTACACAGGTATACTGGAATCTGACACACGGGATCTTGGTCCTGGCGCGCCTTTAGCCGGAACCAATAACGGATTGGAAAGCTGGACTGTTCCCGTTCAGCTGCGCGGTCGCTACCGCTTCTAGAATTCTCAAAAGAATTTAGACAAAGGCTGCTTTCGGGCAGCCTTTTTTATGGCGCGGGTTTTGAAAGCTCTTCTGCAATCCAGTTATCAATGCGCGTTTCAAGAATTGATAGCGGTATCCCGCCCTGAAGTAAGACAGCGTCATGAAAATCGCGAATGGAAAACTTATCGCCGAGAGAGGCTTCAGCCCGCTCTCGCAGCTCTATAATTTTGAGCTCGCCGATTTTATAGGCAAGGGCCTGGCCGGGCCAGCTGATATAGCGCTCGACCTCTGTCTTGATATTGTGTTTGGCCAAAGCTGAATTGTCTAGAAAGCAGCTTTCCGCCTGATCACGGGTCCAGTTTTTCCAGTGCATGCCTGTATCGACAACAAGTCGGCAGGCTCGCCACATTTCATAAGATAGACGCCCGAAATTATCGTATGGCGTTTTATAAATACCCATTTCGATGCCCAGCTTTTCCGCGTAAAGACCCCAACCTTCGCCAAAAGCTGTGGGATAGAGGTTTTTCCGGAAGTCCGGTACGCCCGTCAGTTCCTGACCCAGGCTGATTTGGTGGTGATGGCCCGGAACACCTTCATGCAGGGTGAGCGCCGGCAGGTTGTATAAAGGACGCTGGGTAAGATCGTAGGTATTGACGACGTAGTTTCCGGCCCGGCCTTTTTTACCGTCGCCGCCCCAATACCGGCCTGTGGTATAACGCGGCGCAATTTCGTCCGGAACTTTTATAACGCCGTAGGACAGGCGGGGCAGGGTCCGGAAAAATTCAGGCATTTTCCCGTCGACCTGTTTGGCCAGCCAGGCAGCTTCCTTCAAAAGCTCCTCTTCGGTTTGGGCGTAAAATTTCGGGTCGGTTCTCAGATATTCCAGAAACTCCGCAAATCCCCCTTCAAAGCCGGTCTCGGCGATAATGGCATCCATTTCGCTGCGAATGCGAGCCACTTCACGCAGGCCGATTTCGTGAACTTCATCGGGCGTCAGATCCAGGGTCGTGTAATAACGGACAAGCGACGCGTAATAGGCCCGGCCTTCGGGTGTCGATCCGATGCCGACATTCGGCCGCGCTTTTGGAAGGTAGTCGTCTTCTAAAAATTTCAGAAGATCTTTGTAGGCGGGCAAAACCGCATTATCGAGAGCTGCCCGGCCCAGATTTTCCAGACGCGATTTATCTTCGTCTGAAAACGTCTCGGGAATATCTTTGAACGGGGCATAGTAAGGATGAGCTTCCGTATTATATTCGGAAAGTTTGCGGACAGTATCAATAATGCCCGGCAGGATTTCAGCGGAGGCCGTAAAGTCTGTTTCTATGCCGCGGCGCAGATTTGCTTTGTGCTGACCAAAATATCGGGGAAGCGTCGACAGTCGCGCCGCAAAGGCTTCAAAGTCCTGAGGCTTTTCAAATGTTGTTTGCCGGGAAACATAACTCAGCTCATTAAAAAAGCCGGAATCATTGGTAAAGGGAATGCGGGCCTCATCAAACGGGGCCCGGCGGTTATATTGATTTAAAACGAAACCAAAGAGATCGTAGTTGAGCCGGTCTGCAGGTGCCAAACTATCTGGATTTATCAGCCCATGCCGGTTTTTGAAATCGTTCATGGCCTGGGTGAAACTTTGATCATTTTCCGGTGAAACATTGGGGAGTTTACGCAAGGCCTCTTCATCGCCCTCATTTCCGGCCGTGTAAGGGTTTGAACTCTTGAGGAAGTTTTGATAATCAGAAATCAACTGAAACAGCGTATCTTTTTTGATGCACTCCTGCTGTCCATCTACGATAATGATATCGCCGTCGCCGCAAAACCCTGCCGGATCGGCATTTGCAACAGCCGGCGCAAATAAAGCGCCGATCATCATTCCCCAAATCAATTTTTTCATGGGTTTTCCCTAATTAATTGGACGCGCTTATACTGCGCGACATTGTGTACGCCAAGGGCTTAAGTGTAATCATTGACACCGGATTACAAGTGAGTAGGTTACGCCCGATCTAAGGAGTTTCACATGGCAAGTCAGTGGAAAGACGAGCGTCCTATGGCGCCGCATTTGCAGGTCTGGAAATGGCACCCAGCCATGCTTTCCTCCATTTTGCACCGGATTTGCGCGGTTATCAGCTATGTTTTTCTGCTTAAGATTGCGGTACTGCTACTAATCCTGAATTTTACAGGAAAAATCCCGCACGAAGGACTGGTGTTTTCCCCGTTGGGTTACATCGGGTTTTTCATCGGGTTTTTCAGCTTTATCTTTATGGCGTTCGCGCAATTGAGACATTTGATCTGGGATCAGGGGAAATATTTGGAACCGGGACCCAATAATATGATGTCCTGGGTCATGATTGTCGCCGCAATGATTCTCGCAGGCCTCGCCACCTTCATGGCATTTGGAGGATAATCATGGCTTCAGGCAAAGGAACCCGACATCACAGGCTGCGCAGCTGGACCGGCGCGCTCACGATTATTGCCCTTCCGTTTTTTATGTGGGGTTTTGTTTGCGCCCTGAAAAATCGAACCGGGGGCATCATTGAATGGCTGTCTTCTCCATTTGGGGCGATTACGGCCATTTTGTTTATAACCGGCGGCCTGTATTATTGCCGATTGGAATTTGATGAAGTGATTATGGATTATACGGACGGCGGCCTTCGCAAATTCGGCCTTTTGGCCAATCTGTTAGTCGCGCTGCTGGCTTGGGCCGTATCTTTATATGTAATTATCACCATGTGGCTGGCATAGGAGCGCCCAATGACATCGACCTATGAATGGATAGACCACACTTATGATGTTGTTGTTGTCGGGGCCGGAGGCTCCGGCCTGCGCGCAACTCTAGGCGCAGCTCAGGAAGGCCTGAAGACCGCCTGCATTACCAAAGTTTTTCCGACCCGCTCCCATACCGTTGCGGCTCAGGGCGGCATTGCGGCGTCTCTTGGCAATATGGGTCCCGATGACTGGCGCTGGCATATGTATGACACCGTCAAAGGATCTGACTGGCTGGGCGATCAGGATTCCATCGAATATCTGTGCCGCCATGCGCCTGACGCCGTTTATGAGCTGGAAAGATGGGGCATGCCGTTTTCGCGTAATGAGAATGGCAAAATTTACCAAAGACCCTTTGGCGGCCATACAACGGAATATGGTGAGGGCCCGCCCGTACAGCGCACATGCGCGGCCGCTGACCGAACAGGCCATGCTATGCTGCATACGCTTTATGGCCAGAGTGTTCGCCGGAATGCCGAATTTTTTGTCGAGTATTTCGCCCTTGATCTCATCATGGATGACAAAGGTGTTTGCCGCGGAGTTACGGCTTGGAAGCTGGATGACGGCACGCTGCATCGGTTCCGCGCCCAGAAAGTTGTCCTTGCGACGGGCGGTTATGGCCGTGTGTTTTTCTCCTGTACGTCGGCTCACACCTGTACGGGTGATGGCAATGCCATGGTTCTGCGCGGCGGGTTACCGGTTCAGGACATGGAGTTTATTCAGTTCCACCCGACAGGCATTTACGGGGCAGGCTGCCTGATCACGGAAGGCGCTCGCGGCGAAGGCGGATATCTGACGAACGCTGAGGGTGAGCGCTTCATGGAGCGCTACGCGCCGAGCGTCAAAGATCTGGCGCCGCGGGATATGGTCAGCCGGGCTATGGTTATGGAAATTCGCGAAGGCCGCGGAGTTGGTAAAAACAAAGATCATATCTTTTTGCATCTCGACCATATTGACCCCAAAGTTTTAGGCGATCGTCTCCCGGGTATTTCCGAAACGGCGATGATTTTCGCCGGTGTTGACCTGACCAAGGAACCCATTCCCGTCATCCCGACCTGCCATTACAATATGGGCGGCATTCAAACCAATTATCACGGCGAAGTGGTTACCAAAAAAGGCAAAGACCCGGATACGGTCGTGCAGGGCCTTATGGCTGTTGGCGAAGCGGGCTGCGTGTCCGTTCACGGATCCAATCGGCTTGGGTCGAATTCTCTGATTGATTTGGTGGTCTTTGGCCGGGCGGCCGGTATTCAGCTGGGTAAAACGCTGAAACCTAATGCGGCCCAGCCGGAGCTGCCTAAAGATGCAGGTGAAGCCCATCTGGCCCGTCTGGATAAGGCGCGAAACGCCAATGGCGGAACTTCAACAGCAGTGATCCGGGATAAGCTTCAAAGGACTATGCAGGAGCATTGCGCGGTTTTCCGGACGGAGGAAAGTCTGGCCGCGGGCGTTGAAAAAGTTAAGGATATTCATGCTCTGCTTCAGGACTTGAAAGTATCAGATCGCACCATGATCTGGAATACAGATCTGGTCGAAACCCTTGAACTGGAAAATCTGGTTGCCAATGCGCTGGTCACCGTGAACTCCGCCAGTAATCGCAAGGAAAGTCGCGGCGCGCACGCCCATGAAGACTATCCTGAGCGGGATGACAAAAAATGGATGAAACACACGCTGGCCTATTGTGACCTGGACAGCGGCAAAGTGAAAATCGACTACCGCCCGGTGCATGAGTACACCATGACGGACGAGATCGATTATATTAAGCCCAAGAAACGGGTCTACTGATACCTAAAACAATTATATCCGGCGGCACCGGCTTCGTCGGGCGGTTCATCGTTGAACGGCTTTTATCCGAGGGACATGATATTATTGTTCTGGGCAGGAGCGCTCATAGCCCCGGGTATTTTTCGTCGCCCGTCAGGTTTATTCAGTCGGAACTCGGGCAGAATTTTGATTATAGATCGGTCTTTGACGGGGCGTCGAATTTCGTCCACTCGGCCATTGATCGAGACTTATCAGACAAGAAAAACTTCGCGCTCAAAAATCTGGCGGGCACACTCGCCTTATTTAAACAAGCTAAGAAATCGGGCGTTAAGCGCGCCGTTTTTCTTTCGGATATGAAAGTCTATGGGCGGCCTCTGGACGGGTCGCATTTCTACGAAGAGGATCAAGTTGATCCCATAGGTTTTTATGCCCGCATCAAAGCTGAAACCGAGAAAGTTCTGGGGGCCATGATAACGGCTGATTTCGGCGCGGCCTCGCTGAGGCTGGCCCATGTTTACGGGCCGGCCGGGCAGGGCCGCGTGAATAATTGGGACGCGCTGTTTAGAGCCTATCTCAAAGGAAACCCGATCAAACCAAGTGCCCGCTGTTTCATCCACGGCGAAGATGTCGGCCGCGCTGTATTGAAACTCATCAGCGCAGATCACATTCGTGTCGCCGGCGGAATTTTTAATGCTATGGATTTTGTGGTTGACCGCGCCGATATTTTAGCGCCGCTGCAAAAGATTTCAGGTAGCCCTCATCCGCTCCCCGAACGTTTTCAGGGTGATGTGAGTACGATGAATTGCGACAAACTCAAACGTATGGAATGGCGGACGGGCGGCAT
>CAYQNQ010000017.1:0-17375 GCA_964418815.1 uncultured Hellea sp.
GCGGCCGTTGAAGGATTAAACGGAGAACCTTCAAGCGTTTACGGGGCGGGGCGAACAGATGCGGGCGTTCACGCGCTGGCGCAGGCCGCCCATGTGGATCTCGCCAAAGACCTGCGGGCTGACAAGGTGCGCGACGCCCTGAACTTTCATCTGGGCGATCACCCGGTTTCCATTTTAAACGCCGAAAAAGTGGCTGATGATTTTAACGCCCGCTTTGACGCCGTAGAGCGCGAATATCTTTACCGCATTCTGCCGCGCCGCCCGCGCCTCGCGCTGGATGTTGGCCGGGTCTGGCGTGTGCCCTATAAGCTTGATGCGGATGCCATGCACGCGGCCGGGCAGGTCTTAATTGGGCAGCATGATTTCACCACGTTTCGGGCTACGGAATGTCAGGCCAAATCCCCGGTTAGAACCCTGGACGAGGTGACGGTTTATCAGGCCTCGGACGAGGTCCACATCAAAGTACGGGCGCGCAGTTTTTTGCACAAACAGGTCCGCTCTATTGCCGGAACGCTCAATGAAGTTGGCCGCAGCAACTGGACAAAGGCAGATATGAAAAATGCCCTTGAGGCCTGTGACCGGACCCGGTGCGGCCCGGTCGCCCCGCCGGAAGGTCTTTATTTGACCCGGGTTCGGTATGAGTGATAGTCTAATTCTGAATTGTGGGAAGAGAGATGACGGATACACCTGAAGACGAGCCAAAACCTGAAACCACAAAAGGCAAAGTCGTTGCCGGCGCAAAAAAGACGGCCGAGCTCGCCGATAAAGTCGGCACGACGGCGGAAGTTGCCAATAACGCTTTCGGGGCCATTAAATGGGTGGCGATTGCAGTTGTGACCCTGGCATTTCTGGGCGGCGGATACGGTATTTATAAAGCCGTGACCAAACCGGTGGAAGTGATATCAGATGCGGCCGGGGCTGTGGCCGATAAGGTGGGAGGCGGCGCGGGCGCCATAAAGGACGGCGCCAGTAATGTACTCAACCGCCTAGTTATTCCGGCCACCAATCCGCAAAATCTGGGCACATTGGCCGATGCCGCGTTTCCGGCGCTTTTCAAAATGGAGAAAACGGAATCAAACGGCGTGCGTGAAGGCATGTTCCGGCGTACAAATTTTGGCGGCAGCGAGGGCAAGGTCTGCAAGTTTGACCTGGATTACGGCGGCGGCGCGCTCACCACTTTTGCGGCGGCGGACGTCTCCGCCCACGAGACGGCCGCGTCCCTTGGCAGCAAAGACGAACGGCTCATCCGCATGGTGATCCGCACGGAGGATGACGATATCGCCTTTAATACGGCCTGGGATTCTGAGGAGGAAGTCTGGGTCATGAAATGGAAACGCACGACCGTTTCCAAACCCGTTAATGATAAAATCGCCGAGGCGCGTCTTCTGGATATTCTGGCGGCTGTTCCCGCCAATTGCCGCTAACCGGCCAATCCGTTTACGCCGATTAAAACAACCATTAGTCCGAGGGCCGTAATCATACAGCCCGCGAGAATGGCGGCGCCCCATTCAAATCCGGCGATTTTTTGCGCGTAGCGGATATCCACGGCCAAAGTCCCCAGATAGATCATAAATATAAAAGGCAAGACAAAGGCGAACGGAATGACGCCCAGATAGCTTGCGCCGAGCAAGACGCTGACAATGAAGGCCAGAAAGAAAAACGTCCAATGGCGGACGACGACCCAGGACTTGAAAACTTCGTCTTTTTGAAACATGCGCGCAAGGAAATAGGCGAGCGCCGAAAAGGAAAACCCGAAGGTCAGAAATATCAGAACGAACGGTGCGGGCGATATGAGGCCGGGCATGACGGCGGGGGCTTCCGGGCTTTGAGACAGAACCGCCACTTGCTGTTTGTGCAGGGCGGCGGCGCAGACATAGAAAAACGGCAGGGAAAGCGGAATGGTCAAAAAAGACTGGCGAAACCCTTTTGTCGACAGATCGAAATAATCCGGCCAATGGGTATCGCGGCCGAGCGCCTTGAAACAGCCGGAAAACAGCCGCGCCAGATTCATGCAAAATACCGTTCAAGCAGGAGCTTATAAATCTCCGTCAGCGTATAAATATCAGCCACGGCAACCCGTTCATTAACTTGATGCATGGTCGCGCCGACAAGGCCGAATTCGACAACCGGCGCATAATGGGTGATATAGCGGGCATCGGAAGTTCCGCCGGAGGTGGAAAGTTCGGGCCGCCGTCCGGTGACGTCTTTTACCGTCTGCTGCAGCGTATCCGTAAAATTATTGGGGTCCGTCAGAAAGGCCTCGCCCGTGACGGCCAGATCGGCCTCGATTTCTATTTTATGTTCGGACGCCACATCACTGACCAGCGCGCGGATATGGGCCTTAAGATCATCGCCGCGGTGCTCTGTGTTAAAGCGAATATTGAACATGGCCCGGGCGGTTTCCGGGATCACATTATGGGCCGTATTGGCCACGTCGATGGAGGTGACTTCCAGATTGGACGGCTGGAAAAATTCATTGCCGTCATCCAGATGCCAGTTTTTTAATTGTGCCAGCAGGTCCATGAGCGGCGGCACGGGGCTATTGGCCCGGTGGGGATAAGCCACATGGCCTTGTTTGCCTTTGACGGTGAGCTTGGCATTGAGCGAGCCGCGCCGTCCGTTTTTAATCATATCACCAAGGGCGTTCGGATTGGTCGGCTCTCCAACCAGACAGTGGTCAATAACTTCGCCGGCGGCGATGATGGCTTTAAGAAGCTTGTCCGTGCCGTTTATGGCCGCGCCTTCTTCGTCGCCCGTGATTAGAAAACTGATAGAGCCTTTGGGCGACCAGCCGGACTGGAGAAGATTGGTCAGTGCGGCGATGAAGGCAGCGATGGCGCCCTTCATATCCGCTGCTCCCCGGCCAATAAGATGACCTTGCCGGAGCGATGCCTCAAAGGGAGCGCTGTCCCACTTGGCCTCATCGCCCACGGGCACCACATCGGTATGACCGGCAAAACAGAAATTCGGCGCCGCCGTTCCCAGCCGCGCATAAAGATTATCCACCCGCTCTTCGCCCTCTCCAAAGGGATAGCGCGTACAGGTAAAACCAAGTCCTTGCAGATGGTTTTGCAGCACATCCAGAGCGCCCGCATCGACAGGCGTGACAGAGGGCTTGCGGATTAATTCCTGCGCAAATTCTACAGGATCGCATTTTTGCTTAGATAACATAGGGGGCTTTTAGCGCCTTATTATCCTTAAGCAAGCGGCAGGCTAAAAGAAAAGCTTAGGGATTCTTTTTCAGGGCTGACTTCGGGCTTCAATTCCGCGCTGTGAAGATCGGCAATCCGTTTGGATATCGCCAGCCCAAGCCCGCTGCCGGTTTCTACTTCGTGAGGTCCGCGCACGAACCGGTCAAACATCTGGTCGACCAGATATTCGGGCAAGCGCTCGCAGGTATTGAACACGGAAATATCGAGCCAGCCATTATTGGTTTTGGTCCGCATTTCAATCTTGCCCTCAACCGGCGTGTATTTAACCGCATTACTGATAAGGTTTCGCAGCAGGGTTTCAATCAGGCCCGGATAGGCCAGAACTGTATTATTTTCGCTCAGGACCTGCGTGATGGTCACAAATTTCCGGGACATGCGGTCCGTATAGTCTTCGGTGATTTCGCCCATGAGCATGCCGATATCTATAGGGGCTTTATCGCCCGGTGTTTTATCCGGGTCCAGGCGGGCCAGAGTCATTAGCTGGTCCACCGTATGGGTTGCCCGGTTGACCCGGGTCAGCAGATCGCCCAGCCAGGATTTCATGTCGTCGTCCTCAACCAGCCTTTGCTGCAGCTGCACTTCGGTTTTGATGGCCGAAAGCGGCGTTAGCAGCTCATGGGCGGCATTGGCCGTAAAATAGCGTTCTTTGTCGAGCTGGCCGGATTTAATCTTTTCGTGGGAGGCCTGCCGATCTTTAAAGCCGAGCAGTAGATTTTTCAGGGGCATCAGCTCTGGCGGGCTGCGGAGAGTCTGCAGCTCCAGATCCGGCCCTTCAGCGGCCTTGCCAAGTTTCCGGATGGGACCTAGCAGCCAGCCCATGATAAAATAAAGCAGGATCGCCCCCAGAAGAATGCCGCCCAATATAATCAGAAAATCCCGGGTTTTGATAAACGCCCAGAATGTCATCTTGAATTCGCTGGCCATGCCGACCTGGACTCGGGCAGACTTCGTCTCCCGGTTTATGATCAGCCAGTCATCGCCGTCTTCATCGGGTTTGGTGTCATAATAATCAGCGTCATCGGGAATGGGGTCTTCAAACTTTGGAAAGACCGCGCTTTCAGCGGAAAATTCATTATCCTTGCATTCGATGCGGTAAGCCAGTCCTGTGAAGCCGAAAAAATCTTCCGTTAAACCGTTTAGCTCCGGCTGCATGGCGTCGTCGCACCCGCCGGCCGCTTCCCACAATTCAGCCAGAATCAGGGACTGGCCGTCCATGTGAGAAAATTTGTAACTCTCGTCATAAGTCTCAACGTCTTTAAAGCTGTTGTAATAGGCGCCAAACAGAACCGCGAGCGCCAGTAAGAGCGCCGCCAGAGTGATACGGGCTTTCAGGGACATTAGTGATCGATCTCGAGCTTATAGCCAAAGCCGCGCTTGGTCTGAATATAGTCACTGCCGATTTTTTTACGCAGGCGGGAGATGAGAACTTCGATGGCATTGGGAGTCACAGCGCTGTCCCAGTCATAAAGCGCGTTCTCAAGCTGTGTCTTATTCACGAATTGGCCCTTTTTCTCCGACAGGCACACCAATAGATCAAATTCGGCTTTGGTCAAATCCACGGGATGACCTTTGACGGCCACGGTCGAGGCCGCCGCGTTAATGACAATATCGCCCAAGGTAACGGTCGAGGTCGGGGCTACTGTGCGGCGGCGCAAAAGCGCTCTGATGCGGGCAAACAACTCGTCCAGATCAAAGGGCTTGGTCAGATAATCATCGGCGCCGGCGTCCAGTCCCTGAACCTTGTCCAGAAGCGTGGTCCGGGCGGTCAGCATCAGGCAGGGGCTGGTCAGCCCGTTTTGCCGCCGTTCCTGCAGCCAGCTTGGCCCGGTGCCGTCGGGCAGGTTCCAATCGAGCACAATTAAATCAAACTCCGCGTCCGTGACAGCCAGACGGGCATCATGACAGGACATCACCCAGTCACAGGCATAGCCTTCAGACTTGATGGCCCGGTGGATGGAATTCCCGAGATGTTGATCGTCTTCTACAAGTAATAGCCGCATCTGCGCTTACCTTTTTTAAGCCTGTCCCGCGCGGCTTATACACAAGCTAACTGACAAGAAGCTGACAGGAAACTCACAAGGGCGAAATTTCTACCGCCGCATCATACCGCCGAGAATGCCGCGAATAATCCGGCCGCCGGTGACGCCGAAAATGGATTTACCGACTTCATAGGCGATTTGCTGGGCCCCTTGCTCCATGCCCTTTCGCACCGTGCTTTTGCGGCGCGAACGGGAGGATGTGGTCTTTTTCTTGGACGTGGTCTTTTTCGATGAGGATTTCTTTTTCGCGGCCTTGGCTTCTTCGGCGGCGGCTTTTTCCTGAGCGGCTCTAGCCTCGGTGCGTTTTTTGGTCAGGATTTCATAGGCGCTCTTGCGGTCGACCAGTTCGTCATAAACCCCTTTGACCGGGCTTTCGGCCATAACCGCTTTGCGCTCTTTATCATTGGCCGGGCCGAGACGGGAGGCGGGCGGACGAATGAGTGTCTGGCCAACCACTTGCGGCCGCCCTTTTTCGTCAAGCACGGAGACAAGCGCCTCGCCGACGCCAAGCTCGGTTATGACGGATTTGGTGTCAAAGGACGGGTTGGGCCGAAAGGCGGAAGCGCTGGCTTTAATGGCCTTTTGCTCTTTGGGCGTATAGCCGCGCAGAGCGTGCTGAATTCTATTTCCGATCTGGCCCAGAACATCATCGGGAATATCCGCCGGGTTCTGGGTGACAAACCAGACAGAGACGCCTTTGGAGCGGATGAGCCGCGCCACCTGGGTAATTTTATCCACCAGGGCCTTGGGGCTTTCATCAAAAACCAGATGGGCCTCGTCAAAGAAAAATGCCATTTTGGGCTTGTCCGGATCGCCCACTTCCGGCAGCTCTTCAAATAGCTCGCTCATAAGCCAGAGCAGAAATGTGGAATAGAGACGAGGCGAGTTGATGAGCTTGTCCGCCGCAAGAATATTGACAAAGCCGCGGCCGTTTTCATGAACCCGCATCAAATCCTTGAGCTTGAGCGCCGGCTCTCCGAAAAACTCATCGGCGCCTTCGCGCTCGAGTACCAGCAGGCCGCGCACAATCGCGCCCACGGACTGTGTTGTGATATTGCCGTAATCCAGGATTAATATGTCCCGGTTTTCCGAGACAAAATGCAAAGCGGCTTTCAAATCTTTCAGATCAATCAGCGGCCAGTCATTATCTTCGGCCACGTCAAAGGCGATATTCATTATGCCTTCCTGCGTGTCCGTCAGATCCATGAGGCGGGAAAGCAACATGGGGCCCATTTCCGTAATGGTCGTGCGAACGGGATGGCCGCGCTCGCCGTTCAGATCCCAGAAAACGGTCGGCATGTCGGAATATTCATAAGGCTCCAGACCGATTTTTTCCGCCCGGGAGATAAGCTTGTCATGGAGCTTGTGCTCGGCTGAGCCGCTTTGCGAAATCCCGGACAGATCCCCTTTTACATCCGCGGCAAAGACGGGCACGCCCGCTTTGGAAAAGCCTTCGGAGAGGATCTGCAAGGTCACGGTTTTGCCTGTCCCGGTGGCCCCGGCGACCAGACCGTGGCGGTTGGCCTTGCCGAGCAGAAGTTCCTGCTGTTTTCCGTCCGTATCTTTTCCAATAAAGATTGTGCTCATGGGAATCCCCCTATAGGTTATGGGTGTGATAAGTTCTGCCATCTGATTTGGCAATATGGGGGAAACAGTCGCTATGAATGACAACAAAAAGACCACAGACTATCTGGCCGATAATACGGTTCGGGCCTGCCTTTTGTTTATCTGTTTCGTGCTCGCCGTTTACAGCCTCCATGCAACACAAAGCTTGCTGGCGCCCTTTGCGCTGGCCATATTTATCTGGCTGGTGATTGACGCGTTCGCGCAGTGGATTGACGGCCTTTCATCGAAAGTGCCTTACTGGCTTGCGCTGACTATTGCCCTGCTGATTGTGTTTATGGGCCTGATCGGCGTTGTGGTTATTATTGCCGATACCGGATTTTCCATAGCTGAAGACAGCGATAAATACGCGGCTCGTATCAATGAAATTTTCGCAAATTTTAGCGGCTTTCTGTCAAAGTCAGAATGGGTCAGCAGTAATGTAGATTTGACCTCCGAAGGTTTGAATGAGCGGCTTAATCTGGCCGGGAAAATTCAATCCGGCATGCTTGGTTTTATGGGCTCCGTGTCCAGTGTCTTACAAAATTTCTTTTTAATCGCGACCTATGTGGCCTTTCTGTTTGTGGCCCAGAATGGATTTCGTAAACGGGTAGATGATCTCTGGCCCGATTTAAACAAGCGGGCCAAAGCAACTAAAGTTCTGGAGCGTATTCGAGTTAGCGTTGAAAAATATGTCGGTGTGCAGACTCTGATGAGCCTTTTGCAGACTATTCTGTCCTATGCGGTCATGGTCGCCTTTGGTCTTGATAACGCGCTGTTCTGGGCCATGGTGATTTTCATTCTAAACTTTATTCCGATCGTGGGCGGAATTCTGGCCGTCGTATTTCCGATTTTATTCGCTATTGTACAGTTCGAAACTCTCGGGAAAGTTGGCGGTTTGTTTGGCGGGCTCTTCCTCGTTCAGTTTATTATCAATAATACGATTCAGCCGAAAATGATGGGCGATAGCATGAACATGTCGTCACTGGTGGTGATTTTAGCGCTGGCTATGTGGACATCGCTCTGGGGCGGTGTGGGCGCGTTTCTTTCAGCGCCTTTGACGGTGATCATGATGATCATCTTTGCTCAGTTCGGCGCAACCCGCTGGATATCGGTTCTGCTATCGGCGGATGGGAAGCCCGACATGGACGAAAACGAAAAACTCATGGCAGACGCCAAGCCCGGCATGTAGCCGGACAGAGGCAAAATTAAGCGTAAATCATCCAGTCCAGATGTCCCTGGGTTAGCGCCAGAAAAAAGACGCTGAACAGGCAAACGGCGGCCAGAAAAAACTTTGGCGCGCGCCGGTTAGAAACCACCATAAAATCCCGTTTGAATACCAACAGATAGATGGTGGTTCCGATGATAAGATATAATACTGACCAAAATACCATGATTGCGCCCCGTTTACTTCGCGATTCTTATCGTGTCTTCCACGATCTTTTCGCCAATTTTTTCAAATGCATCGTCTAGCTCAGCCGAGTCTTCAGCCGTGATGAAATGCTCCTCGGAACTGGCACAAGCGCTTAGAAACCCATAAGCCGAATCTGTGACAGTTTGCGGAATTTCCTGTGTCGCATAGCTGTTCGGCCAATCCGCATAATATATCCCCGGCTCCAGAGCAAATCCGATGGTGAAAATCTCGACACCGTCATTTTTAAGCTGTGTACACAGGTTCAGACTGTCGGCGTTAGACATGTTTTCTACTTGGCAATTATAAGCAATGCCTTGCACCCAGCCGGACCCCGGACGTCTACGCTGAACTCTATACTCATATTTGAAACCGTTCCACTTGCGCCACAAACGGGTTCTGTTTCGGTTTTGCCAGTCACAGACCCATTCTTCATTGTTCGCCCCGTCCGACATCAAAACGACATATCTTTTAGGATCGTCAATACCGTTTTCCTGCTCATGAATATCGTTTTCGCCGTTCATCCAGGTCTTTGCCAGGGTCAAAGGCCCGCGAGAATCTGTGCCGCCATTGGCATCCAGGTCATCGATGTCGCCCGTATCAAGAACGCCCCAGTCAATGTCTGACACGCGATTGGTCACCACTTGAGAATTGTAAGGGATCATACCCAGTCTCAAATAATTTTCCTGCGAGTTTGAACTACTTTCCAGAATCTCGGCCTCAAGATTTTGGTTAAATGTTGTGGCCGTTTGAATAAGACCTTCAATACGGGTGATTGTGCCGGACTGGCGTGAACCATTTAATCTCGGCTTGTCATCCCAGGCCATGGAGCCAGAGTTATCCACGATGAGCGCAACGCTGACAGCGGATTGTGCGGATTGTGGATATTGAATGCTGGATTTGGTTTCCACATCTACATCGGGTTTGTGAAAGGCCGACAAAAAGGCGGTCTGAATTTTACCGTTAAACTTGGTTTCGGCCTGGCCTAATTCGTCATTGTAGTGGACCGTAAAAAAACCTGTGACGTTGGGAATTGATTGACCGGCATTTAAATCTTCAACGGTGTAATTGGTCCCTGCTGCAAATCCCTGCTGGCTTGATGTGGGGGGTGTTTGATTGTCGCGAATATATACGGCGGCGGTGAGCCCCATATTATCGGTAAGATTTTGCAGCTTCGCCTTGGACGCCTGAATGCGCATAAGTTCCATTGAAACGCCGACGGACATGACCAGCATCAAACTGGTGACAGCTGCCATTATGCCAAACGACCCTTTTTTATCTTCAAGCAATTGCCTGAATTTATGTGGAGCATATTTTTTCATTTTCCCAGCCCAGTTCGCCTTTATATTGCGCCCTCATTTGGCTGGTTTATACAACATTAAGCTTTCGAAGCCGTTGAAAGGGATGTTTAACGAATGGGCAAATATCTTGGTTTCTATTTCGTTTACGCGCCCAGAAACCCAAGGATGAGATAGAGTATAACCGTGATCGCGCCGCCGATGAGCGCGTAGGGGAGCTGCGTGCGGATATGGTCGATATGGTCGCTGGCGCTCGCCATGGACGAAATGACAGAGGTGTCTGATGTGGGCGAGCAGTGATCGCCGAAGATACCACCGCCCAGTACGGCGCCAATAGCCAGGCTCATATTTGTGCCCATGCCATTGGCCAGAGGGATTGCAATCCCCAGCATGATCGCAAATGTGCCCCAGCTCGTCCCCGTACTAAAAGCGATAAAACAGGCGATTAGGAAAATGAGCGCCGGCACAAGCGCCGGGGAGATAAAGCCGGAGGCTGTATCGGCCACATATTGACCTGTGCCCAGATCGTCACAGATATCCCCGATGGCAAAGGCCAGCACCATCAATATGGCTAAAGGCAGCATGGCCGCCATGCCTTTCATGAAGGCGTCGAAGCTTTCTCTGATCCGCAGGGTTCCCGATAATTTGTACATTAGCGCCGCGATAATACAGGCAAAACTGCTGGCATATAAAATCGACGTCCCGCCGGAGCCGCTGCGAAGGGCCAGCATCAAATCGCCTCCGCCGGCCTCCCAGCCCGTCATAATCAAAAAGGTCGGAACCAAAGCGACCAAAAAGAACAACGGGACAATCATATTGCGGGCTCGGGGAGTGGCCCCTTCAATCATGGGCATAGCTGTCGCCTCGTCGCTGACCACAGGCTTGGCCCCGTCGCGCAGGAGTTTGCCGGTTTCGCGGGCGCGAATTTCTGCCGTTTTCATCTCGCCAATATCTCGGCCTGACAGGATCACATAGAGCATGATGACGATGACCAGCATGGGATAGAAATTATAAGCCAGCGCTTTGAACAGTTCAGGAAATCCGCCCTCGACGCCGCGTTTCGCCATTTCGGCAATAATATAAGCCCCCCAGGCATTGAGCGGCAGCAATATACAGGACGGCGCCGATGAACTATCTGCGATATAGGCGAGCTTTTCTCGGGGGATTTTCAGCTTGTCAAAGACAGGCCGGTAAAGCGTGCCAACGGTCAGGATGGAAATATTGCTTTCAATAAACAGAACCATGCCGGTCGCGAAGGCGAGCAGCTCTACTTTTTTGCGCTGTCCCCGGTCTGCGGCTTTGCCGGTTTCTTTTTCCAGATAAGAGAGGATACGCGCGACAAAGCCGTCCACCCCGCCAGAGCGCTGGACCAGCGCAATCAATCCGCCGACAACCAGCGTAAAAATGATAATCTTTGTATTGTAATTACTGGAGAAAACCCCGGCGAGGCCTTCCAGAGTATTGAAAGTCCCCTGAAGAGGATTCCACTTCGCCAGAATGGTAAAGCCCAGCCAGATTCCGGCCAAAAGAGAAAGAAACACCTGCCGCGTTCCGATAGCCAGAACAATGGCGAGGACAGGCGGGAGCAGGGAGAGGGCGCCGAGAGTTTCCATATTTATGCTTTCACGCGAACCAGATATCCATTGGGATTCCAGGTCAGAAACAAATTTTCTTTCGTTCGGTCTACTTTGAACGCTTCGTTTTCGTCCAGAAATTCTTTGACGGCATCAAAGGCATTTGGCGGCTCTGGGCCAATATCGAGGCCGTTGTAACAAATTGTGTCCTCAACAATCAGATATTGTCCATTGGTCACGAGGTTTCCGTAATGTCTCAGCACGGCCAGGGTGTGATCATAAGTGTGGGCGCTGTCTTCGATGATCATTACGCTCTCGCCGGGCCGGATCATTTTTTTAACCCGATCAAAAAGCGCGATGGCGTCGCCTTCAAGCCAGGAAATACGTTCGTGTTTTCGAGCGAGAGGGGCGACTTTTTCCTGATCAATATCGATGGCAATTATGCGGCCCGTATCCATAGCATCAAGCATATGTGCCAGTGCCAGTGTACTGCCGCCGTGAAAATTCCCAACCTCGATAATCACATCGGGTTTGTTCTCGAAAATAATTTCTTGGTAAATCCAAAAATCGGTTGGGCTTTGCAGGGCCTTGATGCCGAAATACCTGGAATGGCGCATTAATCTGTTTTGAATTATGGGCAGTAATTCCCTAACCGGTAGATCCAGATTTTCATTCATGAATTTTCGCGTCATATAGCCGTCCTTATCCGCGGATAATAAAACATCTGGGTAAGGATGCGCGCAAGATAATATCCGCAAAAGGCGATCCAGATGCGCTGCGGTCCCAGACTATCCGGCAGGGCGTAATGGAAAAGGAGGTATAGTGCCAGCGCGGCAATTCCCGCATTGCGCATTTCCTTGGTTCGGGTTGTTCCGATAAAGATACCGTCCATTTGGTAAGCCCCGGCGCCGATGAGCGGCACGGCGGCGCAGTATGGCAGATAGGTTTTGGCCATGGCCTGAATGGCCGTATCTTTGGTGAGAATCTCAATGCCCCAGCCGCCAAATACATAAATCACCAGGCTGCATATGAGGCCGAACAAGAAGGCAAATTCTGTGGTCAGGCGCACGGCGCGGTCGAAACGGCTGCGCGACCCCGCCCCGTAAGCGGCCCCCGCTGTGGCCTCGGCCGTATTGGCAAACCCGTCGAGGACAAAGGCGGAGAGCGTGATCAGCTGCAAATGTATATGGTGGGCCGCCAGAAAGGTTTCGCTTTGCATGGCGGCTGCATTGGAGAAAAAAGCAAAGGCAAAGGTAAGAGCGGCGGTCCGGATAAAAATATTGGTATTGGCTTCGCCTAATGCGGTGAGGGCTTTTATACTCAGTAGATTGGCCCGGCTCAGCAGCCCTTCAATCAGGCCGCCGCGCTGGCGAATGACGTTAAGCGCCAGAACGATACCGGCGGCAAGGCCGGCCCACTCCGCAATGGCCGTCGCAATACCGACGCCAAAAAGAGACCAGCCCAGCCCGCCCACAAACCAGAAGGAAAGAACAATATTCAGCCCGTTAAATATGAGCTGCATTATCAGCGCGTATCCGGCGCGCCCCAGACCGATAAACCAGCCCATTATCGCGATCAGCCCTAGATAAGCAGGCAGGCCCCAGAGCCGGGCGCGGATATAGATTTGCCCGTCGGCCTCAACCGAAGCATCCGCCTGATAAAAGTGAAACGCAAGTCCGAGAATGGCGAATTGCAAAATCAGAACAATCAATCCGATAAGAAGCCCTAAAGGCACGGCCCGAAACAGATGAGACTGCACGGCTTGCTCGTCCCTGGCGCCCGCAGCCTGCGCCGAAAGTCCCGCCGTGGTCATGCGCAGAAATCCAAAACCCCAATAGATAAAGCCGTAAATAGCTGCGCCGGCGCCCATACCGGCCATGGCCGATCCGGCGGCGTAGCGGCCAATGACAAATGTATCGACAATTCCGGCCAGCCCGATGGCGGCATTGGCCATAATAACCGGCCAGCTTTGCGCAAAAACCCGGGCGCGCGTCAGGGGCGCGTCCATTACTTCTCTTTTGAGCCGGCGGTCAGGTAATTGCCCATCAGCGTCGCAATGGGCTTGTCAATATCATCCTGCCAGGCTTCGACGCGGACATTGGCAACGCGGGAGCCCTGACGCACGATACTGGCGCGGGCAAAGGTGTCCTGCGGTTTGCCGCTCCTAAGATAACCCACATTAAGACCAATGGGTTTCGGGACTTTCGAATAATCGCCGGAGAACATGAGACCGGCAATGGCGGAGACTTCCATAAAGCCGCCAATGACGCCGCCGTGCAGAGCAGGAAGGAATGGATTGCCAATATTGCTTTCCTTATAGCGCATGACCATTATCAGATCCCCGTCCATGATAATCGGCTCCACGCCAATAAAGCCGGCATAGGGAATCTTGGATAATATGCGCTCGAGCTCCTCTTGGGTCACGCGCCTTTATCCTTTTTGGGCGGCGGGCTGCGCGTGATCATAAAAGTGGCCTGACAGGTGGCGACCGGGTCATTGATATCGCCGTCATGGGCGACGGCCCTGACAAAGGCGATATGATGGGTTGTCTTGTAACAGGTTGCCGATCCGATGACGGTTTCGCCGGGCTTGGCGGGCCGTAAATAGTCAATAGAAAGGTCCAGCGTTGCCACAGAGCCAGTCCCCTGACTGAGGCTGTTTTCTTCGGAGACTATGGCAGATACGACAGCCATGCCGCTGACCTGATCGAGCAGAGTTGTGATGGCCCCGCCGTGGATAACGCGGCTGGCCGGATCGCCGATAATTTTGGCGGAATAAGGCAGGGCGAAGGTGGCCTTGCCGCGGTCAACAGAAATAAACTTGATGCCGAGGGCTTTCCCTTGCGGGATCCCTTCCACAAAAGCGGGCGCAAGGGCCCACATTTTTTCCATGACGTCGCCACTCATGGGCGCTAGCTGGCATGGTTTGAGAAGGCTTGCAACCGGGGCTAAAGTGTTTTTTTCATATACAGGGAACAGCCCATGGGATTTTCGTAATATTGGGGGATATCTGTAAAGCCGAGCTTTTGGTAAATTTTCAGGGCGTGGCTCAGACCCGGATCCGTGTCGAGATACATATCTTTAAAGCCCCGTTTCTTGGACTCCGTCATGCTGGCAATTGTCAGGCGTTCCCCAAGATTATGGCCGCGGCCTTCGGGCCTGGCAAATAGCCGTTTGAGTTCGGCAATTTCGGGGGTAAAGGCTTTGACGCCGCACGCGGCAACCGGAGTGCCGCCGAGTTTAGCCAGAAGCAGAAAATCATAGACGGCGGGAAATGTTGAAAACTCTTTTTCCGTGCCCTGGAAATCCAGAGGCTGGCAAAGAAAATCTTCGATGAATTCCAGATATTCCATAAAGATAGACTTGACCGCCGCAATGTCCTGGGCGGTTTCGGCGAGCGAAATGGTTATGGACGAGTGTTCCATTGGCGCGTCATAGCGCGCGGATGAGCTAAACGCCAGCGGCGGCTTCGAGACGATCAATGAGGGACCCGGAGACAACGCCGGTTTCCGGCAGGCCGTTGGCTTTTTCAAAGGCTTTAACCGCAGCTCGGGTTTTAGGGCCCATATCGCCGTCCGGTGTTCCGACATTATAGCCGAGACTTCCCAGCAAAGTTTGCGCTTCCCGGACGAGATTTGCGGTCGGGACAAAGGATCTGGCATCCGGCATGGACCAGGGTACTTTAGTGAAGATGCCGTTTGAGGCGTCATCAATGGATACCGGTTTGAAACCGGCCACGCGGGATTTGGCCTGTTTGAGCTGATCCGCGCTCAATTGCGCTTCCAGCGCTTCCAGCTGATTGCCGGCAAATTGATCGCCTTGCGCCGCGGCGATGGAGAACCAGACAAAAGACGCGACCGGGTCTTTTGGAATTTCCGGCGTGGAGCCAAACAGAATTCCCAAATTGTACTGACTGTCGACAACGCCGCGCTCCGCCGCTTTTTCAAACCAGGACAGGGCGGTCTGCAGATTGCGGTCAACGCCCCCTCGGCCTTCGGCGTAATAAAGACCCAGATCATGCATAGCTATGCGGTTCCCAGAGCGGGCGGCTCTTTCGGTGAGCTGACGGGCCATGTCGGGGTCAACGGAAACACCGATGCCGGCTTCATATAGTTTTGCCAGCCGGTACTGCGCAGCGGGCTGTCCCTGATTGGCGGCGGCGCGAATAAATTTCACCCCGTCCGCCGTCCGCCCGGCATCCAGATAGGATACGCCTAATTGATATTGGGCGATAGCATTTCCGCCGTCAGCGGCCTGCTGCAGGGTTTGGTTGCCCGGAGCTGCGTTCGCGACCGGTAGGGCGGCCGTATTATCTTTATAACTGCCAATGGGCTCAGAGGTGCTGATCTGGCTGGAAGGAGTTATGGCGGCCTGCTGCGGGTTTCCTTCAAAGACTTCGCCCGGTTGACTGGCGACGGGCAGCTGCGGGCGTTGATCCGGAGCGCCGGAGCCCATGACTCCGCGCAGTCCAAGATATCCGACAGCGGCAACGGCGAGAGCCAGTCCCGCTACCCGCAGATTTCGCGGCGTTATCGGCAGGTTGGACAAGGCGCCGGAGCTGAGCAAAGATTTGCCGGATTTTTTGCGCTTAGGCTTTTTCTTAAGTTTCTTCACATGGCCGGGGCGGCTTAAGCCTTCATCGGCGGCGGCCTCACCGTAACCCGGGTTGTCAAAGGGCAGCTCATCGTCGGCGATACCGCCGAAATCCGGGTTTTCGGGATCATATGCGATTGGCTGTCCCTGAGTTACGGCCTGACTGTAGTCATAAGATTGCGGCGCAGTTTCGGCCAGCGGAGCTTCCGCCTGATAGGGATCATAACTATAGGCTGATTGCCCATCACTTTGCAGATGAGTCTGCGGCGGATAAGCGGCCTGGGCAGGATCAACATATTGATGCTGGGCTTTCGTTTGGCCCATGTCCATTTGTGGGCTGTATTCCTGAAGCTGTCCCCCATCAGTCTGCGGCGCCATAGCCGTCGGGGCAGGCGCAGGGGCTGTGGGCGCCGCGTATATTTCCGGGACGGCATAAGGATCGGCAGCAGGTTCCGGATGAGTGGCCGGATCGGCGGGCACTTCGGGTGACGGCCTCTCGGATTCCGGCGCGGGGATCGAAACTATATTATCTTCCGGGCTGATATAATTGGATTTCGGGATGGGCGGCGGCGTTGCGACCACAGGCATTGTATCCGCGATGATTTGCTCGGTCGATTGTGTCAGGCCAAATTCCAGACTGTCGATACGGGCGGCCAGCTTACTGATGGAGCGGTCTATGTAATTGCTTTGGTTTTTCTGGCTGTCTTCAATGCTCTCCATACGGCGGGACAGATCTGTTTTTTGTTCGTCGAAATCCTGCTGGGTGCGCGCCGCAATGGCTTCAACCCGTTCGCGAAGGGTTGCGTTCTGGGATTCCAGCCGTGACTGAAATGTTTCTGCCGTGCCGACGACTTCGTCGCCGACTTTCCGTATGGCTTCCGCCGTCGAATTTTCTACAACCCGAATGCGCTCATAAGATTGCGACTGGAGACTGGTCATCATATCCTGAAGTTCAGAGATTTTGACCTCGTTGTTGCGGGTCACGCCTTCCTGGTTTCTAAAGCGGGCATCAATAACCCGGGCCATCTCTGCGATGTGTTTATTGATTTTGGCCAGGGCTCTGGCCTGGGCCATCTCCGTTTCCGACAGTTTTTGCTCGCTGCGGGCAATAGCGGCTTCCAGACCGCCAGCCGTCGGTGTTTCCATGGCTGATTTTAAGTCTGCGGCGATATCCTTTTTGGTTGTGTCAATGGTTCGGGTCAGGTGGGAGGCCAGTTGCTCAACCTGCTTTGACAGGGCCGCATGATCGATATTCTGGTGGGATTGCACCTGCTTTTCCAGAGCGGAAAAGGCGGTTTCCAGAGATTTTACGCTTTTGCGAGTATGGGTATCTGCCGCTTTAAGGCGGGAAACGATCCCGTCCACATGCTCCCGCAGTGTAGAGACGGTTTCTTTGGGCATGACAGTTTTCGGAGCCAGCTTCGCTTTGGCGGCCGGTTTTGCTGGGGTGCTGGCGGGTTTTTTCCGGACGGCAGGTGGTTTTGCGGTCTTTGTTGCTGCGGTCTTTGTTACTGCGGTCTTTGTCGTTGTGGGTTTGGCTGCTGTGGTTTTTGCAGCGGGTTTCTTGGCCACGGTTTTTTTCGAAACTGTTTTTCTCGGAGCCGGTTTCTTTCCGACTGCCGGTTTTTTGGACGCAGTCTTCTTCGG